>NZ_CP025407.1:2797000-3108500 GCF_002847285.1 Streptomyces sp. CMB-StM0423 | reverse complement strand
GCGAATCTGTGCGTCCGGGTAGTGCTGAACGAGAAGGTTGAGGGAGAGTCCGCTTGCCCGAACGAGGGAGGCGTTTTCGATCATTTCGTCAAGCGGCACCTCGGACAGGAGTTGCGGCCGGGACATGTAGACACCCGTCAGGTCGAGGTGTCGATTTCCCTGGCCGGGAAGTTTCCGGTGGTTGTCTGACGCTCTTACACGGTAAGGAGCGAAAAGCTCATCGATCGTCCAGCCGGGAAACATAGTCTCAAGGACTCTGCAGGAGTCGGTGCGAGGCTTTCCGCTCCGAAGGTCTCCCTTTAACCACCGGTAGAACTGGGCGTGCCCAGGGTGGCTGCCGCTGAGCCTCTTGTCAATCCCTTCCGCGATCTTCTCCCATTCCTGGCAGAAACCCGCGTAGCTGAGGTGGCGCTGCCGGACCAATGCCTTGATGGCCACCACTTCTTCGCCCATAGGCTGCCTCACCCCTGGCTGCTTGAGGCCCTCACGATACTCCGGATGAGACCGGGAAGATACAAGGTGATACCGAAACGAGTGAAGGAGGGATGCGGGCGGTATCGAAATGCGACCAGCGGTAATGCCACTGTGCGGCATGTCCACAGCAGCCGACCGAGTACCAGCTTTGAGGCGGGAGCAGATGCCGAGTAGGGCGACCGATCAGGCGGGCATTCCTGACATGCACGTGATGAAGTGGCAGTGGCGCAGGCATCCCAGGTGCGTGGGGCTGGCGCGGGCTCAGTTGCGTAAGGCGCTGGCCGGGTGGGGGATGGCCGAGCTGGAGGAGCCGGCCGTGCTGGTGGTGTCGGAGCTGGTGACGAACGCCGTCGTTCATGCCCGTGTACCGCCGGGGCGGGAGGTCCAGACGCGTTTCGTACGGCAGGACGGCGGGGTGCGGATCGAGGTGCACGATGCCTCAGGCGTCTGGCCGGTGCGGCGTGCGGCCGACGAGGCCGGGGGCTACGGGCTGCTCCTGGTCGAGACGCTCTCCTCCCGGTGGGGTGTCGCCGCGCGGGGCGGGGTCGGCAAGGTGGTGTGGGCTGTGGTCGTCGAGCCGGTGGCCGGGGGCCCGGCCGGGAGTCCTGCACGGTGACCCGAGCCGCCCGGCTCGGGGCGTCCCGGTGCTCCGGCCCCCGTCATGGCGGCGGAGCACCCGGGCATCCGGGCGGCGGTCATACCCGGCCGCGGCTGAGTTCCAGGAGGGTCATCGCCAGGGTCGTGCCCGGGCGGCCCAGGTGGTCGCGGTAGCGGGCCAGGATCTCCATTTCGCGGGAGAGGTTCACCCGGCGGCCGCCCGACGCGATGCGGGCCTTCTGGATGCGGGCCGAGACCGCCATCCGTTCCTCGACCAGCGCGATGATCCGCGTGTCCAGGTCGTCGATCCGCTCGCGGGCGTCCGTGATCTCCGTCGCCGCCTCGTCCGTGCGGGCGCCGGTCCGGTCCGTGGTGCCGGTCGGCGCGGGGGCCGTGGTGCGGTCGCCCGACTGGGTTGCGTTCATCTCGTCGCTCCTGGGGTCACGGCCCCGGAGCCCGCCGCCCGGCGGCGGCAAACGCAGCGCGCCCCGGGCCTGCCGGCCCGGGGCGCCTGGGAAGTCGCTTGTCAGCTCAAGCGCACGACCATGGCAGCCGGACGGGCCGGTTGCCATAGGTAAAGAGGAAGCTCCGCGTGCGCATGGCCGCCAGTATTCACCCCCGGCCCCCGGGGGCCAAAGGCGGCCCGCATGGTGAGACGCCGCCAGCCGATAGACTCGGCGGTATCTCCCTCCCACCGCCGGAAGGCCGCAGCAGTGACCTCAGCGACCCCCGACACCGTTCTCGTCGTGGACTTCGGTGCCCAGTACGCCCAGCTCATCGCGCGCCGCGTGCGCGAGGCCCGGATCTACAGCGAAATCGTGCCCCACACGATGCCGGTGCCGGAGATCCTGGCGAAGAACCCCAAGGCGATCATCCTCTCGGGCGGCCCCTCCTCGGTGTACGCGGCGGACGCCCCCGGCATCGACCCGGCGATCTTCACGGCCGGCGTCCCCGTCTTCGGCATGTGCTACGGCTTCCAGCTCATGGCCCAGGCCCTCGGGGGCACGGTCGACAACACCGGGAGCCGCGAGTACGGGCGTACCCAACTGGACGTCACCCGCCCCGACTCCACCCTCTTCACGGGCACCCCCGAGCGCCAGGACGTCTGGATGTCCCACGGCGACGCCTGCTCCGCCGCCCCCGCGGGCTTCACGGTCACCGCGTCGACCGAGGGCGTGCCGGTGGCCGCCTTCGAGGACGACGAGCGGAAGCTGTACGGCGTGCAGCACCACCCCGAGGTCATGCACTCCACCCACGGCCAGCTCGTCCTGGAGCACTTCCTCTACCGCGGCGCCGGCCTCGCCCCCACCTGGACCACCGCGAACGTCGTGGAGGAGTCCGTCGCCGCCGTCCGCGCGCAGGTCGGCGACGCACAGGCGATCTGCGCGCTGTCCGGCGGCGTGGACTCGGCGGTGGCCGCGGCGCTCGTCCAGCGGGCCATCGGGGACCGGCTCACCTGCGTGTACGTCGACCACGGGCTGATGCGCAAGGGCGAGTCCGAGCAGGTCGAGAAGGACTTCGTGGCCGCGACCGGCGTGCAGCTCAAGGTCGTCGACGCGGCGGAGCGGTTCCTCGCCGCCCTCGCCGGGGTGTCCGACCCCGAGCAGAAGCGGAAGATCATCGGCCGGGAGTTCATCCGGGTCTTCGAGCAGGCGCAGGCCGAGATCGTGGCCGCGGCGGGGGAGACCGGCGCGCCGGTGCGCTTCCTCGTCCAGGGCACGCTCTACCCGGACGTCGTGGAGTCCGGCGGCGGCACGGGCACCGCGAACATCAAGTCCCACCACAACGTCGGCGGGCTGCCGGAAGACCTCGACTTCGAGCTGGTCGAGCCGCTGCGGCGGCTCTTCAAGGACGAGGTCCGGATGGTCGGCAAGGAGCTGGGGCTGCCCGAGGCGATGGTGCAGCGCCAGCCGTTCCCGGGCCCCGGGCTCGGCATCCGGATCGTCGGCGAGGTGACGAAGGACCGGCTCGACCTGCTGCGCGAGGCCGACGCCATCGCCCGCGAGGAGCTGACCGCCGCCGGGCTCGACCGCGACATCTGGCAGTGCCCGGTGGTGCTCCTCGCGGACGTGCGGTCGGTGGGCGTCCAGGGCGACGGGCGCACGTACGGGCACCCGGTCGTGCTCCGGCCGGTGTCGTCGGAGGACGCGATGACCGCGGACTGGTCGCGGCTCCCGTACGACGTGCTGGCACGGATCTCGACGCGGATCACGAACGAGGTGGCGGACGTCAACCGCGTGGTTCTGGACGTCACGTCGAAGCCGCCGGGGACGATCGAGTGGGAGTGAGCGGCCCGGCGCCCCCGCCGCGGCGGCGGTAGGGCAGAATTCGCTCTCATCACATGTACGGCTTGCGGTCAAGGGGGCACGAGGTGGCGGTGGAAGCGGGGGGCGACGACACGGTGCCGCCTGCGGCGGGCCCGGCGGGTGCGGGCGACGCGGCACCGCTTGGTGCCGGTGCGGCGGGTGGGCCGGCAGGCGGAGGGTCCGCGGGCGGTATGCCGCCGGGGGACGCCGGAAGGGCCACGAGGGCCGTGCAGGTCCCTGCGCAGCTCGGCTCCGGGGACTCGGGCACGCGCGGTACGCCGACGGCGGGCGAGGCGGGCGCCGCGAACGTCCTGCCCGGCGCCGGGAGCGGTTCGGCGGGCGGATCGCCGGGGGCCGGCGAGCCGTCCGGGTCCGGTGTCTCCCGGTCCGGTGGCGAGCCGTCCGGCTCCGTCGCCCCCGGGTTCGAACCCGGCTCCGGTTCCGCTCCCGCGCCCGCCCCTGAACCCCCCGACCCCGCCGCCGAGTTCGCCCGGCGCCGCGACGGCTTCGCCGCCGGCGAGGGCGTGCCCGCCGGGGTCGCCTACTCGCCCGGCGCCTCCCGCCAGTGGGTCTCCGACGAGCTGACCCGCTCCGCCGACACCCTCGCCGAGCGCGGCGCCGCCGCGGGCGGTACGTGGCTGGCGTCGCTGTGGCGGCGCAGCCTGTACGTCACCGGCGCCGGCCTGCTCGCCCTCCTCCTCGTCATCGGGCTCACCGCCCTCGGCCCCGGCTGGACCCGGGCCCGTACCGCGGCGCTGCTCGCCGCCCTGCTGACCGCGGGACTCCTCGCCGGTGCCGCGTGGCTGAACCGCGCCCGCGGCGGGCTCCTCGCCCCCGTCGTCGGCGAGGACGGCCGGCTGTCGACCGGCCGCGCGGTGGCCGGCGCCTGGACCCTGCTCGCCGGGTACGCCCTGCTGCACTTGGCCCTCGCGCTGGCCCTCGCCGACGGTTCCGCGGCGCGCGACCGGCTCCTCGACGGCCTCGGCTGGTCCGGCACGGGCGCCGGCACCGGCGGCGCCGCCGGGCTCGTCGTCACCGTCGCCGTCGCGTGGGCCGCCGCCCTCGGCGCCCGCGCCGTCGTCGCGTACCGGCTGCGCAGCGGCGGGCTGACCAAGACCCGCGCCGCCCGCCCCCGCGGCGCCGACCTGCTCACCGACGACGCCGGCCGCGCCGCCGCCGTCGACGTCCAGTACGTCGTCGTCTCCGCCGCCGCCCTGCTCTTCGCCCTGGTGCAACTCGGCCGACAGCCCGAGCAGTTGCCCGGGCTGCCCTGGGGCGTGGCGGCGCTTGCCGCGGTGAGCGCGGCGGTGCACCTGGCCGCCCGGCTGGTCGACGGCGGGCGGCCCGCCGTGCTCTCCGTCGTCCGGGTCCGCGAGCCCGGCGACCTGCACACCGCGATCCGTACCGGCGACGACATCGAGGTGCGCGGCACCGGCTTCGTGCCGCCGGGCGCCGAGTCGCCGGAGCTGCTGGCGCGCGTGGTCGTGCGGATCGGCGCCGTCCACGTGTACGTACCGCTGGTCCCCGTGCCCGGCGGCTTCGCCAACCCCGCGGCCACCCGGCTGACGGTCCCGGTGCCGGTGGACGTGGAGCCGGGCCGCACGGAGTTGCGGGTCGTCACCGCCGGAGGCGCGGAGTCCGCCCCGTACCTGCTCGACATCGTCGACTGAGGCGGACGCGAACGACCCGATCCGGTTGAGCGTTCACGAAACGCTTTACGTATCCCCTCCCACACATGAAGTATCGGCGCCGGGGCGATCACCGGCACGGTCCACGGCAGGAGAGGCGGACTACACATGGCACAGGACCAAGCGTCCGGCACCACGGTTCTCGGGAGGGTGCCCCAGGGAGAGCCGCCCGGCGGACTCCGCGCCGCCGCCGCCCGGTTCGCGCTGCTGCCGCTGCGGATCTTCCTCGGCATCACGTTCGTCTACGCCGGCTTCGACAAGCTCACCGACGACGCCTTCCTCGACTCCAGCGGCCCCGGCTCGCTGCACAACACCCTGGACACCCTGCCCGACGTCGCCATCCCGGCCCTGGTGGACCTGGCGCAGCAGGCGCCGACGGAGTTCGGGATCGCCATCTCGCTCGGCGAGATCGCGGTCGGGCTCGGCACGCTCGCCGGGCTGTGGGCGCGGCTGGCGGCGGCCGGCGGGGCGCTGCTGTCGATGACGCTGTGGTTCACGATGAGCTGGTCGGCGGACCCGTACTACTACGGCCAGGACCTGCCGTACATGATCGCGTGGATTCCGCTGATCCTGGCGGGCGCGCCGTACTGGTCGCTGGACTCGGTGCTCGCCGTCCGCCGCCGCAGGAAGGGCCAGCAGCTCTTCGCCTAGCGCGGGAGCTTCGGCGTCCGCGCCGGATCACGCACCCGCCGTCCCCGCCGCTACGCCCGGCTCCCCGGCCCGCGCCGCCGGCCGCTCCCGTCCACGTCCCCGTCCACGTCCGCGGTCCCGTCCGCCGAAGAACCACCGGCGCCCGAGCCGTCCGCACCGGAGCCGTCCGCGCCCAGGCCGTCCACGCCCGGGCCGCCCGTGTCCCGGGCGCCGAAGCGTGCGTCGTACGTCCCGCGCAGCTCGTCCATCGGCAGCCCCCGCAGGTCCGCGCCCACGTCGACGTCCGGGTCCCGGTCCCGCGCCGCCGCCGCGCGGGCCTCCCGCGCCCGCCGGCGTGCGCGGCGCGCGCCGTAGCCGACGGCGGCGACCAGCCCGGCCAGCGCGAGCCCCGGCGGCACCACGGCCAGCGGCACCCAGTCCGGCTGCCGCAGCGCGTCCGCCGCGTCGAGCAGGGCGAACGCCGCGCCCGAGAGCAGCACGAGCCCGGCGACCAGCTTGGCGGGCTCGAACCTATGACGCCGCACGCTGGACCTCCAACTGCCCGATCGAGACCGTCAGGTCCAGCACCAGCGTCCCCCTGGGCGCTCCGGACCCGCCGGCCGTGGGCTCCAGCACCGTCGTGCGCTCCTGCCGCGGGGAGACGTCGATGTCGCCGTCGCCCTGGTTACCGCTGCTCGTGGTGGGCGGGAGCTGCATGTCGCCGATGTCGACCCGGGAGTGCACCTCCACGCGTACGTCGTCGGGGACCCGCACCGTCAGTTGGCCAAGGCCCAGCTGGGCCGCCGTCTCGACCCGCCGGCCCTTGGCCAGATCGAGCCGGCTGAGGTCGAGCCGGGCCTCGCCGCTGCCCAGCTCGTACCGGTCGCGCACGTCCGCGGCCGTCGCCGGGTGCCAGTTCCGCGTGCCCCACTCCGCCGTGATGGTGTCGGGCAGCCACAGCGCGACGGCCAGCAGAACGCTCGTCAGCAGCGCCCAGAAGGCCGTGCCGCCGCCGGTGCGGCCGATCCAGGCGCTGAGCGTGAAGCCCGCGCCGAAGACGGCGAGCGCGCTGCCCAGGCCGTACGCCAGGGTGGTGCCCAGCGGCTCCGCGCCCCAGGTGGCGCCGATGACGACGGCGCAGGTGCCCGCGGCGGCGAGGAACGTCCAGCCGCCGATGCCGGCCGCCTCGTGCTCGTCCCGGCCGCCGCCTGCCGGCGCCGAATTCTGCGGGCGGAAGCCGGCGCCGGGCGGGCCGCCCGGCGGTGCGTCCGCCACGCCCTCGCCGTCGTCGGGGCCCCAGAGGTAGGGCGGGAAGTCGCCGTCCTTGGTGAGCGGGTCGCGCCACCAGGACGGGGAGTACGGCACGGGCGGCGGCGCGGTCTCCGGCGGTGCGTCGGCCACGGCGTGGGCGGTGGCGTCGTCCACGGGGACGCCGTCGGCGGCCAGTTCCTCGGCCTCCCGGCGGTGGTGCGACCAGTAGGCGGCGCCGCCGAGGCAGAGGAGCAGCAGGGCGGCGAAGAAGTGGGTGTCCGTCGAGTTCAGCACGGACAGGAACAGGCCGCAGCCGACGATGGCGAACAGCAGCGCCGTCAGCGCCGAGCCCTCGACCCGGCCGGACAGCAGGCGGCGGCCCTCGCTGTCGTCCTCGCCGTCCAGCGGCATCAGCAGCCAGGCGAAGCCGTAGGCGACGAGGCCGAGGCCGCCGGTCGCGGTGAGCACGCCGAGGACGACGCGGAAGATGACGGGGTCCATGCCGAAGTACTGGCCGAGGCCGCCGCAGACGCCGCCGACGACCTTGTAGCGGCGGCTGCGCCGCAGCCGCGGCCGCCCCGGCGACCCGTCGGGCGTCCCGGGCGCCGGGCCCCCGGCGGTGCCGCCGGTCCGGTCCCGTACCCCCGCGCGCGCCGTACGCATACGGGCCTCCGCCGCGGCACGGCCGCCCGCGGCGTCCCGCGCGCCCGCGTCCGCGCCCGGGGACGCATCGGTGCCCGGGGACGCACCCGCGTCCGGGGATGCGCCCCCGTCCGCGCCGGGGCTCCTGTCCGTCATGGGTCCATGGTGGCGGACGCCGCCTCGGCGCGGGAGGCGGGACTACCCCGAGCCCACCCTGAAATCCTCCGGGGACCGATGGGGGGCCAACCCTGATGCCAGAGCCGCCCCACCCGTGTGACCATGCATGGCATGACCGCCCCCACCGCCGCGCCCGCCCCCGAGGGCGCCGCCCCGCCCGGCGGCCCGTACGACCCGTACGAGCGGCCCGTCCGGCGGCTGTACCGCAGCGCCGACGGGCGCTGGCTCGGCGGCGTCGCGCGCGGCCTCGCCGGGCACCTGGGGCTGCCGGTGTCGTGGGTGCGGATCGTCTTCCTCGGCCTGCTCATGGCGAACGGCCTGGGCGTGCTGCTGTACGCGGTCTTCTGGTTCGTCGTCCCGCTCGGCCAGGGCGGCAGGGCGGAGAAGCCGCTCGTCGACGTCGACGCCGACGGGCGCAAGCGGCTCCGCAAACCCGACAAGGGGCAACTGCTCGCCCTCCTCGCCCTGCTCATCGGCGCCGGCATCTTCGCCGGCAGCCTGGACCTGGGCCGCTCCAACGCCTTCGTCTGGCCGCTGCTGCTCATCGGCGCCGGTGTGGCCCTGGTGTGGCGGCAGGCGGACAACGCGCGGCGGGCGAAGTGGGCGGCGGTCACGCGGCGCACGAAGTTCCTGCCGCTGGCGCGCGGTGCGGCCGGGGTGCTGCTGGTCGGTGCGGGGGTCAGCGCGATATTCGTCATGCAGGGCTCCACCCGGCACATCGGCGCGGTGGTGCAGGCGTCGCTCGCGGTACTGGTGGGCGTGGCGCTGCTGGCGGGGCCCTGGCTCGTACGGATGGTGCAGGACCTGTCCGAGGAGCGGCTGATGCGGATCCGGGCGCAGGAGCGCGCCGAGGTCGCCGCCCACGTACACGACTCCGTGCTGCACACCCTCACGCTCATCCAGCGCAACGCGGACAACGCCGGCGAGGTGCGCAAGCTGGCCCGCGCGCAGGAGCGGGAGCTGCGCACCTGGCTGTACAAGCCGGAGGGGACCGGCAAGGACGAGGAGGGCGGGGCCGGGCCCGGGACGCTCGCCGAAGGGGTGCGCAAGACGGCGGCGGAGGTCGAGGACTACCACGGGGTGCCGGTGGAGGTGGTGTGCGTCGGCGACTGCCCGCTGGACGACAAGCTGAGCGCGCAGTTGCAGGCGGCGCGTGAGGCGATGGTCAACGCGGCCAAGTACGGTGGCGAGGCGGGGCCGGTGCAGGTCTTCGCGGAGGTCGAGGGGCGGCAGGTCTTCATCTCGGTGAAGGACCGCGGTCCCGGCTTCGACCCGGACGCGGTCCCGGCCGACAGAATGGGCGTACGCGAGTCCATCATCGGCAGGATGGAGCGCAACGGCGGCACCGCCCGGCTGCGCACGCCGGCGGGCGGGGGCACCGAGGTGGAGCTGGAGATGGAGCGCGCCGAGTGAGCGCGCACGCGGACGCGGTGGGCGCAGTGAGGAGCGGACGATGACGGACGACGCAGCGGGCGGGACCCCGGCGGCGGGGACCCCGGCGGCCGGGATCCAGGCGGGCGGCGCGGGCCCGGAGGAGGGCCGCCGGGTACGGGTCGTGCTCGTCGACGACCACCGCATGTTCCGGGCCGGGGTGCAGGCGGAGATCGGGGTGACCGACGAGACCGGCGTCGAGGTCGTCGGCGAGGCGGCGGACGTCGAGCAGGCCGTGACGGTCATCACCGCCACCCGCCCCGAGGTCGTGCTGCTCGACGTGCACCTGCCGGGCGGCGGCGGCGTCGAGGTGCTGCGCCGCTGCTCCGGGCTGATGGGGGAGTCGCCGAGCGGCGAGGCGCCGGTGCGCTTCCTGGCGCTGTCGGTGTCGGACGCGGCAGAGGACGTCATCGGCGTCATCCGCGGCGGCGCGCGCGGGTATGTGACGAAGACCATCACCGGCACGGACCTCGTCGACGCGATCTTCCGGGTCTCCGAGGGCGACGCGGTGTTCTCGCCGCGGCTGGCCGGTTTCGTCCTCGACGCGTTCGCTTCGACGGACGCGCCGCCCGTGGACGAGGACCTGGACCGGCTGACGCAGCGGGAGCGGGAGGTGCTGCGGCTGATCGCCCGGGGGTACGCGTACAAGGAAGTGGCGAAGCAGCTCTACATCTCCGTGAAGACCGTCGAATCGCATGTCTCGGCGGTGCTGCGCAAGCTCCAGTTGTCGAACCGGCACGAGCTGACGCGCTGGGCGACGGCCCGCCGCCTGGTCTGACGGACCGCCCCCCGCGCCTCTTGGCGCCTCCTCGGGCTCAGGCGGGACGTACCGCCGTCACGAACGGCATCGAGTCCACGGGCGCGTAGCGCACGGTCGCGCCCGGCCGGGGTGCGTGGATGATCTGGCCGCCGCCCGCGTAGATGCCGACGTGGCTGAGGCCGGAGTAGTAGAAGACCAGGTCCCCGGGCGCCAGCGCGGAGCGCGGGACGGTGCTGCCCGCCGCGGCCTGGGTGTAGGTGGTACGGGGCAGGGAGACGCCCGCGGCTCCCCAGGCGGCCTGGGTGAGTCCGGAGCAGTCGAAGGCGGCGGGGCCGACGGCGCCCCAGACGTACGGGCTGCCGACCGCGCCCTGGGCGTACGACACGGCGCGCGCGGCGCGGGCGTTCGGCGCCTGCACCGGCCCGCGCGCGGCGCCGCGCGCCGCCCGGTCGCCCGCCGAGCCGCCCGCGCCGCCGTGCCCGTCGGCGCCGAGGACGGCGTCGCGCTGCTCGGCGGTGAGGGTGTCGAGCAGCCCGCGGGCCTCGGTGAGCTTGTCCTCGATCGCGCCCTTGTGCCGCTTCAGCTCCGCCCGCGCGTCCTTCAGCTCCGCCAGCCGGTCGCGGGCCTCCGCGCGCACCTGCTCCACCTCCCGCAACTGCCGCCCGACGCCTTCGAGCGCGGTGGCCTGCCGGTTGCCGACCCGTTCGAGCAGGGCGGCCGAGCGCAGGTAGTCCTCCGGCTCGGCGGAGAGGGCGAGCTGCACCGTGGGGTCGGCGGTGCCGTTGCGGTACTGGGCGGTGGCGAAGGAACCGAGTGCGTTGCGGGCGTCGTTGAGCCGCGCGGTCTTGCGGGCGGCCTCGTCGCGGAGGTCGTCCAGGGCCCGTTCGGTACGGTCCGCCTCCTCCTTGACGCCGTTGTACTCCTCGACGGTCTGCTCGGCCTCGTGGTGCAGCCGGTCGACCCTGGCCCTGACCTCCGCGGGGGTCGGCGGCGGGTCGGCGTGCGCGAAGCCGCCGAGCGCGGTGGCGGTGGCGGCGCCGATGAGCATGATCGCCCCGGCGGTACGGGCCGTGGTCCTGCTGTGGGACGCCACTCGGGCGTTCACCCCTTCCTTGCGGTCCGGCGGCGGGCCGCACGGGGGAGCGGACCGCCGCCGGCTCTCGGCGGGGGCGGTCTGCTCCCGCTGCCGCGCCGGTGACGCGGGCGGCGGTGAGAAGCCGACCACCTGAGCGGAGACGCTAAGCCGAGGGCGCGGCGCGGGAGGAGGGGATGAAAGAGACTTACCAGACCTGTCCGGCGGTGACACATTGTGATCGCCCGAACACGGCCCCGTGATCTGTGGGTTGGCATCCGTGACCGATGTTCCGGAAGTGGTCACCCCCATTGGGGCGAGCTGTTACGGACCGCTACGCTCGCGTCTCATGGATGTACTCATCAACCTCTTCGTCGCCTCGCACATCATCGGTGTCGCCGCGCTGCTGGGCGGCTGGCTCACCCAGTTGAAGTCGTTGAGCACGGGCGACGTGCGCATCGCGCCCTCGATGGTGCACGGCGCCCTGGTCATGCTGGTGACCGGATTCATCCTCGTCGGTCTCAACGAGGCCGATGACGTGGAACTCGATCAGACGAAGATCAGCGTCAAGAGCCTGATCCTGATAGTGATCCTCGTCATGGTCTTCATCAAGCGGAAGGAAGAGCGCATCCCGAAGCCCTACTTCGCCGCCATCGGACTCCTGACCATGGCCAACGTCGTCATCGCCACCACCTGGACCTGAGGGCCGGACCGTTCTTCCGGCCCCCTGACCCCCTGCAACCCACGCCTTCAGGCCGGGCGCACCCCGCTGTGGAACGGCATGTAGTCGATCGACTCGTACTTCACGTCGTCGCCCGGCTTGGAAGCGTGGATCATCTGCCCGTTGCCCACGTAGATCCCGACGTGGCTGATGTCGTCGTAGAAGAAGACCAGGTCGCCCGGCTGCAGATCCGCCTTGGCCACCTGTGTGCCGGCGTTGACCTGGTCGTAGGTCGTACGCGGCAGTGAGATGCCCGCCTCCCGCCACGCGGCCTGGGTCAGGCCCGAGCAGTCGTACGAGTCCGGTCCTGTGGCACCCCACACGTACGGCTTGCCCAACTGGGCCTCGGCGAAGGCCAGCACCTGCTCCGACTTCGAGGGGCCGGGGTCCGCGGGCGGCGGCTCCTCCTTCTGCTCCTCTTCCTTCTGCTGCTCCTGCTCGCGCTGCTGCTGCTCGCGGCGCTCCTGCTCGGCCTGCTGCTGCCGCTCCAACTCCGCCTGCCGCGCGGCCTCCTGGGCCTTGCGCCGCGCCTCCTCCTCGCGCTTGCGCTCCAGCTCGGCGAGGCGCTCCTTCTCCGCCTCGGTGAGCCGGTCCAGCACCTTGCGTGCGTCGGACAGCTTGGTCTGGACCTCCTGCTTGGACTCCTGGAGCTGCTCCTGCGAGTCGGTGAGGTTGCGCAGGCTCTCCTGCGCCTCCGTGCGCTTCTTGGTCGCCTTGGCCTGGCGCACCTGGAACTGGTCGACCGCGGTCTTCTCGCGGTTCGTCAGCCGCTCCATGAGGTGCGCCTGGTCGAAGTAGGTCTGCGGGTCGGGCGCGAGCATGAACGTCGCGGTGGGCGTGATGCCCCCGGTGCGGTACTGCGCCGCCGCCAGCCGGCCCAGTTCGCGCCGCGACTCGTTGAGCCGCGCGGTCTCCTGGGCCACCTCGTCGAGCTGCTGCTCGACCCGGGTGCGCTGCTGCGCGGTGTGTTCCTTGGCGCCGTTGTAGCGCTCCGTTGCCCGCTCCGCCTCGTGGTAGAGGTGGTCGACTTCCTTCTGTACGTCCTCGATCGACCGCTCGGCCGGGGTCGCGCCGGCTTCCTGGGTGAGAAGCGTCGCTGAGGCCAGCGCCGCGGAGCCGACGCCGACGGCGGTACGGCGCCCCGCCGGCGACTCAAGGATCCGGGTCCGCGGCTTTCGGTGGGAAGCCAAGGCAGGCCACTCCTTCCGTCCGGGCAGTGTCGTGCACGGTAGCCACTCGGTGGGACTGCTGTGAAGTCTGATGTTCGATATGCCCGAAACCGTTTCGTGATCCGAGGAGCAGTTCGGCGCAAGGAGGACATCCCGGTCAGGCGGTGCGGCCGCCCGCCGGGTCGCCGGGCTGGGGTGGAAAGAGGGCTGCGGCAGTAGGTTGTCGGTGCGGCGCCCTAGACTCTGTGGACGATGAGCAGCCTCTTCGACGACAGTCATCTCGCCCTCGCCGCGAGCACCCCCGAGCCGTACTACCGCGATGGCGCACCCCGCCCCGTGACGGACCCGGAAGCGCTGCTCACGGGGCTGAACGAGCAGCAGCGCGCCGCCGTGGAGCACACCGGCTCGCCCCTGCTGATCGTCGCCGGCGCCGGCTCCGGCAAGACCCGGGTGCTGACCCACCGGATCGCGTACCTGCTCGCCAAGCGGCGCGCCCACCCCGGCCAGATCCTCGCCATCACGTTCACGAACAAGGCGGCGGGGGAGATGAAGGAGCGCGTCGAGGAGCTCGTCGGCGCGCGCGCGAATGCGATGTGGGTCTCCACCTTCCACAGCGCCTGCGTGCGCATCCTGCGCCGCGAGTCGAAGAAGCTGGGCTTCACGTCCTCGTTCTCGATCTACGACGCCGCCGACTCCCGCCGGCTGATGGCCCTGGTCTGCCGGGACCTGGACCTGGACCCGAAGCGCTATCCGCCGAAGGCGCTCAGCGCCAAGGTCTCCAGCCTGAAGAACGAGCTGATCGACGAGGAGAGCTGGGCCGCCCAGGCCGTCGACGGCTTCGAGAAGACCCTCGCCGAGGCGTACGCGCTGTACCAGTCGCGGCTGCGCGAGGCCAACGCGCTGGACTTCGACGATCTGATCATGACGACCGTGAACCTGCTGCAGGCGTTCCCGGACGTCGCCGAGCACTACCGCCGCCGGTTCCGGCACGTGCTGGTCGACGAGTACCAGGACACCAACCGGGCGCAGTACATGCTGGTGCGCGAGCTGGTCGGGCCGCCGGCCGAGGTACCAGGGGAGGACGGGGCAGCGGCGGAGGACACGGCTGCGGGGGAGGACGGGACCGCGGCGGAGGACGGCGGCGCGGGACGTACGGCGGGCCCGGAGGGACCCGCGGAGCTGTGCGTCGTCGGCGACGCCGACCAGTCCATCTACGCCTTCCGCGGCGCCACCATCCGCAACATCCTGCAGTTCGAGGAGGACTACCCCGAGGCGCGCACGATCCTGCTGGAGCAGAACTACCGCTCCACGCAGACGATCCTCAACGCGGCCAACGCCGTCATCGAGCGCAACGCCTCCCGCCGCCCCAAGAACCTGTGGACCGATGCGGGCGCCGGCGCCCGCATCGTCGGTTACGTCGCCGACACCGAGCACGACGAGGCGCAGTTCGTCGCCGACGAGATCGACCGGCTCTCGGACGCCGGCGAGGCGCGCGCTGGCGACGTAGCCGTCTTCTACCGGACCAACGCACAGTCCCGTGTCTTCGAGGAAGTCTTCATCCGCGTCGGCCTGCCGTACAAGGTCGTCGGCGGCGTCCGCTTCTACGAGCGCAGGGAGGTCCGCGACGTCCTCGCGTACCTGCGCGTGCTCGCCAACCCCGAGGACTCCGTACCGCTGCGCCGCATCATGAACGTGCCGAAGCGCGGCATCGGCGACCGCGCCGAGGCGATGATCGAGGCGCTGGCGCAGCGCGAGCGGATCTCGTTCCCGCAGGCGCTGGTGCGCGTCGACGAGGCGTACGGGATGGCGTCCCGCTCGGTCAACGCCGTCAAGCGGTTCAACACGCTGATGGAGGAGCTGCGCACGGTCGTCGAGTCCGGCGCCGGGCCCGCCACGGTGCTGGAGGCGGTGCTGGAGCAGACGGGCTATCTCGCTGAGTTGCAGGCGTCGACGGACCCGCAGGACGAGACCCGTATCGAGAACCTGCAAGAGCTGGCTGCCGTGGCCCTGGAGTTCGAGCAGGAGCGGGGCGATGAGGGGCCGGGGACGCTCGCCGACTTCCTGGAGCGCGTTGCGCTGGTCGCCGACAGCGACGAGATCCCGGAGGAGGAGACGGACGGCTCCGGCGTCATCACGCTGATGACGCTGCACACCGCCAAGGGCCTGGAGTTCCCCGTGGTGTTCCTCAGCGGCATGGAGGACGGCGTCTTCCCGCACATGCGGGCCCTCGGCGACGTCAAGGAGCTGGAGGAGGAGCGCCGGCTGGCGTACGTCGGCATCACGCGCGCGCAGCAGCGGCTGTATCTGACGCGTTCGGTGATGCGCAGCTCGTGGGGCCAGCCGTCGTACAACCCGCCGTCGCGCTTCCTGGACGAGATCCCGCCGGCCTATCTGGAGTGGCGGCGCACGGGCACCTCGGCCACCCGGGGCGGCGGCGGGGGGCGGTCGCCGATGGAGTCCGCGGCCGCGGCGCTGGCGTCGTCCACGTCCTCGCCCCGTACGCGGCAGGGCCCGTCGGGCTTCGCCACGGGGCGGGCGACGGAGCGGCCGGTGATCGCGCTGTCGGTGGGGGACCGGGTGACGCACGACCAGTTCGGGATGGGGACGGTCGTGGAGGTGTCGGGCTCGGGCGCGAACGCGCAGGCGACGATCGACTTCGGCGACGGGGGCCGGACGAAGAAGCTGCTGCTGCGGTACGCGCCGGTGGAGAAGCTGTAGGGCGCGCGCCCCCGGGTTTCGCGGGCTGCTGCGGTCCGTCGGGGCCGCGCGGCCCGCGCGGTCTGCTGCGGGTCGCCTACTGCGGGTCGAGGCCCTTCTCCTGCAGCCAGGCGAGCGGGTCGATGGCGGAGCCGCCGCCGGGGTGCACCTCGAAGTGCAGGTGCGGTCCCGTGGAGTTGCCGGAGTTGCCGGAGTAGGCGACGACGTCGCCCGCCTGTACGGGGCCGGTGGTGATGGCGTAGCTGTCGAGGTGGGCGTACCACGTCTCGGTGCCGTCGGCGGCGGTGAGGACCAGCATGTTCCCGTACGAGTAGTCGTAGCGGGTGGTGACCGTGCCGTCGGTGGCGGCCTTGACCTCGCTGCCGTACGAGACGGGGAAGTCGATGCCGGTGTGCACGGACATCCAGTTGACGCCCGCCTGGCCGTAGTACGCGCTGAGCCCCGGGCTGTCGACCGGGACCGCGAACTTCGGGCGCAGCGCCTCCTTGCGCGCCGCCTCCTCCGCCTCCCGCTTCCGCTCGGCCTCCTGCTTCTCCTTGAGGTCGATGCGCTCCTGGGTGCGGCTGGCGCGGTCGGCGAAGTCGTCGGCGTCCTCGGTGACGCCGCGAAGCTGCGTGTCCAGCGCCGCGTTGGCCTTCGAGGTCTTCGCGGAGGCCGTGTCCGCAGCCGCCTGCGTCGTCTTGCCGTCGCCCTCGGCGCCGCCCTTGCCGGTGCCCGTGACGGTCGCGGCGGCGACACCGGCCACGCCGACGACGGCGATGGACGGCACGGCCACGGTCAGCAGCGCGGAGCGCTTGGGACAGCGGCGGCGGGCGCGTACGGCGCGGCCGACGGGGGCGCCGGCCGGCCGGCGCGCTGTGCTGGGTGCGGGGTCGGCGTCGAGTGTCGCGGGGGTCCCGGGCGCGTCGGGGTGGTCGAACCCGTCCGGCTTGTCGGGGCCGCCGGTGCCTGCGACGCCGTCGTGCCCGGCGAGGGCGGCGAAGTCCCAGGCGGAGGTCGCGTCGGGGTCGGCGTGCGCGGCGTTCGCGAAGTCCGGGGCGTAGGCCGCGTGCTCGTCGTACGCGGCGGTGGCCGCCGCGGTGTCGCCGTACGCCTCGGGGTACGCGGTGGCTTCGGCGTACGCCGTGGCGTCGGGGTAGCCCGACGTGTCCGTGGCCGCCTCCGCGTACGCCGCGGTGTCGTAGTGGCCGGTGTCCCAGCCGGCGGCGGTGTCGTACTGCGTGCCGGTGTGCTGCGGGACTTCGTGCTGCACGGCCTCGTACTGCGTGCCGTCGTACTGCGTGCCGTCGTACGCCGCGGCCCCGTGCTGCGTACCGTCGTACTGCGCGGCCTCGTACTGCGCACCGTCGTACTGCGCACCGTCGTACTGCGCGCCGGTGTCCCAGCCGGACCACTCGCCGGTGGTGTTCCACTGCGCGGCCGGGGCGCTCGCCGAGGGGTAGCCGTAGTCGTCGGCCGGGCCCGCCTGCCGCGGGATGCCGCCGGTCGGAACGCCGGCGGCCGGGGTGTCGGTGGCTGCTTCCGTCCAGAGCGCGGAGACGTCGTAGCCGCCGGAGGCGTGGGCGTCAGTGGCGTAGGGATCGGCCGTGCCGTACAGGCCGTTCGCGCTGTACGCGCCGAAGTCGGCGGACTGCGTACCGGTGTCCCACGACGTGGTGGCGTCGGGCGTCAGATAGCCGCCGGCCTCGTAGCCGGTGGTGGCGTAGGTGCCCGAGTCGTACGCGGCCGAGTGGCTCGCGTCGTAGCCGTCATAGCTCTGGTCGTAGCTCTGATAGCCGTGATGGAGAGGCTCTTCACCGGAACCGCCGCCGTGGCCGGAGGTGTCGTAGCCGTACCCGTAGCTGTCGAGGCTTCCATAGGCGGAGGCGTCGCCAGCGGGAGAGGCCGGGGTGGGGAAGCCCGGCGGGGGACGGTCGTTCACCACTTCTCTTTCGCCTCGGGAGCAGGAGACTGCCGCGACTGTACCGGGCGTCCCACGGCTCGACAATCTTTCCTTGGTTTCGCCGGGGCGCGTTCGGGGCACTTGCCCGATTTTTCGAGTACCCGAGGGTAAGACCGGGGCCACGGCTGTCCGATTTGCCGGTGGCCGCCCGTGTGATTTCCCCCTCCCCGGATGTTGCGGTCGGCCGGGGTGCGCGATGCTGGGGATAACGTTCGTTCACACCCTCGAAGGATTCACGAACGCGCGGGACGGCGCGATGGAGGCAGCGATGAGTGGCACCGGTCCGATCCGCGTGGTGGTGGCCAAGCCGGGACTCGACGGCCATGACCGCGGGGCCAAGGTCATCGCGCGGGCGCTGCGCGACGCCGGCATGGAGGTCATCTACACGGGCCTGCACCAGACGCCGGAGCAGATCGTCGACACCGCGATCCAGGAGGATGCCGAGGCGATCGGCCTCTCCATCCTCTCGGGCGCGCACATGACGCTCTTCGGCAAGGTCGTGGAGCTGCTGCGGGAGCGGGACGCGCTGGACATCAAGCTGTTCGGCGGCGGGATCATCCCGGAGGACGACATCCCGCAGTTGAAGGGGCTGGGTGTCGCGGCGATCTTCACGCCGGGCGCGGCGACGACCGAAGTGGTGGAGTGGGTGCGGACGCACGTGCGGGAGCCGGCGGGCGCGTAGGGCGTACGCCCCGAGGGCGCGCACCCGGTGGCGCATTGCGCCACCGGGAGCGGCGGGTGACCGCCTGCGCGCCCGCGTCCCTCAGGGCCGCAGGGCAGCGGGCGTGGTCAGCTCGTCGCGCATCGCGGCGCGTATCCGCAGGGTGGCGACCAGCCGCTGGAACGCCTCCGACCAGTACCCGGCGGCGCCGGGCGAACTCTCCTCCGCCTCCTCGTGCATCGCGGCCAGCGGTTCGAGGCGGACGGCGTACGAGGGGTCGAGGCAGCGCTCCGCGAGGCCCATCACGCCGCTGAAGCTCCACGGGTAACTGCCGCCGTCCCGCGCGATCTCCAGGGCGTCGACCACGGCCCGGCCCAGCTCCTCCGGCCACGGCACGGCGCACGCGCCGAGGAGGCGGAACGCCTCGGACAGACCGTGCGCCGAGATGAACTCGGCGACCCACGCGGCCCGTTCCGTCTCGGGCAGCGCGGTGAGCAGCCGCGCCGGGTCCCGCCCGGGAACGTGCTCGCCGCCGCCCGACGTGCTGCCGGGTGCGGGGATGCGCGCCGGGGAGGGCGGGCCCGCGGTGAAGGGCGGCGGCTCGTTCGGCGGCGAGGTCGGGGCGGTGCCGAGGAGGGCGCGGGCCCAGGCGGCGTCGTGCTGCCGGGCGGCGGCGCGGCTCCAGGCGGCGAGCAGATCGGGCCGCCAGCCGTCGGCGACGGGCAGATCGATGACCTCCGCCGGCGTCCGGTCGTCGAAGACCTCCGTCCATACCGCCAGCGGCGCCGCCGCGACCAACTGCCCGAACCACCACGACCGCTCGCCCATGCCCGCCGGCGGCGTGGCCACGATCCCGTCCCGCTGCATGGCCGCGTCGCACTCGTACGGCGCCTCCACCGCGACGACCGGCGGCTCCTCGCTGCGGTCGAGCATCACCAGCGACCGCACCCGCGCGGCCATCCGCCCGGCCAGCGCGGAACCGGGGAGCCCGGCGAGGAGTTCGGCCGCCGCGGCCCGTACGCCGCGGCTGCGATCGGCCAGGGCCTCCTCCAGGAACGGCTCGTCGGCGAGGGACAGCCCCGTGCGCAGCAGCTCCACGAACGCGAGCCGGTCCTCCGCCTTCTCGGCCGGCCAGGTCGTGGTCAGCAGCGCGACCGCGCCCGCGGGGTCGGCCCTGCGCACCTCGGCGAAGAGCGCGCCGCGCACCTGGCTGGTCCCCGGCCCGCCGGTCCGCGGCCCCTCCTCCCACAGCGCGCGGACGGCGCCCGCGTCGCGCGGGTCGGGCAGCGCGGGCCCGGCCGCGCCGTCGCGCAGCAGCGGCGCCCACTGCGGCGCCCGTTCGGCGAGCCACAGTCCGCGCGGCCCGGCGAGGGCCAGCGCGTGCGGCCGCAGGTCGATACGGGCCCGGGCGGCGTCGAGCAGCGGGGGCAGCAACTCGGGCGGCGCCTGGTAGCCGCACTCGACGGCGTGCCGCAGCCACTCCGGTATCAGCTCGGCCAGGTCGGGCGTGGGCCCGCGCCGCCGGGTGCCGCCGCCCGTACCGGAGCGGTCCGCGAGCAGCCCGGCGAGGCGCCGCCGCGCGGCGGCGGGCAGCCGGGGCCGCGGATCGTGCGCGGCGGGCTCGGGCAGCCGCCGCGCGGGTCCCGGCACGACCCCGGCCCGCCGCCGCACGGTGGCCGCGGCGGCGGCGTCGAGCAGCGCCCCCTCGTCGACCCCCCGCCGCCCGCCCCCGACGACAGCCGCTCCGACCAACTCGCCCCAGCCCCCGAAGACCTGCGTCTCCACCGCCGTCCCCACAGTCATACGACCCCCTCCGAAGACCCGCACACCGCCCGAACCCCGCACCCGCGCGCCGACGCCACGACGGCCGCCGCCCGTCCCGTACGCCTCGCGCCCCGCCGGCCGGCCCCCGCCGGTCCTTCGCGCCGCAACTCCTCCCGATTCCGCGTCAGCGCCATGCGCCTCCGCCCTTCGCCGCCGCGATCGGCGCCCCCGCCACCGCCGCGACCGCGCCCGTCAGCGGGACCGCCGTGCCCGCCGACCACGTGGTCAGCGGGCGGAAGCCCGCGTGGCCGAACTCGCCGAAGACCGTGACCGGGCCGCCCCCCGACACCGCGAGGAGCTGCCACACGCCCGGGCCGCGCCCCGCGGCCGGGTGGAGCGGCAGCGCGCGGTCGCCCGTGCGCTCGGCCAACTGCCAGCCCCCGTCGCCCTCTTCCGGCACCGGGACCACGTCCGTGAGGACAGCCGGTATCCCCTCCAGCCACGGGTCCGCCGCCAGCGCCGCCCCGTACGCCGCGGCCACCGCCGCCACTCCGGAACCCGGCGGCAGGGACCGCTCCTCCCGGCCGCCCCCCGCCGCCGGGGTCCGCGGGCCCGCATGGACCGTGCCCAGCGCCGCGCGCAGCGGGTACGCGCCCGGGTGATAGGCCAGCTCCGCGTCCAGCAGCAGGCCCGTCGGCAGCGACTGCTCCGGCGCCCGGCCCGCCGCGCCGTACGCCAGCAGCAGCGCCATCCGCCCCGTGCCCGCGCCCCACAGCCAGATGCGGCGCGTGACCAACTTGCCGTCGTCGGCGTCCTCCTGGGCCAGCACCAGCCAGTCGTCCCGCAGCGTGCCGCCGCGCAGCAGCCCCGCGGCGTCGACAGTCAGGCCCACTCGCGCCCGCACCGTCGCCGCCAGCGGCTCGGGCAGCTCGTCCAGCCGCAGGAACCCCTGGTCCAGCAGATGCAGCAGGCTGCACTCGGCGAGCAGCCGCGCCGGCCACCCGGGTCCCGAAGCGGGCAGCGTCCCCAACTCCCGCACCCGCGCCGCCAGCCCGGGCGCCTGCGCGTCGACCATCCGCGCCGCCGTCTCCTCCCACACCGCGCCCCGCGGCGCCGTCGCCAGCCCGTCGCGCAGCAGGTCCGCCAGCCGCTGCTCCAGCTCCACGGCGCCCGCGGCGATCCGCTGCCGCCGCTGCTCCGCCCGCCGCCGGGCCTCGGCCGCCGCCGCCGGATCCGGGGCCCGCTCCGCCGCGGGCCCGGCGGCTGCCTTCCGCTCCGCCTTCTCCCGGCGGCTCGCCAGCCACTCCGCCGCCCACTCCGGAACCGGCGCTCCCGCCTGGGTCCCGGGTACGTCGCCCTGCGCCCAGCGCAGCAGCAGCCCCAGCGCGTGCTTGCACGGGAACTTCCGGCTCGGGCAACTGCACTTGTACGCCGCGCCCTGCAGATCCACCACCGTCTGATACGGCCTGCTCCCGCTCCCGCGGCACAGCCCCCACACCGCCTCGCCCGCGGCCCCGGACTCCACCCACGGCCCGGCCGCGGCGAGCTTGCTGCCCGCCGTACGTGACGAGGCGTCAGGCGCCAGCCCCCACACCTGATCCACGCTCCACCGTTCGCTCAGCCCGTCCATGCCCACGACGCTACGACCCCCCACTGACAACGGCTCCGACCTGCGCTGTCCACAGGCGCGGGGGCGGTGTCAGTGCCGTGCGGCATGGTGGTTTCCGCAGTCACCGCGGCGGTAGCGGGCGGCGGCTGCGACCGAGTCGGCGAGGAGGGGACGATGACGACCACGACAGGGGCAGGCGCGGCCATCGGGGGCAGCGGCGAGGCGGGCACGGCCGCGGAGTCCGAGGGGTCCGCGGGCACCGGCGGGTCCGCGGCCGCGGACGCCGCGCTGCGGCCGCACGCCGAGGACGCCTTCGCGCATGAACTGGCGGCCCTCGCCGCCGCGGACGACCGGCCCAGGCCGCCGCGCTGGCGGCTGTCGCCGTGGGCGGTGTCCACGTATCTGCTGGGCGGCACGCTCCCGGACGGCACGGCCATCACGCCCAAGTACATCGGCCCGCGCCGGATCGTGGAGGTGGCGGTCGCCACGCTGGCGACGGACCGGGCGCTGCTGCTCCTCGGCGTGCCCGGCACGGCGAAGACCTGGGTCTCGGAGCACCTGGCCGCCGCCGTCAGCGGCGATTCGACCCTGCTCGTGCAGGGGACGGCGGGCACCCCGGAGGAGGCGATCCGCTACGGGTGGAACTACGCGCAGTTGCTGGCCGCCGGCCCCAGCCGGGAGGCGCTGGTGCCCAGCCCCGTGATGCGGGCGATGGCGGAGGGCATGACGGCGCGGGTCGAGGAGCTGACCCGTATCCCCGCCGACGTGCAGGACTCGCTCATCACGATCCTGTCGGAGAAGACGCTGCCGATCGCGGAGCTGGGCGACGAGGTCCAGGCGGTCCGGGGGTTCAACGTCATCGCGACGGCCAACGACCGCGACCGCGGGATCAACGAGCTGTCGAGCGCGCTGCGCCGCCGCTTCAACACGGTGGTGCTGCCGCTCCCGGCGTCCCCCGAGGACGAGGTCGGCATCGTCACCCAGCGCGTCGCCCAGATCGGCGCCTCGCTCCAGCTCCCGCCGGTCCCCGAGGCGGTCGACGAGATCCGCAGGGTCGTCACGGTCTTCCGCGAACTGCGCGACGGACAGACGTCCGACGGCCGGACGAAGGTCAAGTCCCCGTCCGGGACGCTCTCGACGGCCGAGGCGATATCCGTGGTCACCGGCGGCCTCGCGCTGGCGGCCCACTTCGGCGACGGGGTGCTGCGTGCGAGCGACGTGGCGGCGGGCATCCAGAGCGCGGTGGTCCGCGATCCGGCGGCGGACAGCGTGGTCTGGCAGGAGTACCTGGAAACGGTCGTCCGCGAGCGCGAGGGCTGGAAGGACTTCTACCGCGCCTGCCGCGAGCTCACGGCGTGACCCCACCGGAGTGCCGCACATAAAGAAGTAAGGAAGGGAGTGAGGGGGTGAAGGTGGCGGAAGAGGCGTATGCGGGGGAGGAGTTCGCCGGCGCGCGGCAGGAGGACGCGGGACACATGGCAGGGGGAGGCGCGGCGCCCGCGGCCGGGGAAGCCGCGCGGGCCGTGGCCGCGAGCGGCACCGGGCCCGTGGCCGGGGAAGCCGCGGGGCGCCTGGCGGGGAGGGGCGCGGAATCCGTGGCCGGGAGAGTCGCCGCAGGCGTGGCAGGGAGGGGTGCGGAGCGCTTGGGCGGGGGAGTCGGGGTCGTGGAGGGGGAGCGGGCTGTGAGCGGTGTGGAGGAGGGGAGCACGCGGAGCGCCGCGGCCGTCGAGCCGCTGCTGCTCGGCGTGCGGCACCACGGGCCCGGCTCCGCGCGCGGGGTCGCCGCGGCGCTGGACGCGTACCGGCCGCGGGCCGTGCTCATCGAGGGGCCGCCGGAGGCGGACGCGATCGTGGGACTGGCCGGCGACGAGGAGATGCGGCCGCCCGTCGCGCTGCTGGCCCACGCCGTGGACGAGCCGGCGCGGGCGGGGTTCTGGCCGCTGGCGCACTTCTCGCCGGAGTGGGTCGCGATCCGCTGGGCGCTGCGCCACGGTGTCCCGGTCCGCTTCATCGACCTTCCCGCCACCCACACCCTCGCGATGGCCGGCGCCGGCCAACTGGCCCCGGGCGCACCGGGGCCGGGCGAGGGCCCGGAGGAAGGCCGGCCAGACGAGGGGGACGGAGCAGGAGGCCAGGGAGGGGAAGTGCCGGGGCTCAACCCCGAGGCGCTGCGCATCGACCCGTTGGCGGTCCTCGCGGAGGCCGCCGGCTACGACGATCCGGAGAGGTGGTGGGAGGACGCGATCGAGCACCGCATGCCCAAACCGGGTGCGGAAGCGGGGGAGCGGGGCGGTCGTACGGTCACCGCGACCGGTGCCGGGGACTCCGCGGCGCCGGCCGCCGAGGGCTCCGCCACCGCCGACCTCCGGGGCCCGGACGCCTACGGGGCCGGCGGCGGTGACGTCGCCGCGACGTTCGTCGCGCTGGGCGAGGCGATGGGCGCGTTGCGCGAGCGGTACGGGGACGGAGGGCACGACCGGGACCTGGTGCGCGAAGCGCACATGCGGCTGCGGCTGCGGGAGGCGCGGCGCGAGTTCGACGGGCAGGTCGCCGTCGTCTGCGGTGCGTGGCACGTGCCCGCGCTGCGGACCCGTACCACCGTCACGGCCGACCGCCGTCTGCTCAAGGGCCTGCCCAAGGTCAAGACCGAGGTGGCCTGGGTGCCGTGGACCCACCGCCGGCTGGCGCGGCAGAGCGGCTACGGGGCGGGCATCGACTCCCCCGGCTGGTACGCGCACCTCTTCGAGGTCCCGGACCGGCCCATCGAGCGCTGGTTGATCAAGGTCGCCGACCTGCTGCGCGCCGAGGGCCGTACGGTCTCGTCCGCACACGTCATCGAGGCCGTGCGGCTCGCCACCGCGCTGGCCACGATGCGGGGCCGCCCGCTCGCCGGGCTGGCCGAGACGCTCGATGCCGTACGGGCCGTGATGTGCGACGGCTCCGAGGTGCCGCTGGCGCTCGTCGCCGACCGGCTCGTCGTGGGCGACGCGCTCGGCGAGGTGCCGGAGTCGGCGCCCGCCGTGCCGCTGCAGCGCGATCTGGCGCGTACGCAGCGGGCGTTGCGGCTCAAGCCGGCGGCGGAGGAGCGCGAGCTGCAGCTCGACCTGCGCAAGGAGACCGACGCCGGGCGCAGCCGCCTGCTGCACCGGCTGCGGCTGCTCGGCATCGACTGGGGCGTGCCCGCGGCCTCCCGGGCGAGCACCGGCACGTTCCGCGAGACATGGAACCTGCGGTGGGAGCCGGACCTGTCCGTACGCGTCGTGGAGGCGGCGCTCTGGGGCACGACGGTGGTCGCGGCGGCCACGGCCAAGGCCGAGTACGAGGCGGCGCAGGCCGGTTCGCTGGCGCAGGTGACGGCGCTGGCCGAGCAGTGCCTGCTCGCCGAGCTGACCGACGCCCTGCCGGTCGCCATGCGGGCGCTCGCCGACCGCGCCGCGCTCGACACCGACGTCGGCCACCTGGCCGCGGCCCTCCCCGCGCTGGCCCGCGCCGTCCGCTACGGCGACGTCCGCGGCACGGAGACCGCGGCGCTCGCGGAGGTCGCCACGGGTCTGGCCGACCGCATCTTCGTCGGCCTTCCGGCCGCGTGCGTGGGTCTCGACACGGACGGGGCACAGGAGATGCGCACGCACGTCGACGCGGTGCACGCGGCGGTGGTGCTGCTGGACGCGGGCACGGGATCGGGAGACGCCGGTTCGGAGGCGGCCGCCTCCGGCGGTGCGGTGAACGGAGGACGCGGACCGGACGCCGCCGGTGGCGGTGCGGCGGCGGGGGCGGCGGTCGTTGACACGGCTGGTTCGCTGCGGGGGCGGTGGGCCGGTGCGTTGCGGGTGCTGGCGGGCCGGGACACCGTGCCCGGTCTCATCCGGGGCCGGGCCGTGCGGCTGCTCCTCGACGGCGGCCGGATGCCGGCCGCGGAGGCGGAGCGGGTCATGGGCCTCGCGCTGTCGCACGCCGTGCCGCCCGCGGACGCCGCCGCGTGGGTCGAGGGCTTCCTCGGCGGCGACGGCGGCATGCTCCTCGTCCACGACGAGCGGCTGCTCGCGCTGGTCGACGGCTGGCTGACCGGGCTGTCCGGCGACGCCTTCACGGACGTGCTGCCGCTGCTGCGGCGGACGTTCGCCGAGTACGAGCCCGGAGCCCGGCGCGCCATCGGAGAGTTGGTGCGCCGCGGCACCTCCGCCGCGGGCCCGGCGGAGCCGGAGGGCCTGCCCGGCTTCGCCGACGAGATCGACATCGCCCGCGCGGCCGCGGTCCTGCCCACGCTCCGCGCCCTGCTCGGCACCGAGGAGGGACAACCGTGAAGCCCGCACCCGGTTCGTCTCCAGACCCCCACACCCCGGCAGAGGAGCCCAAGATGCCCACCCCCGCCGAGTCCGCGGCCCCCGCCACCGACCCCGTGACCCCAACTCCCGCCCCTCCGGACTCCTCTGCCCCTTCGTTCGCTGTCCGCTCCGCGGACGCGGCCCCCGCCGGCCCCACCCCCGGTAACTCCACCCCCGACCCCGCCCCGTGCCCCCGACCTCCACACCCACATCTCCCGCCGCCCCCGCGGGAGAGCGGTTGCGGCGGTGGCGGCTGGTGTTGGGCGGTGAAGGCGGCGGGGACGGGACCGGGGCCGCGCTGGGTGGCGACGACGCCGGGATGGATCAGGTGCTGGCAGCTCTCTACGGGGGCGCAGAGCAACCCGGCCGCAGCGGCCGGCGCCGGGCCGGGCTCGGCGGGTCCGCGCCGCAGGTGGCCCGGTGGCTCGGCGACGTGCGGGAGTACTTCCCGACCCCCGTCGTCCAGGTCATGCAGCGCGACGCCATCGACCGCCTCGGCATCGCCTCGCTCCTCCTGGAGCCCGAGATGCTCGCCGCCGTCGAGCCCGACGTGCATCTCGTGGGCACGCTCCTCTCCCTCGCCAAGGCCATGCCCGACGAGGCCCGCGAGACCGCCCGCACCGTCGTCCGGCAGGTCACCGACGACCTGGAGCGCAAGCTCGCCGCCCGCACCCGCGCCACCCTCACCGGCGCCCTCGACCGGGCCGCCCGCGTGCAGCGCCCCCGGCACCGCGACATCGACTGGGACCGCACCATCCGCGCCAACCTCAAGCACTACGTCCCCGAGCACCGCACCGTCGTCCCCGAGCGCCTCGTCGGCTACGCGCGCGCCGCCCGCTCCGTCCGCAAGGAAGTCGTCCTCGCCATCGACCAGTCCGGCTCCATGGCCGCGTCCGTCGTCTACGCCTCCGTCTTCGGCGCCGTCCTCGCCTCGATGCGCTCCCTCGCGACCCGCCTCGTCGCCTTCGACACCGCCGTCGTCGACCTCACCGACCAGCTCAGCGACCCCGTCGACGTGCTCTTCGGCACCCAGCTCGGCGGCGGTACGGACATCAACAGGGCGCTCGCGTACTGCCAGCAGCGCCTCACCCGCCCCGCCGACACCGTCGTCGTGCTCATCAGCGACCTGTACGAGGGCGGCATACGCCAGGAGATGCTGAAGCGGGTCGCCGCGATGAAGGCGTCCGGCGTGCAGTTCGTCGCGCTGCTTGCGCTCTCCGACGAAGGGGCGCCCGCGTACGACCGTGATCACGCGGCCGCGCTCGCCGCCCTCGGCGCACCCGCGTTCGCCTGTACGCCCGAGCTCTTTCCCGAGGTGATGGCGGCGGCGCTCGAGGGCCGTCCGCTGCCCGTCCCCGCGGCGACGTAGCGGGACGCGGAAAGGAGTCCCCCGTGCCCCATCCGTACCCGCTCACCCGGGAACCGCACTTGTGACCGTTCTCACCGCGCCGGTGTGACCCCGGATTTATGCCGGGCTGTCGGGCAGGGCTAATCTGCAAGGCGACCCTGCCATTACAACGCGACACGACTGAATCACAAGGGACGGACGCGCGTGGATCTGTTCGAGTACCAGGCGAGGGATCTCTTCGCCAAGCATGGTGTACCGGTGCTGGCCGGCGAAGTCATCGACACGCCCGAGGCGGCGCGCCAGGTGACCGCGGAACTCGGCGGTCGCGCCGTCGTCAAGGCCCAGGTCAAGACCGGCGGCCGGGGCAAGGCGGGCGGCGTGAAGCTGGCGTCCGACCCCGACGACGCCGTCGTGAAGGCCGGCCAGATTCTGGGCATGGACATCAAGGGCCACACGGTCCACAAGGTGATGCTCGCCCAGACCGCGGACATCGCCGACGAGTACTACGTGTCGTATCTCCTCGACCGCGCCAACCGCACCTTCCTCGCCATGGCCTCCGTCGAGGGCGGCATGGACATCGAGGAGGTCGCGGCCACCAAGCCGGAGGCGCTGGCCAAGATCCCCGTCGACGCCAACGAGGGCGTGACCGAGGCCAAGGCCCGCGAGATCGTCGAGGCCGCGCGCTTCCCCGCCGAGCTCACCGACCAGGTCGTCGAGGTCCTGCAGACGCTGTGGACCGTCTTCGTCAAGGAGGACGCCCTCCTGGTCGAGGTCAACCCGCTGGTCAAGACCGCCGACGGCAAGGTCCTCGCGCTGGACGGCAAGGTGTCGCTGGACGAGAACGCCGAGTTCCGCCAGCCCGACCACGTCGCTTTCGAGGACAAGGCCGCCGCCAACCCGCTGGAGGCCGCCGCCAAGGCCAAGGGCCTCAACTACGTGAAGCTCGACGGCCAGGTCGGCATCATCGGCAACGGCGCGGGTCTGGTCATGTCCACCCTCGACGTCGTCGCGTACGCGGGCGAGAAGCACAGCGGCGTCAAGCCCGCCAACTTCCTCGACATCGGCGGCGGCGCCTCCGCCGACGTGATGGCCAACGGCCTGGAGATCATCCTCGGCGACCCGGACGTCCGGTCCGTCTTCGTCAACGTCTTCGGCGGCATCACCGCGTGCGACGCGGTCGCCAACGGCATCGTGCAGGCCCTGGAACTGCTCAAGAGCAAGGGCGAGGACGTCACCAAGCCGCTGGTCGTGCGGCTCGACGGCAACAACGCCGAGCTGGGCCGCAAGATCCTCAGCGACGCCAACCACCCGCTCGTCGAGCAGGTGGACACGATGGACGGCGCCGCCGACCGCGCCGCCGAGCTGGCCGCCAAGTAAGGACAGAGGGCAGAAGAAAACCATGGCTATCTTCCTCACCAAGGACTCCAAGGTCATCGTCCAGGGCATGACCGGCTCGGAGGGCCAGAAGCACACCCGGCGGATGCTGGCGTCCGGCGCCAACGTCGTCGGCGGGGTCAACCCCCGCAAGGCGGGCCAGAAGGTCGACTTCGATGGCACGGAGATCCCGGTCTTCGGCTCCGTTAAGGAGGCCATCGACACCACCGGCGCGGACGTCACGGTCATCTTCGTGCCGGAGAAGTTCACCAAGTCCGCCGTGATCGAGGCCATCGACGCCGAGATCCCGCTCGCGGTGGTCATCACCGAGGGCATCGCGGTCCACGACACCGCCGCCTTCTGGGCGTACGGGGGCGCCAAGGGCAACAAGACGCGCATCATCGGCCCCAACTGCCCCGGTCTGATCACCCCGGGCCAGTCCAACGCCGGCATCATCCCCGCGGACATCACCAAGCCCGGCCGCATCGGCCTGGTCTCGAAGTCCGGCACGCTGACGTACCAGATGATGTACGAGCTCCGCGACATCGGCTTCTCCACCTGCGTCGGCATCGGCGGCGACCCGGTGATCGGCACCACCCACATCGACGCGCTCGAAGCCTTCGAGGCCGACCCCGACACCGACCTGATCGTGATGATCGGCGAAATCGGCGGCGACGCCGAGGAGCGGGCCGCGGACTACATCAAGGCCCATGTGACGAAGCCGGTCGTCGGCTACGTCGCCGGCTTCACCGCCCCCGAGGGCAAGACCATGGGCCACGCCGGCGCCATCGTCTCCGGCTCCTCGGGCACGGCCCAGGCGAAGCAGGAAGCGCTGGAGGCCGCGGGCGTGAAGGTCGGCAAGACGCCGTCGGAGACGGCGCGGCTGGCCCGCGAGGTGCTGGCGGGCTGATTGCGGCTCGCCGCGCAGGTCTCGGCGGAGGCCCCCGTTACGGAACGAGAGCGGGCCCGCCCCACCCGGGGCGGGCCCGCTCTCGCGTGCCGGGGAGGTGCGCGTCAACCTGACGTGCCGCGGACGGGTCCCACGGACGGGTGGTCCCGTTCGCCCGCGGGCGCGGCGGCTGGACCGGGCGCGAGCGGCGTGGCGGGCGGACCGTAGCCGGAGCCGACGGCGGGGCCCGGGGTACGGAATCCCGGTGCGGGCGGGGCGCCGTGGCCGGGGGCGGGCGGCCAGACGGACCTGCCGGTCAGCCACGCCGGCTTCACCGGTGACGTGGCTCTGTTGCGGGCCTGGATCTCACCGGTGACGGAGACGACGGCGGCGATCAGGAAGATGACGGCGGCCAGCAGGGCGTAGCGGCGCAACTGCCGGTCGGTACGGCGCTCGCTGCGCTGCCGTGCCGTGCCCGGGGGCAGGGTGCGTATCGGCTGCGCCGCGGCGAACCGCCGCAGCCGGGCGCGCAGCTCCTCCGCCCGCCTGCGCTCCGGCAGCGCCCCCAGCTCCGGCACGGCTTCGGCCAGCGCCTCGTGCGCGTGCGTGACCCGCCCGGCGGTGGCGACGGTGCTGGCCTCCAGCTCGGCGGCGGCTTCGGGCAGGTCGAGCCCGACGACGTCGTAGACGACGACGGCGCTGCGGTACGACTGCGGCAGCGCCCGCAGCGCCGCGAACACCCGCCGGTCCGCCTCCTCGCCGCAGCCCTCCTCCCCGCCCGCCCCGTCCCGGCCGAGCTCGTCCTCACCCGCCGCCTCCCCGCGCCGCGCCCGGCGCCGCCACCGGGCGCGCAGCCACTCCCAGGGCTCCTGCACGTACCCGAACGCCGCCGCCCGCACCCACCCCGGCGGATCCCGGTCCGTGGCCACCTCCGGCCACCGCTCCCACGCCAGGTGGAAGGCGCGCTCGACGGCGTCGCGGGTCAGGGCGTGGTCGCCGGTGAGCAGGTATGTGTGCCGGGTGACGTCAGCGGCGCAGCGCTGGTAGAGCGCGTCGTACGCGGCCTCCGCGGCGGCGGCCGTGGTGTCGGCGGCGGCCGCGGAGTTCCGCGCGGCGGCGGCCCGCCGGCCGGCGCGGTACGCCTGGCTCCCGTACACGCCGACCCGGTGCGCCCGGCCCGCCGCCGCCCGGTTCCGGGGCGTCCCGCCGGCCGGCCCAAGTCCGTATGCTCCGGTCCCTCCGGTCCACGTGTCCGCCCCCGCCCCCGCCCCGGCCAGGCCCACGACCGGGATCTCCTCGGTGTCTTCCAGATCGGGAGACCGCCCCTGCCCGCGCCGCCGCCGGCGCCTCTCCCGGGGCCCGAGCGGGACCGGCGGCCCGGGCGGCGGGGATATGTCAGGGTCCATAGCACCATCGTGGCCAACACGACGGGCAAAGGCTCGTTACCAGGGCGAAACGGGTTAATTTGGCACCATGGCGGCCGTGAGCCAATTGACCGACCTCGCCCCGTCGTTATCGCCCCGGCACCAGGCCCAGGGCGCCCGCAGCGCCGCCGTCGTCGCGGCGCTGGCGAGCGGATTCCTCGCCGCCGGCCTCGGCCTCGGCTTTCTCGCCGTGCTCGTGCTGCTGCTGTGGATCACGTCCCCATACCCCGACAGCGGTCCGGGCGGCGCCCTGCACATCGTTGCCGACCTGTGGCTTCTCGCCCACGGCGCCGATCTCGTACGCACCGAGACGCGCACCGGCACGCCCGCCCCCGTCGGCCTCACCCCGCTGCTGCTCACGGCGCTGCCCGTCTTCCTCCTGCACCGCGGCGCGCGCGACGCGCTCACCCCGCAGGACGGCAGGCCGCAGCTCGCGCCGCTGGCCACCGGCGCGTGGGTGGCCTGCGGCTACCTCGCCGTCGCCGCCGGGGTCACCGGCTACGCGCTGGGCGGGCCGCTGCACGCCGCGCCGCCCAGCGTCGCCGCGGTGGTGCCGCTGACGGTGGCGGCGGCCACCGCCGCCGGGGTGTGGTCCGCGGCCGGGACGCCCGCCGTGCTGCTGCCCCGCCGCTGGCACCCGGGCGCCGCCGACGCCCGGGCCGGGGCTGCTCCGCGCGCGGAGGCCGCCGCGCGGGCGGGCGCTGCGGGGGTCTTCGCGCTGCTCGGCGGCGGGGCGCTGCTGTGCGCGGTCGCCCTTGTCGCGCACGCGGCCGTCGCGCAGGAGCACTTCCTGTCCCTGTCCACGACGGTCTCCGGCCGGTTCGGTGTCTTCCTCCTCGCGCTGGCGCTGCTGCCGAACGCCGCGATGTGGGCGGCGGCGTACGGGCTCGGGCCCGGCTTCGCCGTCGGGGCGGGGAGCACGGTGACGCCGCTGGGCGCCGCCGACTACCCCGTGCAGCCCGTCTTCCCGCTGCTCGCCGCGGTGCCGGGGGAAGGCCCCGGCGGGCCGCTGACCTGGGCCGCCGCGGCGGTTCCTGCGGTGGCGGGCATCGTCGTCGGGTGCCTTTCGGGGCGGGCCGCGGCGCCGGTGGCGGGGGAGCGGGAGCCGAGTTGGCGGTGGTGGCCCACGGTGTGGGTGACGGCGCTGGCGGCGCTCGGCTGCGGCGCGGGCACGGCCGCGGTGGCGTGGCTCGCCGGCGGGCCGCTCGGCACGGAGACGCTGGCGGCCTTCGGGCCGGTGTGGTGGCAGGCCGGCGGTGCGGCGGTGGCGTGGACGGCGGTGGTCGGGGTGCCGGTGGCGCTCACGGTACGGGCCGTCCGGCTGCGCGGCGCGGCGCCGCTGCCGGTGCAGACGTCGGTGGCGGCGCCCCGCGGGCGCGTACGGCCGCGGCGGTGGACCTGGGGGCGGCAGGGCTGGCCGCTGTGGGAGCCGCGTTCACGGCTGGCGGAGGAGTGGGAGGAGGAACCGGGCGGCGACTGACGCCGTGCGAGAGGAGCCGACGCCGTACGGCACGAGCCGACGCCGTACGCACCGTGCCCGGGCGCCGCCGCAGCGGGGCGCCCGGGCACGTACGTGACCGACTGCTCTGCTGCTCGCGCTCAGTCGCGCTCGAAGAACGTCCGCAGCGGCTTGGGCAGTTCGTTGGTGCAGTGGTCCTTCGACGCCTCGGTGAGCGCGTCGCTGCGGCAGCTGAAGTAGTCGCGGTACGCGATCTGCACCGAGAACCCGATCAGCACGATGGACAGCGTGATGCCTGCCGCCACGATGCCGGTGATCGCCGCCGTGGTGTGCGGGCGGCCGCCCCGGGCCCGGCGCTGCACCGGCTGGCCGTAGGCGTCCGTGCCGCCGCCGTTGGCGCGGCCGTTGGCGGCCGCGCCGTTGCCCGGCGCGCGGGACTTGCCGCGGAGCGCGTCGATGCCCCAGTAGAGGGCGAGCGAACCGAGGAGCAGGGCCAGCGGCCACCAGTTGAACAGGGCGAAGAAGAAGCCCCACATGCCGGCGAGCAGCGCGTACCGCGAGCGGCGCTGCACCGGGTCGGTCGGGTCCCAGCGCAGGTTCTTCCCCGGCCCGTCGCCGTTGTCGCGGCCGTTGTCCCGGCCGTTGTCGCGGCCCGGTCCCTGCCCGTCGCCGGAGCCGCCGGGACCGGGACCCTGGCCCTGCGGGCCACCCGGTCCCTGCTGGCCGTGGTCGCCGCCGCCCCAACCGCCGTGCCCGGGGGGCGGCTGGTGGCTGCTCCACTGGTTGCCCCACGGGGGCGGCGGCTGGTCCTGACCGCCGTTCTGCCCGTTGCCCTGCCCGTTGCCCTGGCCGTCCTGACCGCCCTGGCCGCCGTGCTGCGGCCCGCCCTGGCCGCCGCCACCGGGCGATCCCTGCGGGCCCTGCGGCGGTTGCCCCTGCGGCGGCGCGTCCTGCGGCCCGGGACCGTTCTGCGGCGGACCCTGCGGCGGAGCACCGTAAGGCCCGGGCCCGTACTGCGGCCCGCCCTGCGGCTGCCCCTGGCCGCCCTGTCCGCCCGGCGTCCCCTGGCCGCCCTGCCCGCCGCCCTCCGGCGGGGGCGCCGGCGCCTCGGGGTCCGACGGCGGCCTGGAGTCGCGGTACACGACGCCGCCTTGTCCGGGCACGAGCACGTCCCGGGGCGCGCCGAACCAGCCGGGGGACTGCGAAGGGCCCCCGGCCGCTGCGGGGACGGGGCGTCGGAGGGCCGCGCTGCGGCGTCGGTCCTGCTGCATCTGGACGGCGTCGTCTCCTCAGGTCGTCTGCCCGCGCGGCCGGGGCGCGTGCGCGGGCGCGCGTAACTGCTACCGGAGACGCTACCCCGCCCGGCCTGGCGCGGCCCCGCCAGGGGACGCCCGGTATGGTGGCAGACGTCCGCCGCCCCTCCCCGGGACCCCTGGCACCCCAGGGTCTCGCGGCTCGTACGGACACACAATCGCCCGCCGAAGAGAGATCCCCCGTGGTTCCGCATGCGCCCGCCCGCCTCGTCGTGCTCGTCTCCGGCTCCGGTACGAATCTGCAGGCCCTGCTCGACGCCGTCGCCGGGCAGGGGGCGGACGCCTACGGCGCCGAGGTCGTCGCGGTCGGCGCCGACCGCACCGCCGAGGCCGGCGCCGCCGGGCTGCTGCGCGCGGAGCGCGCCGGGCTGCCGACGTTCGTCTGCCGGGTCCAGGACTTCGCCACCCGCGCGGAGTGGGACCGGGCGCTGGCCGAGGCCACGGCCGCGTACGAGCCGGACCTCGTGGTCTCGGCCGGGTTCATGAAGATCGTGGGGAAGGAGTTCCTGGCCCGCTTCGGCGGCCGGTTCGTCAACACCCACCCCGCGCTGCTCCCCAGCTTCCCGGGCGCCCACGCCGTACGCGACGCGCTCGCGCACGGCGTGAAGGTCACCGGGTGCACCGTCCACTTCGTCGACGAAGGCGTCGACACCGGCCCGATCATCGCGCAGGGCGCGGTCGAGGTCCGCGAGGAGGACCACAGGGACGGGGGCGAGGCGCTGCACGAGCGCATCAAGGCAGTCGAACGGCGGCTGCTCGTCGACGTCGTGGGCCGGCTGGCCCGGGACGGGTACCGCGTCGAGGATCGAAAGGTTCGGTTCGGTGAGTAATTCTGGGTCCCCGGGCAAGGCAGGTTCCGCGTCGGAAGAGGCTGCCGGGGCTGACTCCCGGCGGCCGGTACGCCGCGCGCTGATCAGCGTCTACGACAAGACCGGCCTGGAGGAGCTGGCCCGCGGGCTGCACGGGGCCGGGGTCGCGCTCGTCTCCACCGGCTCGACGGCCGCGCGCATCGCGGCCGCCGGCGTGCCGGTGACGAAGGTCGAGGAGCTGACCGGCTTCCCCGAGTGCCTGGACGGCCGGGTCAAGACCCTGCACCCGCGGGTGCACGCCGGCCTCCTCGCCGACCTGCGCCTCGACGACCACCGGCGGCAGCTCGCGGAGTTGGGCGTCGAGCCGTTCGAGCTGCTGGTGAGCAACCTCTACCCGTTCGCCGAGACCGTCGCCTCCGGCGCCTCGCCCGACGAGTGCGTGGAGCAGATCGACATCGGCGGCCCGTCGATGGTCAGGGGCGCGGCGAAGAACCACCCGTCGGTCGCCGTCGTCGTCAACCCGGCGCGCTACGACGAGGTGCTCAAGGCCGTCGGGGACGGCGGCTTCGACCTGGCGCAGCGCAAGCGGCTCGCGGCGGAGGCGTTCCAGCACACGGCGGCGTACGACGTGGCCGTGGCCAACTGGTTCGCCGCGGACTACGCCCCCGCGGACGAAGGACCGCAGGACTTCGTCGGTGCCGCCTACACCCGGCTGAACCCCCTGCGCTACGGCGAGAACCCGCACCAGGCCGCGGCCCTCTACACCGACGGCTCCGGTGCCGGCCTGCCCGGCGCCGAGCAGGTGCACGGCAAGGAGATGTCGTACAACAACTACGTCGACACCGAGGCCGCCCGCCGCGCCGCGTACGACCACGAGCGCCCCTGCGTCGCCGTCATCAAGCACGCCAACCCCTGCGGCATCGCCGTCGCCGACGACGTCGCCGAGGCGCACCGCAAGGCGCACGCCTGCGACCCCGTGTCCGCGTACGGCGGCGTGATCGCCGTCAACCGGCCGGTGTCGAAGGAGATGGCCGAGCAGGTCGCGGAGATCTTCACCGAGGTCATCGTGGCGCCGGAGTACGAGGACGGGGCGCTGGAGGCGCTGACGCGGAAGAAGAACATCCGCATCCTGCGCAGCGCCGGGACGCCGCAGCGCGGGCAGGAGTTCCGGCCCGTCGACGGCGGGCTGCTGGTGCAGGAGCGGGACGTCTTCCAGGCCGAGGGCGACGACCCGGCGGGCTGGCAGCTCGCCGCGGGCGCGGGCCTCGACGCGGCGGGCCTCGCGGACCTGGCGTTCGCCTGGCGGGCGTGCCGCGCGGTGAAGTCCAACGCGATCCTGCTGGCGAAGCACGGCGCCACCGTGGGCGTCGGCATGGGCCAGGTCAACCGCGTCGACTCGGCGAAGCTCGCCGTGCAGCGCGCGGGCGCGGAGCGCGCGGCCGGGGCGTACGCCGCCTCGGACGCCTTCTTCCCGTTCCCCGACGGTCTCGAGGTGCTGCTCGACGCGGGGGTACGGGCCGTGGTGCAGCCGGGCGGCTCGATCCGCGACGAGCAGGTGATCGAGGCCGCGCAGAAGGCGGGCGTGACCATGTACCTCACCGGCGCACGGCACTTCTACCACTGAGGACCGCGGGCCCGGCAGGCCCAGACGAACGGAGCCCCGCTTCGCCGGCGGGGCTCCGTTCGTACACGTAGACGAATGTCACGGCCTGGGGCGGGAGAACCAGCGCCCGGAGTCGCGGTTCGCGACCATCACGATCGAGATGATGCCGAGCGTGATCCAGATGATGCCGAACGGGAGCGCCACCACACCGAAGAGGATGAGGAAGCTCAGCCACACGATGCTGCCGACGCGCACGCCCCCCGCGCCCCTGCCGAACAGCGAGGCGAGGACGATGCCCAGGATCGCGTGCACCAGGTAGATGCCGGCGACCACGGCCACCGCCTCGGCCGGGACCTCGACGCCCGAGCCTTCCTCGAAGCCGTCCTCGAAGGCATCCGGGTCGACCGCGATGCCGATGAGCAGCACGACTGAGAGCAGGGACTGCAGCCCGGCCGAGATGAACATCATGATGCGGGCGGCGGTCGCCTTGCCCGGGATGCTCGTCGGATAGCCGCCGCCGTCGCCGTACGGGCCGGGGCCGCCCGGGTACGCCGGATACGGCTGGCTGGCGCCGGGGTACTGCGGGTAGCCGTAAGGCTGCTGCTGGGCAGGCTGCTGCTGCGCCTGCTGTTGCTGGCCCTGGGGCCCGCCGTAGGGGTTGTTCTGGTCGGGGAGGCTCACGGTGCCCTTCTTCCGCGGTTTTGGAGTACTGACACACTGACCTGGCCCGAGGACGGCTGTCCAGACCGGCTGATTGGTCTGTTACCCGCAGCATCGGGGAGGATGGGGCCATGACCGCCCAGATTCTCGACGGCAGGGCCACCGCGGCCGCGATCAAGTCCGAGCTTGCCACGCGCGTGCAGGCGCTCAAGGGCCGGGGTGTCACGCCCGGCCTCGGAACCCTCCTGGTCGGCGACGACCCGGGCAGCCAGAAGTACGTCGCGGGCAAGCACCGCGACTGCGCCGAAATCGGCATCGCCTCGATCCAGCGCGAGCTGCCCGCCACGGCCACGCAGGAGCAGATCGAGGCGGTCGTCCGCGAGCTGAACGAGGACCCGGACTGCACCGGCTACATCGTGCAGTTGCCGCTGCCGCGGGACATCGACGAGAACCGGGTGCTGGAGCTGATCGACCCGGCCAAGGACGCCGACGGGCTGCACCCCACGAACCTGGGCCGGCTCGTGCTCAACGAGCCGGCGCCGCTGCCCTGCACCCCCAACGGCGTCATCCGGCTGCTGCGCCGGTTCGGCGTGGAGCTGAACGGGGCGCACGTCGTGGTCGTCGGGCGCGGCGTCACCATCGGGCGGTCGCTGCCGCTGATGCTCACCCGCAAGTCCGAGAACGCCACGGTCACCCAGTGCCACACCGGCACCCGCGACCTCGCCGGGCACCTCCGGCAGGCCGACGTCGTCGTGGCCGCGGCCGGCTCGCCGCACCTGATCAAGCCGGCCGACATCCGCCCGGGCGCCGCCGTCCTGGACGTCGGCGTGAGCCGCGACGAGCACGGCAAGATCGTCGGGGACGTACACCCGGGCGTCGCGGACGTCGCGGGCTGGCTGTCGCCGAACCCGGGCGGGGTGGGGCCGATGACTCGGGCGATGCTGCTGGTCAACGTCGTGGAGGCGGCGGAGACCGCGACGGGGGCGAACGGGGCCGCCGGTACGTCCGGGATGGGCACGGCCGCGCCGGCGGCGCCGTGATGGCCCGCCGCACGGCGTTCCCCACCCGCGGCACGGTCCGCCCCGAGGGCGGCGGCCGGGCGGCGTCCGGCCATGCCCCGCCGCCGGTGCGGCAGTGGCCGATACTCCTGGTGCTCGCGATAGCGGCGGCCGGGCTGATCACGGTGGCCGCGGGCCCGTTCCGCGAGGGCTCGCTGATCGTCGGCGGGGCACTGCTCGTCGGCGGCGTGCTGCGCTGGACGGTGCCGGAGGTGGGCATGCTGGCGGTGCGGTCCCGGTTCACGGACATCGTGACGTTCGGGGTGCTGGGCCTGGCGATCGTGCTGCTGGCGCTGGTCGCGATGCCGGACCCGTGGCTTGAGGTGCCGTTCCTGGAGGACGCGGTCCACTTCTCCGTACGCTGACGGGCCGGCGCCTGCACCGGGCCCGGCTGGGGTCGGCGGGGGGTCTGGCCGGGGTCCGCGAAGGGGCCGGCGGGGGGCGGGATCATACCCGGGATCTCCACGTCCGCGCTGGCAGATGCGATGCTGGAGCGGGAGCGCGTCACGGGGGCCAAGGGGGAACAAGGGAGTAGCGATGCCTCGCTGGAAGGAGCTGCCGGAGGAGCTCGACCCGCAGATCCGGGACTTCGCCGCACACCTGCGCCGGCTGGTAGACCGCAGCGGCCTGACCGTGTCCGAGGTCGCGGACCGCACCGGGTACAGCAGGTCGTCGTGGGAGCGCTACCTCAACGGGCGGCTGATGCCGTCGCGCGAGTCGGTCGTCGCGTTCGCGGAGGTGACGGGCGCGCGGGACGACCAGCTCATGACCGAGTGGAGCGTGGCGGACCGCGCCTGGAGCCGGGCGGAGCTGCGGAACGAGTCGGCGCTACGCGCCCTGCGGGCGGCACGGCCCGACTCGGATGCCCCGCCCGCTTCGGAGCCCGGCCGCCAGGGGCGGGGACTGCGGGGGGTCCTGGGCCGGGGCAGGGGACGCGGCGAGGAGATACCCGGTGCGGGGGAGACGGCGCCCCTCGGCGGGACCGGGGGCGCGCCGCGGGGTGCGGAGAGGCCCGTACACCCGGACGCGACGGAGCGCTCGGCGGTACGTCCCGGACCTCCGCCGCCGCCGGAGCGGCGGGCGACGGGGGCGGCCGGGGAGGGCGACGCGGGGACGGGAGTCGGCGAGAGAACCGGGGCCGGGATAGGGGCCGGGATCGGGGCTGCGGCGGCGAAGGGGGCCGGGCTCGGTTCGGACACCGGGGGCGACGACGGTTCCGGCACGGGGGCCGATGCCGGGGGGAACGCCGGACGCAACGCCAAAAGCCACGCCATCGACCCCGCCGCCCGGGATACCGACGAGACCACCAAACTCCGCGCGCTCTCCCGCCCCACCCCGCCGCCCGCACCGGAGCCGGCCGGCGAGACGGCACGTACCCGGCCGATATCCACCGCACCCGCTCCCGCCCCGCCCGCCGCGGCGCCCGCGCGGAAGAACTGGCCCCTGCGCCGCGTGCTCCTCGCCGGCCTCGTCACCCTGCTGCTCGCCGGGAGCGGCGTCGGCGTCGTCTACGTCGGCCACGGCCTGATCTCCGACCCCGGCGTCGAGGAACAGCAGAAGCCCCGCGGCGGCCCGGAGCCCGACTCCAGCCCGGCGGGGAAGTCGTCGGGCTCCGGGTCCGGGGCCGAGTCGCCGTCCGAGACGGCGGAGTTGCCCGAGGGCGTGGAGTGCCAGGGCGACGACTGCACGGGCAAGGACGCCGACGAGATGGGCTGCGGCGGCGACTTCGCCCGTACGACCACGGAGACGACCATCGGCGACATGGTCCTGGAGATCCGCTACAGCGAACCCTGCAAGGCGGCATGGGCCCGTATCACCGCCGCGGAGCCCGGCTCGACGGTCACCGCGCTGGCCGAGGTGCCGGGCGAGGAGCCGGTACGCGAGGACTCGTCGGCCGGGACGAGCGAGGGCTACACGGCGATGGTCGTGGCGGAGGAACTGGACGCCGTACGGGCGTGTGCGGAACTGCCGGACGGGACCGCGGCCTGTACGAAGGGGACGCTGCCGTCGTAGCCGTCGTAGCCGTCGTAGCCGTCGTAGCCGTCGTAGCCGTCGTAGGCGTCGTGGCCGTAGGCGTAGGCGTGCCGTGGTCGCCGTCGTAGGCGTCGGGCAGGGTGCAACCCCCCTTCCCGCCCGTACCGGCAACTCCGCCTCACCCGCCGTCGTGACCGGGCCCATACCGGCCGCCCACCGGCACTCCGTGCCAGTCGGATAGATTGACCCCCCGGGGGCACGGCTGCCCTTGGCCGCCCGGGCCCCGCCAGCCCGTACGTCGCGCCCCCTCATCGGAGAGATCACCATGACCCGCACTCCCGACAGCCCCGTCACCGTCACCGTCACCGGCGCGGCCGGCCAGATCGGCTACGCGCTGCTCTTCCGTATCGCCTCCGGCCAGCTCCTCGGCCCGGACGTGCCGGTCAAGCTGCGGCTGCTGGAGATCACCCCGGCCCTCGGCGCCGCCGAGGGCACGGCGATGGAGCTCGACGACTGCGCGTTCCCGCTGCTGCGCGGCATCGACATCACCGACGACCCGAACGTCGCCTTCGCCGGCGCCAACGTCGCGCTGCTCGTCGGCGCCCGCCCGCGGACGAAGGGCATGGAGCGCGGCGACCTGCTGGAGGCCAACGGCGGCATCTTCAAGCCGCAGGGCAAGGCCATCAACGACCACGCCGCGGACGACATCAAGGTCCTCGTCGTCGGCAACCCCGCCAACACCAACGCGCTCATCGCCCGCGCCGCCGCCCCGGACGTACCGGCCGAGCGGTTCACGGCGATGACCCGCCTCGACCACAACCGCGCGCTGTCGCAGCTCGCGAAGAAGACGGGCGCAGCGGTCGGCGACATCAAGAAGCTGACGATCTGGGGCAACCACTCGGCGACCCAGTACCCGGACGTCTTCCACGCCGAGATCGCGGGGAAGAACGCCGCCGAGGTCGTCAACGACGAGAAGTGGCTGGCCGACGAGTTCATTCCGACCGTCGCCAAGCGCGGCGCGGCCATCATCGAGGCGCGCGGCGCCTCGTCGGCGGCGTCGGCGGCCAACGCGGCGGTGGACCATGTGTACTCGTGGGTCAACGGCACGGCGCAGGGCGACTGGGTCTCGATGGGCATCCCGTCGGACGGCTCGTACGGCGTGCCGGAGGGGCTGATCTCGTCGTACCCGGTGACGTGCGCGGACGGTGCGTACGAGATCGTGCAGGGGCTGGAGATCAACGAGTTCTCGCGGACCCGCATCGACGCCTCGGTGAAGGAGCTTGCGGAGGAGCGCGAGGCGGTACGGGGCCTCGGGCTGGTCTGACCGCCTGGCGCTGCTGGCCGCTGTTTGCCGCCTGCCGCCTGCTGTTTGCCGCTTGCCGCGGCGGGTCCTCCTGGGGGAGGGTCCGCCGCGGTTTTTGTGTGGCGGGGATATTCGGTTGCGGCCTGCCGGGGGTGGTCTCTACGGTCTGGCGCATGGTCTCCGAGCCGGTCGACACACCCGAGGCGCACTAGCGCCCTCGCGCCGGCCCCGCGGGTAGCGGGGCTGCTTCGGCTTGCCCTGCTCGACCATCTCGTCTCCGGGACGTATCCCCGTGCTTCCTCAGTTGCCTTTGCTTTGCGCTCGTACGCGTGCGCATGCGCGTCCGTACGTGCATCCAGACACAGCCTTGGTTCTCCGGCCTCTGGTCGGGCGGGATCCCCCGCCCGCGTTCGCCGCACCCCAGCGAACGTCCACCGGAGGAAGGAAACCAGCGTGTCCAGCTCGATGTTCAGGAAGAAGTCGCGGGCCCGGGTCCGCCACCACCGCGCGCAGTGGCGCGGCCGGGTCTCCGTGCCCGCGCTGATGACGTGCCCGAACGCGGCGTGCGGCGAGCCCAAGCCGCTGCACACCGCGTGCCCGAACTGCGGGCAGTACAAGGGGCGTCAGGTCTACCGCCCGTAGCGCGTCTGAAGGCACCCCGCCCGGGCTTGCCGGCCTGGGCGGGGTGTCGGCGTGTGGAGGGGAGCCGGATCGGGGGCGGGGGCCGTATCCGGACGGGTGCGTTGTCGGGCGGCGGGGGCGCGAGGGGCCGAGTCCTCGGTACGGTTCGGTGTGCCGGCGGAGGGCGCGGTGCCGGGGGCGAGTCCGGGCGGGGCGTGCTGTGTTGCCCGTGCGGGGCTCTCGGAGACCTGGGGGACAGGAGACTGACATGAGCAGCGGCGGGTCGTACGGGGACGAGGACGAACAGCAGGGGCGGCAGGGACCGGAGGTCCCCCCACCACCGACGATCCCGCCGCGGCCGGCGGAGGCGCCGACGGGGGGCTCTGAGGCGCCCGTGGGTGACGAGGAGCCGGATGCACCGGCCGTAGGCGACGGGACGACATCCGGAGAGGACGCGGGGGAGGAGACTCCGGCCGTGGAGTCCGACGACGTGTCAGCCTCGTCGCCACCGCAGGATCAGGTCCCGGAGGACGGGGTGCCCGAGGACACGGCGCCCGAGGACAGGGTTCCCGGCCGGCCGGTGGAAGACGGGGACGACGAAGCGACGAACTCTGTTGCGGATGAGGCGCCGTCGCCGTCGTCGTCGGCAGCGGAGCGGGAGTGGTGGGAGGACCGGGCTGCGGACGCGTCGTCGGCGGGGCCGGACTGGGCGGCGGGCGGGAAGGACGACGTACCGCCGCGGCCGACGGTGGCGCCTGCGGATGTGCCGGATGTGCCGGATGGGTCGGCGGATGCCGGTGCGGAGGCGGTTTCGGATGCCAAGCCGCCGGTTGCGTCGGGCGCGGAGCTGCCGGGGGAGTCACAGGACTCCGAGGCGGAGCCGCGGGATGCTGAGGCGGAGCCGGCGGGCGCAGGGGCTGAACTGCCCGCGTTGAGGGTGCCGGAAGGGGCCACCGGTTCGAGGGCTGAGCCGCCGGCGTTGAGGGTGCCCGACTGGTGGGCGGGGGCCGGCAGTTCGGCACCGCCGCCGACTGCGCCCGACTGGTCCGAAGCCCCCGGCCCCATCCCACCGCCACCGGCCACGGCTCCCGACTGGGGCGCGCCGAGCGGCCCCGAGGTGCAGGCCCCGCCCCCGCCTCCGGAGTTGCCGACGCAGTCCGCCCACCCGCCGCCCCCCACGGCACCGGGCTGGGGCCCGGAACCGGCCCCCGGAGTACTCCCGCCGCCGCCGCCGGACGTGCCGACGCAGGCTGCGACTCCGCCGCCGGAGCCGGGGTACCCGGCGGTGCACGGGCAGGAGCAAGAGCAGGCGTACGGGTACGGGCAGGACGCCGCGTACGACCCCTACGCCGGTGGCTACACCCCGTACCCCGGCTACGAACTCGGCATCGAGCCCGGGCGCCCGCGGCGACGCGGCGGGGTCATCGCGGCGGTGGTGGGCCTCGTGGTGATCGTGGCCAGCGGGCTCATCGCCGGCGGCTGGCTGCTGCTCGGCGGGGACGACGACGGCGAGCAGGCGGCAGAACCGCAGCGCAGCGCCGCGGCGGACCCCAAGTCCCCGAAGGAGGACCCTGCTCCGTCGTCCGAGCCGCCGTCGCCGTCGTCGTCGCCTTCGGAGTCTGTCGTACCGCCGGGCTATGCGCTTGCGAGGGAGAACGAGTACTCGCTGGCCGTACCGGAGGATTGGGAGCGGCGTGTCGACGGGGTGTCCGTGTTCTATGAAGAGCCGTTCGCGGGGGGCGCGTTCATCCAGGTCTACGAGGTGACCGAGCAGGTCAGCCCGTATGAGGCGGTGCAGATCATCGAGGGCACGAAGGAGAACGCGGAAGGCTACCGGCTCAACGAGCTGGCGGATCTGGGTCACGCCGCGGAGTACGACTACTCGTACATCGACGAGGAACTGGGCCCGCGGCGGGTCTTGCTGCACGACCTTGAGGCTGAGGACGGAAAGATGTACGCGCTGCTGACCTCGGGCCCGGAGACGGCCTGGCCGCAGCAGCGGGAGGTCGTGGACGAGATGACGGCATCGTTCTGCACGGGGGCGGATTGCGGGGTAGCGGGCGGGGCTTGAGCCGGGGGCGGTTTCCCGGCGCCTCGGGCCTCTTCCGCTGTGTCGACAGCCACCCGCGTCTTCCCTTGCGCCCGTCCAAGGTGTGCGCCGGGTCTGGTGCGTTCGCTCCCGTACGTCCCGTCACGCCCGCCCGAGGTATGCGCCGGGTCTGCTACTTCCGTTCACGCCCGTGCATCCCCTCACACCCGCCCAAGGTATGCGCCGGGTCTGCTACTTCCGTTCACGCCCGTGCATCCCCTCACGCTCGCCCAAGGTATGCGCCGGGTCTGTTGCGTTCCCTCTCGTACATCCCCTCACGCCCGCCCAAGGGTATGCGCCTGCTCTGACAGCGCGGGGGTAGCGGGGCGTTGAGCTGGTACGTCGTGGGGGTGGGACCGGATGCGGGGGTACGGTGCCGGGTTGGCGGTGGTGCGTGGGGTGGGCCGGTTCCGGGGGTGGCGGCGAGGGGAGTGGCCGTGTCGTAAAGGCTCCCCCCGGGCCACCCCGCTGTTGAGTGTGCGGGCCTGCGTCCGGTGTCAAGGGCGCTCCTCTCCGCTTCGCTGCGAGGAGCGTCGCTTCGCGATGGGGCTTCGCCCCACCCCTGACACCGGACTCCGGCCCGAAAGACCGGCGGCTATGGGTGGCCCGGAGGGAGCGGGCACCCTAACACTGCGCTACGAAGGCGGAGCCCCGCGGACGGGGTGCCGGACTGCCGGGCGCCGGGCCCTCCCCGCTCGCCGAGGTCCCGGCCGACGTGGGAAGACGGAGGCGGCCGGGCCCGATCGCCGATGCCCCCGCCGGACCGGGCCGGGCCGCCGGACGCCGGGTCTTCCCCGATCGCCGAGGTCCCCGCCGGACGGCGGCGGACCCACGGAGCCGGGCCGCCCCCATCCCCGATGCCCCCGCCGGACCGGGGCGGAAGCCGGCGATGGCTGCGCTCCGTTGCGGATGTGCCCCGGCGGACGGGGCGGGCCCACGGCTCTGGGGTCTGTCCGGTCGACGTCGTCACCGTGCGCGTGGGTGGGCGAAAGTCGGCCCGTGGGGGTGATTTGTCCTGGTTGGTTGAAGGTGTTGCCGTGAGTTTGTCTCGGTTGCGGATGTTCGGAGTCGCCTGGGGTGTCGTCGGACCGCCTGGGGGCCGGTGGGTGCGCGCGGGTGGGCGAAAGTCTGGCCCCTTGGGTGATTTGGGATGGTATTCGACGTGGGTTACCGCGAGTTCGGCCCGTTGACGTGCCCTCGGGGGCTCTCAGGCTGCGGGTTCGGGGCCCTGGTCCCGTGCGTGCGCGTAGGTGGGCGAAAGGCCGGGCCCGGGAGTCGATTTCGGTCGGATTCCGGGGTGTTACCGCGAGTTACGGTCGGTTTTCTCCGGCCTGGTGGCTGGGCCGGTCCTCTGGCTCGGTTCGGGGTGGGGGCGAGGGCGCTAGCGCCGGTTGTCCCGGGCCATCGCCGGTGCTGTCGGGCCCGCGTTGTTCTGCGGCGCCGGCCTGCGGTCGAGGTGGGCCCAGTGCTCACAACCCACGTCCGGCCTCCTCGTACGCGACCTCGTCCACCCCGGCTCCGTACCCCCGTAGCGGAGCCGGCAGCCGCCGTCCGCCGGGCCGCCGCGTACCCCGCTGCCCTCCCCGTCGTCCGGGCGTCCTTCTCGTCGGGGTTGGCCGGCGCGCGCTCCCCCGGGGCCGGTTTCCTTCCCCCGGGGGCAGGCCCCCCTCCGTCCGGGTAACCCCGTCGTCCCTCGGCGTGCGTGGTTGCGTTGCGCCGACTCCCGGTTCCCCGTCGCCCGGCCCGCTTCCCTTCCCCGCCCTACCCCCTCCCCAACTCCCTCGCCAGTTCCTCCACCCCCCTCAGCGTCCTCTCCAGCAACCCGCCCCCGAACGTGATCCTGCTCGCCCCCAGCCTCCCCAGCTCCGCAGGCCCCGGACCCTGACCAGAACCCGGGCCCGCCGCCAGGGCGTTCACCGGCAAGCCCGTCTCCTGCGCCAGCAGGGCCAGGTGCCTCGGCGGCGCCCCGATCGGGTACACCCCGTCCGCCCCCGCCGCCGCGTACAGCCTGCCCCGTTCCACCGCCGCTCCCGGGTCCTCCACCCCCCGCACGAACGTGTCCACCCGGGCGTTGATGAACAGCCCGTCCCCCGCCTCCGCCCTGACCTCCGCCAGGAACTCCGCCTGTTCCGCCGCCTCCCGCAGGGTCTTGCCCGGGTGCACCGTGTCCTCCAGGTTGCAGCCCACCGCCCCCGCCGCCAGCAGCCGTTCGACCAGTTCCCGCGGCCGCAGGCCGTAGCCCGCCTCCACGTCCGCCGTCACCGGTACGTCCACCGCGCGCGTGATCCGCGTGATCGCCGCGAACATCTCCGCCACGGGCGTCGCCTCCCCGTCTCCGTAGCCCAGGGCCCTCGCGATGCCCGCGCTCGGCGTTGCCAGCGCCGCGAAGCCCGCGTCCGCGAACACGCGGGCGCTCGCCGCGTCCCACGGGCCCGGCAGCACCAGCGGGTCCCTCGCCTCCCTGCCGTGGTGCAGCGCCCGGAACTCCTCGACTCCTCCCGCCACGTCCCTCACGCCCCCTGCTCGTACTGACCCGGCGTGTAGTCCCCCGCCTTCGCTCTGCTCGTCACGCACCACCGGTTCCACGCGTTGATCACCGTCAGCACCCCGATCAGCCGCGCCAGTTCCTGCTCCCCGAAGTGCTTCGCCGCCCGCTCGTACACCTCGTCCGGTACGAACCCGTCCGTCAGCACCGTCACCGCATCCGCCAGCGCCAGTGCCGCCCGCTCCTTCTCCGTGTACAGGTGCGGCACCTCCTCCCAGGCGTTCAGCAGGTACAGCCGCTGCTCCGTCTCGCCGGCCGCGCGCGCGTCCTTCCAGTGCATGTCGATGCAGTACGCGCAGTGGTTGATCTGGGAGGCGCGGAGCTTCACCAGTTCGTAGACGACCGGATCGAGGCCCTTCTTGGCCGCTTGCTCCACCCTGACCAGGGCGCGGTGGACGTCGGGGGCGAGTGCGAAGAGGTCGAGACGCTGAGTCATGCCTCCCACGCTAGATCTTCATATCCCAGATGTATGGTCCATTTCCATGGCGGATTCCTGGGCCACTTCAGCGGAGCTGCGCGACTTCCACCGCTCCCTCGACCTGCACGTCGACGTACGCGCCGGCACCCGCGGCGCCGGTGCCGCGCTCACCGGGTCACTGCGCGACGCGGTACGCACCGGGCGGCTCGCCCCCGGCACCCGGCTGCCCTCGTCCCGGGCGCTGGCCGCCGACCTGGGCGTGGCGCGCAACACGGTGGCCGACGCGTACGCCGAACTCGTCGCCGAGGGCTGGCTGACCGCCCGGCAGGGCTCCGGCACCCGCGTCGCCGCCCGCAGCGAGCCCCGCCGCACCACGCCCCAGGCGCACGCCCCCGCGCACGAGCCGCCGCGCCACCTCCTCGACCGGCAGGCCGCCTACAACCTCCTCCCCGGCGCCCCCGACGCCGCCCGCTTCCCCCGCGCCGCCTGGGCCGCCGCCGCGCGGCGGGCGCTCACCGCGGCGCCCTCGGCGGCCTTCGGGCACCAGGGCCCCGGCGGGCGGGTGGAGCTGCGGCGGGCGCTCGCCGGGTATCTGGCGCGGGCGCGCGGGGTGTACGCGGAGCCGGAGCGGATCGTGGTCTGCGCCGGGTTCACCGGCGGGCTGCGGCTGCTGGCCGAGGTACTACGGGCCGAGGGCGCCCGCCGGGTCGCCGTCGAGCCGTACGGGCTCGGGCTGCACCGCCGTCTCCTCACCGATGCCGGGCTGCGGACGGTGCCGCTGCCGTACGACGCCGAGGGCATCGCCACCGCCGCCCTGCCCGCGACCGGCGCCGGCGCCGTCCTCCTCACCCCGGCGCACCAGTTCCCCACCGGCGTCCCCCTCGCCCCCGAACGGCGCGCGGCGGCCGTCGACTGGGCGCGGGCGACGGGCGGGGTGGTGCTCGACGACGACTACGACGGCGAGTTCCGCTACGACCGGCAGCCGGTGGGGGCGCTCCAGTCCCTCGACCCGGAGCACGTCGCGCACCTGGGTACCGCCAGCAAGAGCCTCTCGCCCGCGCTGCGGCTGGGCTGGATGGTGCTGCCGGAGCGGCTGTTGCGCGGGGTGCACGCGGTGCAGTCGCTGAGCCGTACGCCGCCGGGGGTGGTCGATCAGCTCACCCTCGCCGAGTTCCTGGACTCCGGCGGCTACGACCGCCACGTACGCGCCGCCCGCCAGCGCTACCGCCGCCGCCGCGACCGTCTCGTCGCCGAACTCGCCCGGCGGGCGCCCCGGGTGACCGTCACCGGGATCGCGGCGGGCCTGCACGCCGTCGTACGCCTCCCGCCTGGCACCGAGCGGCGGGTGCTGGCGCGGGCGGCGGATGAGGGGCTCGCGGTGGCCCGGCTGGGGGCGTACGCGTACGGCAACGCGGCGTGGGAGGAGGGCGGCGACTTCACGGCGCCGGCCCCGGCGGGGGAGGCGCCGGGGGTGCAGGGGGAGGCGCTGGTGGTGGGGTACGGGACGCCGCCTGACCACCTGTACCCGGCGGCGCTGGGAGCGCTGTGCCGGGTGCTGGAGGCGGAGACGTAGGGGTACGGACCCGTCCCGCGCGCGGGCGGGCGCGGGACGTACGCGTACGAGCGCCCCTCACGCCCCCGGCGACGCCAGCCGCACCATCGTGATGTCCGACGGCGCCCCCACCCGCACCGGCGGCCCCCACGCCCCCGCGCCGCGCGTGACGTACAACTGCGTGTCCCCGTACCGCTCCAGCCCCGCCAGCGTCGGGTTCGCCGCCTCCGCGATGTACGTCACCGGCCACATCTGCCCGCCGTGCGTGTGCCCCGACAACTGCAGGTCCACGCCGTGGTCCACCGCGTCGTGGATCACGACCGGCTGGTGCGCGAGCAGCACAGAGGCGCGGGAGGTGTCGCGGTCGCCGAGGGCGCGCGCGAAGTCCGGGGCCTGGCCGACGTCCTCGCCGGAGACGTCGTTGACGCCGGCGAGGTCGAAGCCGGCCAGTTCCGTACGGGCGTTCTCCAGCGGGTGCAGGCCGAGTTCGCGGAGGTGGTCGAGCCACTCACCGGCGCCGTCGGCGCCGGTGAAGTACTCGTGGTTGCCGGTGACGAAGTACGAGCCGTCCCGCGCGTCCAACTGCCCCAGCGGCTCCGCGGCCGTTCCGAGGTGGTCGACGGAGCCGTCGACGAGGTCGCCGACGATGGCCACGAGGTCGGGGCGCCGGGCGTTGATCGTGTCGACGATCCGCTGGGTGTGCCCGCGGCCGAGGACGGGACCGAGGTGGATGTCGCTGACGACGGCGATGCGGTAGCCGTGGGCGGACGCGGGCAGCTTGGTGAGGGGGACGGTGACGTTCTTGACCCTGGGCGCGCGGCCGAGCACGCCGTACGCCCCGTACGCGACGGTCCCGGCGGCGACGGCGGTGGCGCCGATCGCGACGGTACGGGCGACGAAGAGCCGCCGCGACACGTCCCCGCCCACCGGCGCGGCCGCGGAGTCGCCGCCGTCGGCCGCGCCGCCCTCGTCCCCGGCCTCGGTGGCCGGCCCGAGCCGCAGCGGCGCCTTCGTCCCCGTACCGCCGCTACTGGCACCTTTGCCGCCACCGGCCGCCGCGGCCGCCTCGTCCGCCGCCTCCGCCGTCGCGACCTGCTGCGCCAGGGCGGCGACGGCCGCCTCGCGCTCCGCCTCGGCCATTGGCGCCGCGGCCCCCGTACCACCGCCGGCCCGCCGCGCCCGCCGCTCCAGCACCCGCAGCAGCACCGGCCGTACCAGCTCGCCCACCGCCAGCCCCAGCAGCAGATACAGCAGCAACGCCAGCCACATCAGCCCCGGCCACCCCAGCGCCTGCTGCACCGGCATCGGCGCCCCGGCCCGCTCCGAGGCCACCGCGGCGAACGCCATCAGCGGCAGCAGCACCACGGCGGGCGTCGCCAGCCGCCGCGGCCAGCCGCCGCGCCGCATGGTGTCCCGGACCAGCCGCCGCCACACGTACCAGTGCGCCCCGGCGACGAGCAGCAGCATCCCGATCGCAATCGGCACGAAGACCACGGCCCTACCTCCCGGCCCCGGCCGCCGCCTCGCGCACATCCCCGCCGGCGCCGCCGGCACCGTCCGAGCCGCCCGCGCCGTCCGCCCCGCCCGCCCCGCCGTCCGCCCCGCCGCCCGGCCCGCCGTCCGCCGGACCCCGCTCGGCCCGCCGCGCCGCCCGTACGCCGCGCAGGCCCAGCCACCCGATCGTCGTCCCCAGCACGAAGGACGTCACGGCCAGCGTGAGGTGCACCCAGAAGTACCCCGTGGGGTCGCCGTCCTCGAACGCCAGCCCGCTGGAGTCCTTCCACAGATTCCGGACGAACGTGATCCAGATGAACCAGGACCACCCGCCGAAGGCGAGCAGAAACCAGGAGCTGCGGCGTGAGAGGTACATGCGACAAGCCTCGCACCCCGCCCCGCGAACCCACGCCCGGGGCACTCTGAGCCCCCGACCCGCGGGCCCGCGCACCCCCGGCGAGCTAGACGATCGGCGGCCGTCCCAGCCTGGACATGCGCCACACCGTGCGCCACCGCATGGGCCGCCGCCCGCCGCAGTCTGTCCGCATCCCTTCGGTGAACCCGCCGAACCACGCCCGCAGCCCCGCCGCCGACCGCACCCGCGCCAGGGTCAGCGCCAGCCAGGTGCCGAGATAGACCGGGACCAGCGGGAACGGAAGGTGCCGGCGGGCCAGCCAGACGCGGTTGCGGGCCGTCATCCGGTAGTAGACCGCGTGCCGGGCGGGGGAGGTCTTCGGATGCTGGAGCAGCAGCTCGGGGTCGTAGACGACCTTCCAGCCTGCGTCCAGCGCCCGCCAGGCGAGGTCCGTCTCCTCGTGCGTGAAGAAGAAGTGGCCGGGCCAGGTGCCGACCTCGTCCAGCATGCGCATCGACAGGGCGTGACCGCCGCCGAGGAACGTGGTCACCTCTCCGCCGCGCATCGGGTCGCCGGACCGCAGCCGGGGTACGTGCCGCCGCTGGGTGGCGCCGGTGGCGTCGGCGATGCGGAAGCTGACGACGCCCAGTTGTTCGTCGGCGGCGTAGTGGTCGCGGAGCCGGGCGAAGACCTCGTTGTCGACCAGCAGCCCGTCGTCGTCCAGGTCGACGACCACGTCCACGTCGCCGAAGGCGCGAAGCTCGTTGATCGCGACGTTGCGCCCGCCCGAGACGCCCAGGTTGTCGCTCAGCTCCACGGCGGTCACGCCGTCGCCGAGATCCGGCAGCCGGCATCCGTTGCCGACGACCACCACCCGAGCGGCCGGCACCCGCTGCGCGGCCACCGACTCCAGCAGGGCGGCGAGTTCGGCGGGGCGCGTGCCCATGGTCAGGACGGCGACCCCGAGGCGCGGTACGGACACGACGGCACTCCAGACCTCGACTACGGTGCCCGCGATGCTAACCGTTCACCACCCGGCCACCCCTTGTTACGCCGCCGGCGGCCCCGGGACCCGGGGCCATCCGGTGGTGCGGGGCGGGTGACGATCGAGGGGTGGGGAGTTTCCGGAGACGGGGCGGCCGGCCGGAGCAGATCGCCGGCTCGGAGAACGGTGAGGTCGCGTACGCGCTCACGCGGAGCCGGTGGGAACAGACCCGGCAGCCGCCGGTGGTGCCTCGGCCACGAAGAAGAGGAAGCAGGTCTTCGTCGCCAGGTCGTCGAAGGTGTCGGGGAACAGCTCGCGCGCCGCCGGATCCGGCCGCGGCTCGCTGAGGACGGCGGTGCGGAAGCCGGCCGCGGGGAAGGCGTCGGTCATCGCGTGCAGCGGCTTGCGCCAGAACTTCATCGGGACGGTCTGCCCGCCGAAGCTCCAGTCGAAGGTGTAGCTGGTGGTCGCGAAGTAGTCGGGCCGCCGGCTCCCGGTGCGTGTACGCGACGAAGGGGTGGTCCACGGACGCGATCAGCCGCCCGCCGGGCCTGAGCACGCGCCGCAGCTCCGCCAGCGTCGGCCCCCAGTCCTCCAGGTAGTGCAGGACCAGCGACGCGACCACGTCGTCGAACGTCCCGTCGGCGAACGGCAGGCGCTCGCGCAGGTCGGCCCGGTGCAGGTCCGCGCCGTCGCCCAGCCGCCGCGCGGCCAGCGCCAGCATGCCCGTACTCGCGTCGACACCGGTGACGACGGCCCCGCGGTCGCGGAGCGCGGCCGTCAGCGGGCCCGCGCCGCAGCCGGCGTCGAGGATGCGCCGGCCGGTCACGTCGCCGGCGAGGTCCAGCATCGCGGGCCGCTCGTAGTGGGCGTTGACGAGGCTGGTCTCGTTCTCCGCCGCGTACGCCTCGGCGAAGGCGTCGTAGTCGTTCACCCGGGCCCGGGCACCGGCCGCACCCACGTCACCCGCCTCCCCCGCGTCACCGTCGATACGTGCCATCGCCGCAGCCTAGATCACGGGGCCCCCGGCCGGGCCGCCCCAATCCCGCCCTTCGGGGCTGTAGTTCGCCCGCTGGCCCCGGTTGAGGTTCCGGGCCAGGCACACCTGGCACTCCACCCAGCCGGTCTCCCCGTCCTCCTTCGTACGGACCTCGCGGACCGGGCGGTCGTGGTCGGTGAACCCGTTCGCCTCGTACCGCGCCAGCGTGTCCTTCGCGACGAAACCCCACATCTCGCCCACGTACATCTTCTTCTCGCAGAAGTCGCATACGTCGGCGACCTCCGGCCGTTTCACCGACTCCGGCCACGAACCGTGCACCCGTTCCCACCCCAGGGCCGCGAAGAGTACGCACCCCGCCGGGTCCACCGCACCGTTGCCGTCGGAGATGTGGTCGTTCAGCGCGTCCGCGCGTGCCGCCGCCCGGTCGAAGATGAAGAACTCGCTGCACCGCTCGCACACGGCCCACGGGGTGTTGCTGGAGACGTGCTGCCGTAAGAAATCGCCGAACACGGAAGGCAGCCGGTCCGCCGGAAGGAACATCTCCCACACCCCCTTGTTCGTCGCGAAGCAGTCGGCCCAGTGGGCCTCGGAGATCATCACCGTCCTCGTGGGGAGGTAGTACGCCTCCGCGCGTGCCAAGCCCGCGTTGCAGCAGTCGCACACCATCTCGTCGCCACGGCCGCCGGCGCCGCTGCGCGCGCCGGTGCCGCCGTCCCCGGGCGGTGCCGGCAACGCCGCGTCCCCGCCGCCCCGCCCCCGGCCCGCGCGCCCGCCGAACAGCCTGTTCCTGATCCAGCCCATGCCCACCGCTCCTCTGTCGGCGACGGTCGTAGATTCAGCGTAGAACCGGGGCCCGGGACCCCTCCCGTGTCCCACCCGCCCCCATCCGGGGGCGCTCCTCGGCCAACTAGCGCACCTCGGTGTCCACATCGACGGCGACTCCAGGTAGGTTCGCGACGTGCCGACATCTCATGTGACTATCCGCGGCGCCGCGCTCGCCGCCGCCGCCACGCTCCTGTCGCTCGGGGGCGTCGCGCCCGCGGCGGCCCAGGACGACAAGCCGCGGCCGCCCGACCAGATGTCGAACGTCGGGGGCACCCTCCTCGGCCAGCCCGGCACCCACGTCGATCTCGGCACCGGCGCCCCCGAGCTGCCGAAGAAGCTCACCGGCAGGGCCTGGGTCGTCGCCGACGCGGAGAGCGGCGCGGTTCTCGCCGCGCACAACGCGCACTGGAAGCTGCCCCCGGCCAGCACGCTGAAGATGCTCTTCGCCGACACCCTGCTCCCCCTGTTCAACAAGGAGGAGAAGCACAAGGTCGCCGCCGAGGAGCTGGAGGACATGGGCGCGGGCAGCAGCCTCGTCGGCATAAAAGAGGACCTCACCTACACCGTCCGCGAGCTGTGGCTCGGGGTCTTCCTGCGGTCCGGCAACGATGCCGTGCACGTGCTGTCGGCCATGAACGGCGGCGTCGACGCCACCGTGCAGGCCATGAACGACCGGGCGCGCGAGCTGGGCGCCGAGGACACGAACGTGGTCAGCCCCGACGGGTACGACGCGAAGGGGCAGACGTCCAGCGCGTACGACCTGACGCTCTTCGCCCGCGCCGGCATGCAGAACCCGGACTTCCGCGCGTACGCCGCCACCCCCCGGGCGAAGTTCCCGGGCGGGAAGAAGGGCAAGAAGCGCGAGTACTTCGAGATCCAGAACACCAACCGGCTGCTGACCGGGGACGTCGACGTGGACGTCTACCAGGGCATCGCCGGCATCAAGAACGGCAACACCACCAACGCGGGTGCCACCTTCACCGGCGTCGCCGAGCGCGACGGCCGGGTGCTGCTCGTCACCGTCATGCACCCCGACGAGGACGAGTCGAACGCCGTCTACAAGGAGGCCGGCAAGCTGCTGGACTGGGGCTTCAGGGCGGCGCCCGCCGTGCAGCCGGTCGGCGAGCTGGTCCCGCCCGAGGGCATGCGGAACGAGGACGGCGCCGGCAAGGACACCGGCCAGGAGACCGGCAAGGACGGCGGCGGCACCCAGGGCTCCGGCGACGGGGCGTCCGCGTCCGACGGCGCCAGGCCCACCGCCGCGGACGGCGAGGAGGAGGGCGGCGTCGGCACGGCGCTCGCCATCACGATCGGCTCAGTCGCGCTGCTCGCGATCGTCGCCTACGTCATCCACCGCCGCTGGCCGCTCCCCGACCTCGTCGGGCGTGGCCGTCCAGGCGGCGCAATAGAGCAGGAGGCGGGCCATGAAGTTGATCCAGATGACGAGCGCGACGGGAACGCCGAAGGCGCCGTAGACGCTCCGTCCGGCGACGCCGCTGAAGTAGCCGCTGAGAAGAAGCTTGAGTAGCTCGAAGCCCACCGCCCCGGCGAGCGCCGCCTCCACCACCCGCCGCCGCGGCGGGTGGACGCCGGGCAGCCGGGTCAGGACGTAGACAAGCAGCAGGAACCCCGCGGTCACGGCCGCGCCGAACGCGGCCACCTCCAGCACCGCGCTGCCCCAGCCGCCCTCCGTGATGCCGATCCCTCCGAGCACGGCGTCGGTGGCGGTCGCGGCCGTGATCGAGACGGTCAGCGAGACGAGCACCGTGCCGCCGAGGCCGAACAGGATGAGGGCGTCCTTGCCCTTGCCGAGGAACAGGTTCTCGGAGGTGTCCGCCCGGTCCCACACCGCGCGCAGGGCGTCGCGCAGGGTGCTGATCCAGTTGATGCCGGTGACCATCAGCAGGGCGAGCGAGATCAGCCCCACCGTGCCGGCGTTCTCGAAGAGGCTGCTCATGTCGAGCCGGTCGGAGATGCCCGGCACCTGCTTGGTGAGCCAGTTCTCGATGTGCTTGCGCCGGCTGTCGCTGAGGACGGCGGCGGAGATCGCGGCGGCGGTGGTGAGCAGCGGGAAGAGGGCGACGAAGCTGCTGAACGTCACGGCCCCGGCGAGCCGGCTCCAGTGCCGGGCCTGGACGTACTCGAAGGCCCGGTAGGGGCGGGTGCGCATGAACCGGGCGAGATACGGGCCGACGACGGGCAACCTGGTCAGCCACTCCACGCTGCGCTCCTGCCGTCGCGTCCCCCGAGCCGCCACCGGGTGCGCGGCGGCCGTACGAACCGGCGTCTGCCCCGGAAACGCCAGGTTATCTGTGGGGAGGGTGGGGAAAGTGACGCGGCACGCTGGGCGGAAGGAGGCGCCGCGGGAGGAGGTGCCGGGGTTTTATGTGCCGTACGGGCCCCTATGTTCCGTACGAGCCGTTACGTGCTGTAGTGCGAGAAGTTCCCGACCCCGCGAGCCCGCCTCAGCCCGGCGACGGGGCCGGCTCCGAGCGGGTCTGCGCCGGCACCTCCAGCGCCGAGTCACCGCCGAAGCGGAACTCCCGCTCCAGCCGCCACACGCCCTCCGCGTCCTGCTCGTACAGCGAGAACCCGGCCACCGACCACGCGGCCTCGAAGTCCGCCAGCTCCGCCGCCGCCCGGTCCATCGCCGCCTCGTCTATGTCGTGGGCGATCGTCACATGCGGGTGGTACGGGAACTGCAGCTCCCTGGCCAGCGGCCCGGAGGCGTCCCGGACCATCTTCTGCAGCCAGGAGCAGGCCGCCGCGCCCTCCACCACCTGCACGAAGACCACCGGCGTCAGCGGCCGGAACGTGTCCGTACCGCTCAGCCGCATCGGGAAGGGCACCCCGCAGTCGGCGATCTGGGCCAGGTGCCGTTCGATGTGCGGCAGCGCCCCGGCGTCGGCGGCGGTCGGCGGCAGCAGCGTGATGTGCGTGGGAATGCCGTGGGCCGCGGTGTCGCCGAAGCTGATCCGGCGCTGCTGCAGCAGGCTGCCGTACGGCTCCGGGACGGCGATCGATACACCGACCGTCACGGTCCCCACAAGCGTCTCCTTCACGGCCCTCAGTGCTTGGCGGGCAGGAAGCCCACCTTGTCATATGCCTCGGCAAGTGTCTCCGCCGCGACCGCACGCGCCTTCTCCGCGCCCTTGGCCAGCAGCGAGTCCAGGGTCTCCGGGTCGTCCAGATACTCCTGCGTACGGGAACGGAAGGGCGTCACCCACTCGGTCACCACCTCGGCGAGGTCGGTCTTGAGCGCACCGTAGCCCTTGCCCGTGTACTTCTGCTCCAGTTCGGCGACGGTGGCACCGGTGAGCGTCGAGTAGATGGTGAGGAGATTGCTGACGCCGGGCTTGGCCTCCGGGTCGTAGCGGATCTCGGTGGCCGTGTCCGTCACCGCGCTCTTGATCTTCTTCGCGGAGGACTTCGGCTCGTCGAGGAGGTTGAGCAGGCCCTTGGGCGAGGACGCGGACTTGCTCATCTTCACCGTCGGGTCCTGGAGGTCGTAGATCCGGGCCGTCTCCTTGAGGATGTACGGCGCCGGGACGGTGAACGTCCGGCCGAAGCGGGTGTTGAAGCGCTCGGCGAGGTCGCGGGTCAGCTCGATGTGCTGGCGCTGGTCCTCGCCCACCGGGACGGCGTCGGCCTGGTAGAGCAGGATGTCGGCGATCTGCAGGATCGGGTACGTGAAGAGGCCGACGGTCGTGTGGGCCGTGCCCTGCTTGGCGGCCTTGTCCTTGAACTGCGTCATGCGGGACGCCTCGCCGAAGCCGGTGAGGCAGTTCATCACCCAGCCGAGCTGCGCGTGCTCGGGCACCTGGCTCTGCACGAACAGCGTGCAGCGCTCGGGGTCGAGACCGGCGGCGAGGAGCTGCGCGGCGGCCAGGCGCGTGCTGGCGCGCAGCTCCTTGGGGTCCTGGGGGACCGTGATCGCGTGCAGGTCCACCACCATGTAGAACGCGTCGTGCGTCTCCTGCAGGGCCACCCACTGGCGGACGGCGCCGAGGTAGTTGCCGAGGTGGAACGAGCCGGCGGTGGGCTGGATGCCGGAGAGCACGCGGGGGCGATGGGTCGGGGCTGCCATGGGGCTCATTCTCTCAGGTGCGGAACGCGTTTCGGCCCGGCGGTGTAGGGAGGATGCGGGGGCTGCCGGCGGCGGTCCGCGGGCGGGTCCTGTGGGCGGCGGGGGGAGGGGCGGCGATCAGCGGGGACGGTGCGGGTGAGGCGCGGCTGGTGGCGCGTGTACGGAACGGGGAGACCGAGGCGTACGCGGAACTGGTGCGCGCCCATGCGGAGACCGCGCACCGGCTCGCGCTGCTGCTGGGCGCGGGCGCGGAGGCCGAAGACGTGGTGCAGAACGCCTTCATCAAGGCATACCGGGCACTCGGCGGCTTCCGGGACGGCGCGGCGTTCCGGCCGTGGCTGCTGCGGATCGTGGCCAATGAGACCAAGAACACAGTGCGCGCCGCGGCCCTGGGACTCGCCCCGCCCGCCGCCGCGGGCGGTCCGACGAGCGTCCTGCTCGTCAACGGCGGCAGCGGCGAAGCCGCCGCCCTGTACGCCACCCACCCCGACTACGCCGCGCTCGACAAGGCCATCGGCGGCGCCGGCGAACGGGTCGGCCCGGTGCTCACCGAAGCGGGCCTCGGCGGTGCGGACGCGCGGCAGATCACGGTGACGTGGCTCCAGCACGACGTCCACGTGTGGCGCGTCGACACCGTCTACCCGGACGCCCGCGGCGGCGCGGTGGTCAGCAGGGGCACCGGCGGGGACGCGGCGACCGCGCTGACCTGGCGGCGGGTGGAGCACCCGGGGCGGCTCGGTTCGCTGCTCGGCCGGCTGGGGGTCGCGGAGCGGCCGGAGGCGCAGAGCGGGTGGTACATGCCACCGCAGTTCGGCACCGAGGCCGCGGCACCGGAGGCGGGGGGCCTGCCGGAGCCTGCCGCCGCGACGAAGGGGCGGACCAGGGCTCGGCGGCCACGGACACGGACCGGGCGGCCCGCCGCGAGGCGACCGCCGCCGCCGACCCGGATACGGGGCCCGGCACCAACTGGTGGTGGACCCTGCCCGGCCTGGCCGCCGGTGCCCTCCTGGCCACCGCCGCACCCCGCCTGTACCGCCGCCGCCGGACGGCACCGGCCGAGCGGGCCGACTCCCGCGGCGTACTCCTGGACCTCGACGACTGAGGCCCGCCGGAACCCGCGCCACCCGGGTGCGCGAGCCCTCCGGCTCACGCACCCGGCGATCGCACGGCTCCGGACAACGGCCGGCCCCGGCCGACCGGCCAACGGCGTCCCGTGCTCAGCCCACCGCCAGCCCCGGCGCCGGATAGGCCCCCATCAGCTCCGCCACCTCGCCCCGGATCCCCTTCAGCGCCACGTCCCCCTCCGTGCCGCCGGTCCGCGCCGCCGCCACCCCCCGGTCGATCCACTCCGCCACCTGCGCCATCTCCGCCGTCCCCAGCCCCCGCGACGTCAGCGACGGCGTGCCGAGCCGGATGCCCGAGGGGTCGAACGGCTTGCGCGGGTCGTACGGGACGGTGTTGTAGTTGACCACCAGGCCCGCCCGGTCCAGGGCCTTCGCCGCCACCTTCCCCGGGACCCCCTTGCCGGTGAGGTCGATGAGGATCAGGTGGTTGTCCGTGCCGCCCGAGACCAGCGAGAAGCCCCGCTCCGCGAGCCGCGCGGCGAGCGCCTTCGCGTTGGCGACCACGGCCGCCGCGTACTCCCGGAACGACGGCTGCGCCGCCTCGTGCAGCGCCACCGCGATGGCCGCGGTGGTGTGGTTGTGCGGGCCGCCCTGGAGACCGGGGAAGACGGCGCGGTCGATCGCGCGCGCGTGTTCCGCGCGGGTCAGGATCATCGCCCCGCGCGGTCCGCGCAGCGTCTTGTGCGTGGTCGTCGTGACGACGTCCGCGTGCGGTACGGGCGAGGGGTGCGCGCCGCCGGCGATCAGCCCGGCGATGTGCGCCACGTCCGCGACGAGCACGGCGCCGACCTCGCGGGCGATCTCGCCGAAGGCGGCGAAGTCGATGGTCCGCGGGATGGCGGTGCCGCCGCACAGGATGATCTTCGGGCGCTCGGCGCGCGCCAGGTCCCGTACCTCGTCGAAGTCGATGCGCCCGTCCTCGCGCCCCACCGTGTACTGCACACCGCGGAACCACTTGCCGGTCACCGACACGCTCCACCCGTGGGTGAGGTGCCCGCCGTGCGGCAGGGACATGCCCATCACGGTGTCGCCGGGCTCGGCGAAGGCGAGGTAGGCGGCGAGGTTCGCGGGGGAGCCGGAGTAGGGCTGCACGTTGGCGTGCTCGGTGCCGAAGAGGGCGTTGGCCCGGTCCGCGGCGAGGGTCTCGATGGGGTCGATGTTCTGCTGGCCCTCGTAGTAGCGCTTGCCGGGGTAGCCCTCGCTGTACTTGTTGGTTAGCACGGTGCCGGTGGCTTCGAGCACGGCGGCGGAGACGTAGTTCTCGCTGGGGATGAGCCGCAGCGTGTCGGTCTGGAGCTGCTCCTCGGCGGCGACGAGGGCGGCCAGCTCGGGGTCGGTCCGGGCGAGGGCCGGGTGGGCGGGCGAAGGGGCCACGGTGAACCTCCGGGTCGAGTCTGCGTCGGACCCGGGGCACCCAGGCGGGCGGCACCACTCGGCTGCTGCGCCGCGCGGCTCCCCCGTGGTCGGTTCCACGTTCGCCAGTCGCCGCACGTGGTGCCACCCTAGCGGGCACGCCCGCCGGTGATGGATCCTTCGTCCATCAACCGAGTGAAGATAGAAACAGGGGCACCACCCCTGCCCCGCCCGCACCGCCCTTCACGGCGCAACGGAACGGAGATCCCGTGACGCGAACCGACGCAGCCATCGCCGCGGCCGACGCCCACAGCGCGCACAACTACCACCCCCTGCCCGTGGTCGTCGCCACCGCCGAAGGCGCGTGGATGACCGACGTCGAGGGCAACCGCTACCTGGACATGCTCGCCGGCTACTCGGCCCTCAACTTCGGCCACGGCAACCCCCGCCTCCTTGACGCCGCCCGCGCCCAGTTGGACCGGGTGACGCTGACCTCGCGCGCGTTCCACCACGACCGCTTCGCGGAGTTCTGCACACAGCTCGCCGAGCTGTGCGGCAAGGACATGGTGCTGCCCATGAACACGGGCGCGGAGGCCGTCGAGACCGCGGTGAAGACCGCCCGGAAGTGGGGCTACCGCGTCAAGGGCGTGCCCGAGGGGCGCGCGAAGATCGTCGTGGCGGAGAACAACTTCCACGGCCGTACGACCACCATCGTCAGCTTCTCCACCGACCCCGAGGCCCGCGCCGACTACGGCCCGTACACGCCGGGCTTCGCCATCGTCCCGTACGGCGACCTCGCCGCGCTGGACGCGGCCGTCGACGAGGACACGGTCGCCGTGCTGCTGGAGCCGATCCAGGGCGAGGCGGGCGTGCTGGTGCCGCCGCCGGGCTATCTGGCGGGCGTACGGGAGCTGACCGCGGCCCGGAACGTGCTGTTCATGGCCGACGAGATCCAGTCGGGCCTGGGCCGTACGGGCCGTACCTTCGCGTGCGAGCACGAGGGCGTGGTGCCGGACGTCTACATCCTCGGCAAGGCCCTGGGCGGCGGTGTGGTCCCCGTCTCCGCGGTCGTCGCGAGCCGCGAGGTCCTGGGTGTCTTCCGCCCCGGCGAGCACGGCTCCACCTTCGGCGGCAACCCGCTGGCGTGCGCGGTGGGCCTGGAGGTCGTCGCGATGCTCCGCACCGGCGAGTACCAGCAGCGCGCGACGGAACTCGGCGACCACCTGCACCGCGAACTCGGCCTGCTGACGGGCACGGGCGCGGTCCGGGAGGTACGCGGCCGGGGCCTGTGGGCGGGCGTCGACATCGACCCGGCGCACGGCACGGGCCGGGAGCTCTCGGAGAAGCTGATGGCACGCGGCGTCCTGGTCAAGGACACCCACGGCTCCACGATCCGCATCGCCCCGCCCCTGGTCATCACCAAGGAAGACCTCGACTGGGGCCTCACGCAGCTCCGCGAGACCCTCACCGCCTGACCCACCTCGCCGACCGCGGGGCACGGAGCAGATGCCGTGCCCCGCGTCGCTACTTCCTGCGCGCTCTGGCCGCCTTCTTCTTCCGGGAAGCCGCCTTGCCGGCACCCGCCCGGACGGCCTGTGCCCGCCGGGGCCCGGAGGCGGGCTGCGGGATGACGGCGATCTCGCGGGCCGCGAACTCCCGGGTGATCTCGGACTGGGAGCGGACGGTCTCGGGCAGCCCCGGCGTATTCAGGAGTCTCTCGCACGCCTGGAGCGACGCCGGAAAATCGCGTACGAAGTACGCGGTGAGCGCGTACTCGAAGAGCAGGCCCCACTGGTACACCCAGGACTTCGTGAAGAGCAGGTCCGCCGGCGCCGTCCGGCCGACCACGGCACGGAGGATGGCGTACGCGGTCTGATAGCGGCCCTGGCCGCGCAGCCGGGACACCATTTCGTAGCAGGCTTCCAGCCGCTGGGGGCGCGAGTCCCAGGCGCGGGAGAAGGAATCCAGCGCCCCCGGCCAGTCGTTGGCTTTGTCGGCCTTGAGAAGGCCGGCCTCCAGGTGCGAGCAGTAGACCTCTTCCGCCCAGCCGCCCATGGCGGCGCGGCGTTCGTACAGCTCGATCGCGACTTCCGCGTGGCCCAGATCGCGTTCGGTGTTGGCCAGATAGAAGACGGTCCGCGGGTTGGCGGGATCGCGTTCCAGCTCCTGCCGCAGCAGGCGCGCGTCGCGCTCGAACTTGTCGCTGCGACAGCCGCCGTCGGCGTGGTCCTCGATGACCAGGGCGTCGAGGTTCTCCTGGACGTCCTTCTCGTCGGTGCAGGGGTATTCGTGGGTGACGCCTTCGTAGCGCCACGCCACGTCACCGCGCATGAGGTGCTTGAAGCGGTGCTGGGTGCCCGGTGTGTCGTAGCTCAGCATGTACGAGGTCGCGGTCAGGTGCGGCAGCGGTGCGTCCTGGCGCATGACGTGGTCGGCGTCGAGGGTGAGGAGGTAGTCGGCTTTTCCGCGGGCTCGGCGGATGTTCTCCGTGCGGTTGTGCCCGAAGTCGGTCCAGGGCTCCTCGTGGAGTTCTCCGGGGATACCGTCGAGCGCGGAACGGATCAGTTCCTGCGTACCGTCACTTGAACCGGTATCGGAGATCACCCATGTGGTGATCAGAGGGCGCACGGACGCGAGGCACCGCTCGATCACACGCGATTCGTTCTTCACGATCATGCACAGGCAGATGCTCTGCTTCGTCACGCTTCACCGGTCCTGGATGAGGGCGGGGCCCTTGATACGAGGAGCGCCACCACTGTGACACGTGGTCTATCCGGGACTCGGTATCCACGCAAAGGCATGACCCGGATATCACGCCTTACTTGTCACACGAATACCCCGTTCGCCCTCGGCGCTTCGGCCGATTCGCTGATGTCCAAAGCGCGTCTCGGTAAAGCACGCGTCTCGGCGAAGAATGACCGTTCACACTCTGCGCAAGAGATTCCTCCTCGTACATTGACACGCAGGCAGAGAGGCAGCACAACATGAGTCCTAGAGGGGCAGGGCGCCCGCTTTTGGGGCCGCTGGCACGCGACAGCTTCAAGCGAGCGGGCATGATGGCCTCGCTCGCGCTCGTCCTGACCGCCGGGGTGGCAAGCCCGGCCGTCGCGGCTGCGGAGAGCATGACCCCCCAGGGGACCGTGGCTCGCGGCGGTGGCGGTGGCGGCGGTGACAAGTGCAAGGACGGTCACGGCCACGACCACCACAAGGGCACGCACGGCGAGAAGGGCAAGGGCAAGGGCAAGGACCACTGCCGCGGGGCGACCGGCCCCACCGGCCCCACGGGTCCGCCCGGAGCGACCGGCTCCACCGGTCCGCAGGGTCCGCCCGGAGCGACCGGTGCCACCGGTCCGCAGGGTCCGCCCGGGACCGGGGCGACCGGTGCGACCGGCCCGCAGGGTCCGCCCGGAGCGACCGGCTCCACGGGTCCCCAGGGTCCGCCCGGAGCCACCGGAGCCACCGGAGCCACCGGTGCCACCGGAGCCACCGGTGCGACCGGAGCCACCGGTGCGACCGGTGCGACCGGTCCCTGTGCCGACATCGACAGCGTCGCCCCGTCCAGCGACGAGCAGTTCAGCGCGGTGATCTCCGGTGGTGTCACGTCTGTGGGCCGCCAGGACCTCACGCCCACCGTCGGCGCCTTCACCTGGGATGACCTGAGCGACAACACCGGCTACCCGGCCAATGGCTGCAGCGTCGGTATCACCACCCAGGGCAACGACCTGTGGGTCCAGCTCCTGACCACCGACGGCCAGGTCTGGCAGACCCACTGCGACGTGCCGGATATGACGCTGACCTGCGACGAGGCGTGGATCCAGCAGACGACGCCGCCGTCGCTCATGAAAGCTCCGGCTGCCACCGACGGTGCGGTGGCGGGCGCCGCCCCGAACTCCGACACCTACACGGTGCCGAGCAGTTGGGCCGGGCTGTCCGCCGGCTATGAGTCGAAGGGCAGGGCCAAGCAGACCAGCTAGCCGAACCTGAGCGGTACGCAGCAGCCGTGCCCGGCCGTCAGGCCGGGCACGGCTGCCGCCGTTGCGGGAGCGGGCACCGCGGGGGAACTCACAGGGAACTCGCAACATCCCTCCCCGCGGTGCGCCTGTGCGGCGCCCCGATACTGGGGCCATGAGCGGTGCGGCGGAGCGAAGTGCGGCGGGACAGTCCGTTCTCGTGGTCGAGGACGATCCCGGGATCGCCGACATCCTGCAGATCACCCTGCGCTTCCACGGCTTCGCCGTGCGCGCCGCGGCCACCGCCGGGCGGGCGCTCGAACTCGCCCGCAGCCACGCCCCCGACCTCGTCCTCCTCGACGTCATGCTCCCCGACGGCAGCGGCTGGCAGGTCTGCCGCGAGCTGCGGGCGCACGGGGACGAGCCCGCCGTGATCTTCCTGACCGCCCGGGACGCGCCCGCCGACGTGCTCGGCGGGCTCGCGCTCGGCGGCGACGACTACATCACCAAGCCGTTCAACGTCGATGAGGTCGTCGCCCGGGTGCGGGCCGTGCTGCGCAGGACCCGGGGGCGGGCGCCCGCGGGCGGGGTGCTGCGGCACGGGGACGTGGAACTGGACGAGGCGACGTTCACCGTACGGCGCGGGGGCGCGCCCGTGGAGCTGACGCCGACCGAGTACAACCTGCTGCGCCACCTCATGCGCAACGCCGGCCGCATCCTCACCAAGGAACAGTTGCTGCGCAGCGTCTGGCAGTTCGACACCGCGGTCGAGTCGACGGTCGTGGAGACGTACATCAGTTATCTGCGGCGCAAGCTCGACCCCCTCGGCCCGCCGCTCATCGAGACCCGCCGCGGCGTCGGCTACGGCCTGCGGCCCGTAGGACCGGACGGACCGGACGGACCGGACGGACCGGGGGGACCGACGGGACCGGCAGGAGCCAGGGGTTCCGCAGCGTCCGCCGGGCCGCCGCCGTGAAGCGGTTTCCCCGTTCGCTCAGCAACCGGCTCTCCGTCACCAACGTCGTCATCCTCGCCGTCGGTCTCCTCGCCGCCGCCTGCGCCAGCCTCTTCGGTACGTACACCCTCCTCGTCGGCGAGGTCGACACCACCGTGCGCCAGGGCCGCGACACCCTCGCCTCGGGACCGCTCAGCGCCGCCGCCCTGGAGCGGGTGTGCCAGCTCGCCGAGACCTTCGGCGTCCGCGAGGACGAGGGCATCGCGGGCTCCGCCAAGGACGAGCCCTTCGTCCTCCTGGAAGCCACCGGCGAACTCCGGCCCACCTGCGTGCTCTTCGGCGGCAACGACCCGCGGCTCTCCCGCGGGATAGCCGACTCCGTCGACGATCCCGGCGCCCTCGCCGACTCCGGCGACCTCACCAGCATCGCGGCCGGCGGCCGCCACTACCGCGCCGCCGTCGCCCGCCTCGACGACGGTTCGTACGCGATCAACACCACCCGCTACGACGGCGTGCGCAACGCCGTGCGCAAACTCTTCGTGATGGAAGCCGTCTTCGGCGCCCTGCTCCTGCTGCTCCTCGCCGTCGTCTCCTCGCACGCCGCCCGCCGCCGGCTGCGCCCCCTGGAGGACATGGTCGAGACCGCGTCCGCGATATCCGAGGGCGACCTGTCTCGCCGCGTCGACACCTCGCCGCCCGGCGGCAGCGAGGTCGAGCAGTTGCGCGACGCGCTCAACGCCATGCTCCAGCAGGTCGAGGGCGCCATGGCCAGCCGGGAGGAAGCCGCCGCGCGGCAGCGCCAGTTCCTCGCCGACGCCTCGCACGAACTGCGCACCCCGCTGGCGACCGTACTCGGCTACCTCCAGCTCTACGACAAGGGCATCCTCGACGACGACGAGGCCGAACGCGCCCTGACCCGCGTCGGTGCCGAGGCCGAGCGCATGAGCCGCCTCGTCGACGAACTCCTCGCCCTCGCCCGCCTCGACCAGCACCCCGCCCGCGACCGCGCCCCCGTCGACCTCGCCGCCCTCGTCCGCGACGCCGCCGCCGACCTCCGCGCGCAGCAGCCGCACCGCCCCGTGACGGCCGAGGCCGCTGCCCCCGCGGTCGTCGTCGGCGACGAGGCCCAGTTGCGCCAGGTCCTCGGCAACCTCCTCGCCAACGTACGCACCCACACCCCGGAAGACGCCGCCTGCACCCTCTCCGCCGCCACCGGCGCCGGCGCCGCCGTCCTGCGCATCGCCGACACCGGCCCCGGCATGCGCGCGGAGGACGCGGCGCGCATCTTCGACCGGTTCTTCCGCGCCGACCCGGGACGCGCGCGGGCCGCGGGCGGCAGCGGCCTGGGCATGTCGATCGTGCGGGCGGTGGTCGAGGCGCACGACGGCGAGGTCGCGCTCGACACCGCACCAGGCGCGGGCATGGCCGTCACCATCCGGCTGCCGCTGCCCGACGCGCGGGTTGAGAGTTCGGTGTGAAGCCCCTGCGGGATCCCTGAGGGCCCTGGGTCGCCCCGGCCGGCGCGGTGACGCTGAAGCCCCCACTCCGTGTCGCCGAGCCGAGGAGCCCCGCCGTGGCCGCACTGGCCCGATTCTGTTTCCGCCACCGCTTCGTCGTCCTGCTGCTGTGGGTGTGCGCCCTGCTCGGCACCGCCGTCGCCGCACAGGCCGCGGGCAGCCGCTGGGCCAACGACTTCGAACTGCCCGGCACCGAGTCCGCCGAGGCGGTCGACCTGCTGCGCGCCTCCTTCCCGCAGACCTCCGGGGACACCGACAGCGTCGTCTGGCGGGCACCGGAAGGCGACTCGGTACGCGACCCGCAGATCCGCGCGCGGATGACGGAGGCGCTGGCCGGCATCGCCGGCGTACCGCAGGTCGGCCGCGTCGTCGGCCCGTACGCGGCCGAAGGCGGCGGGCAGATCAGCGAGGACGGGCGGATCGCGTACGCGCAGGTGACGTTCACCGAGCAGGCCATGAACCTGGAGAAGGAGAACGTCGAGGAGGTCGTCGACACCGCGCAGGCCGCGGCCGGCGACGTCGACGGACTCCAGGTCGAGCTGGGCGGCGAGGCGATCCAGGCGGTGCAGGGCGCGCCCGGCGGGCTCGCGGAGGTCACGGGCATCGTCGCGGCGGCGGTCATCCTGTCGATCGCGTTCGGCTCGCTGTTCGCGATGCTGCTGCCGATCGTCTGCGCCGTCTTCGGCATCGGTACGGGCCTGATGACCGTCACGCTGCTCAGCCACACGACGGACTTCGCCGAAGCCACCACCCTCCTGGGCAGCCTCATCGGCCTCGGCGTCTCCATCGACTACGCGCTCTTCATCGTCACCCGGCACCGCACGGGGCTGCACCGCGGCATGCCGGTGGAGGACTCCGCGGTACGGGCCCTCGACACCGCCGGGCGCGCGGTGCTGTTCGCCGGCGGGACGGTGTGCGTGGCGCTGCTCGGCATGATCGCGCTGGGCATCAGCTTCCTGAACGGGGTGGCGATCGCGGCGTCGCTCACGGTGCTGCTGGGCGTCGCGGCGTCGGTGACCCTGCTCCCGGCGCTGCTGGGCATCCTGCAGACGCGGGTACTCAGCCGCCGCCAGCGCCGCAGCCTCGCGGAACACGGCCCGGAGCACGCTCCGGAGCCGGGGGACCCGGCGGCGGGGGAAGCCGCCGGCCGGGCGGCGCGGTGGGCGCTGCTGGTGCAGCGCAGGCCGCGGCTGCTGGCGTCCCTCGCGGTCGTCGTCATCGCGATCGTCTCCCTCCCGCTGCTCTCCCTCCGCCTCGGCACCACCGACCAGGGCAACCACCAGGAGTCCAAGACCACGCGCAAGGCGTACGACCTCCTCGCGGACGGCTTCGGGCCGGGCTTCAACGGCCCGCTCCAACTGGTCGCGGAAACCCCCGGGAAGGCGGACACCCCCGCACTGAGCCGACTGATCACCCGGGTATCCCGAACCGAAGGCGTGGCAGAGGTAGGCACCCCCGCCCCGGCCCCGGGCGGCAGGATCACGGTCGTCCAGGTCGTCCCGGACAGCGCCCCCCAGGACGAGGCGACCGACCAGCTCATCGACCGGCTACGGGACGACGTCATCCCGGCGGCACAGGAGGGCACGTCGCTGGACGTCCACGTCGGCGGGGTCACGGCGATCAACAAGGACTTCGCCTCCGTCATCACCGGCAAACTGCCCCTCTTCGTCGGCATCATCGTCGCGCTGGGCTTCGTCCTGCTGCTGGTCGCGTTCCGCTCGCTGGTGGTACCGCTGACGGCGGCGGTGATGAACCTGCTCGCCGCGGCGGCGGCGTTCGGCGCCCTGGTCGCGATCTTCCAATGGGGCTGGGGCAGCGACCTCTTCGGCCTCGGCCGCGAGGTGCCGATCACGGCGTTCCTCCCGGTCATCATGCTGGCGATGCTCTTCGGCCTGTCGATGGACTACCAGGTGTTCCTGGTCAGCCGCATGCACGAGGAGTGGGTCCACCACGGCGACAACGCCCGCGCGGTCCGCGTCGGCCTGGCGGAGTCCAGCCGGGTCATCAACGCGGCGGCGCTCATCATGATCTGCGTCTTCAGCGCGTTCGTCCTGAGCGGCGACCTGGAGGGCGTGATGGCGGGCATCGGCCTGGCCGGCGCGGTGGCCCTGGACGCCTTCGTGATCCGCACGATGCTGGTCCCCGCCCTGATGCACCTGATAGGCCCCGCCAACTGGTGGCTCCCCACCTGGCTGGACCGCCACCTCCCCCACCTCGCGGTAGAACCCCGCGACACCCCCGGCGGACCGGAAGCCGAGCCGCGCCGGGAGGAGCTGGCGAAGACGGCCGGCGGCCCGGAGTAGGGCGCGGCCCTCGCGCAACGGAACGGGGTGCCGCCCTCGTGGGCTGCACCCCGTTCCGTACGGCGTCGTCGTGTCAGACGGTTACCAGTTCTTCCTTCTGCTCCGGCTCCGCCTCCGCGGCCGGCTCCGGCTCCTCCGCCGGGTTGTGCTTCGGGAGGGCGAAGAGCAGGGCGTAGACCACTCCCAGGATCGCGATCACCCACCACATCGCGTTCTCGAACGCCCCCGCGAACGCCGGGCCCACCTCCTGCGGGGCCGTCGGCTCGTCCATCGCGCCGAAGAAGACCACCGACACCAGGCCCAGACCCAGCGCCATCCCCAACTGGTTCGTCGTGTTGATCAGACCCGACGCCGAGCCCGCGTGGCGGCGCGGGACGCCGGAGAGGACCGCGTTCGTCAGGGGGGCGAAGACCAGGCCCATGCCCGCGCCCAGGAGGGTCAGCGGCAGTGCCATCTGCCAGGTGGAGATCTCCGTGCCGTAGCGGTCGGACGCCGCCAGGTACAGCAGCGCTCCCGACACCATCATCACCGCACCGCCGTGCAGCACCTTCCGCCCGAACCGCGGCGTCAGCTTCTGCACCGACATCCCCGCCGCCACGGAGCAGCCGAGCGAGAACGGCAGCCCCGTCAGGCCCGCGTGCAGCGCGCTCCAGCCGAGGCCGAGCTGCATGTACAGCGTCCACACCAGGAAGAAGATCCCCAGCCCGGTGCTGAAGGCGAGCTGTACCCCGATGCCCGCGGCGAAGCTCTTGACCCGGAACAGCGTCAGCTCGACCAGCGGCGAGCCGTCCGCGCGCTGCTTGCGCTTCTGGTACGCGACGAAGGCGGCGAACACCGGCAGGCTCGCGGCCATCGAGACGAAGCCCCACGCCGGCCAGTCGTTCTCGTGGCCCATGGTGATCGGGTACAGCAGCATCAGCAGCCCCGCCGTGGCCAGCAGCACCCCGCGCAGGTCCAGGCGCAGCGCGTCGGGTGCCGTCGACTCGCTGATGAAGCGGCGGCCGAGGATCAGGCCGGCGATGCCGACGGGCAGGTTGATGAGGAAGATCGGCCGCCAGGCCAGCCCGAACAGGTCCCATTCGGTGAGCAGCGCGCCGATCATCGGGCCGGACACCGCGCCGAGACCGGCGACCGCGCCGAACATCCCGAAGACCTTGCCCCGTTCCTCCGCGGGGAACGTGACGTGGATGATGCTGAGTACCTGCGGCACCATCAGCGCCGCCATCGCGCCCTGCAGCACCCGCGAGCCCACGAGCATCGCCGGGTCGGCGGCGATGCCGCACAGCAGCGAGGCGACGGTGAAGCCGCCCATGCCGAGCAGGAAGACCCGCTTGCGGCCGTAGATGTCACCGAGCCTGCCGCCGGTGACGAGGCCGATGGCGAAGGCGAGCGCGTACCCGGCGGTGATCCACTGGATCGCGCCGAAGGAGGCGCCGGTGTCCTCCTGGATGCTCGGGATGGCGATGTTGACGATCGTCGCGTCGACGAGGTCCATGAAGGAGGCCGTCAGCACGACGGCGAGCGCGATCCACCGGCGGCGATCCGGTCCTGCCGCAGAGGCGTTCTGGAAGGTCATAGCGGTAATCTAGAATCCGTATAGGACAGGTCATGTCCTAAAGGGAAGGCAGTCTGGAAAACATGACGACCGACACTCCCAAGCGGCTTCTGCACCTGCTCTCCCTCCTCCAGACGCCCCGCGAATGGCCCGGCAGCGAGCTGGCCGGCCGCCTCGGCGTCACGGACCGCACCATCCGCCGCGACGTCGAGCGGCTGCGGGACCTCGGCTACCCGGTCGAGTCCACCAGGGGCACCGCCGGCGGCTACCGCCTGGTGGCGGGGAAGGCCATGCCCCCGCTGCTCCTTGAGGACGACGAGGCGGTCGCGATCGCCGTCGGCCTGCGCAGTTCCGCGGGTCATACGGTCGCGGGGCTCGCGGAGGCGTCCGTACGGGCGCTGGCCAAGCTGGAGCAGGTGCTGCCGTCGCGGCTGCGCCGCCGGGTCACGTCCCTCGGCACCGCCACCACCCCGCTGACCCGCTGGCAGGGCCCGCAGGTCGACGCCGAGGTGCTGACGGTGCTGGCCGCGGGCGCGGCGGGCGGCGAGCGGCTGCGCTTCGGTTACCGCGCGGCGGACGGCACCGAGACCAAGCGGCTGGTGGAGCCGGCCGGGCTGGTCGCGGCGGGCCGGCGGTGGTACTTCGTCGCGTACGACAACGACCGTGACGACTGGCGGATGTTCCGCGTCGACCGCATCACCCGCCCCTTCGCCACCGGCGTCCGCCCGCCGCGCCGCGAGCTGCCGGCGGCGGACGCGGCGGCGTTCGTCGAGGACCGGATGGGCGGGGACCGGCCCCGCTACCGCGCCCGCGCGACGCTGCACGCGCCGTACAAGGAGCTGGCGCGCCGCCTCGCCGGCACGGAGGGGCTGACGCGGCTGGACGAGGGGCGCTGCGAGTTCGTGACGGAGGCGGACGCGCTGGACTGGCTGGCGCTGCGACTGACCGCACTGGGCTGCGAGTTCGAGGTGCACGAGCCGCGGGAGCTGGCCGTGTACCTGCGGGACCTCGCGGGCCGTGCGTCGCGAGCGGCGAGCGGGATGGGGGAGGGGACGGGGGAGGACTGAGCGGGGCAGCGGCGCGGGCTGCGGGGATCCGGTACGCGTACGGGCCGGCGGTTCCGAAGCGGGCTCCGGCCCCGCCGCCCTCTCACCCCGGCCGGCCCCGCCGGCGCTCTCACCCCGGCCGGCCCCGCCGTCCTCTCACCCCGGCCGGCCCCGCCGGCGCCCTCACCTCAGCCGTCGCCGCAGCGCCCGTGCCCGGCGCGCCACCCGCCGTACCGCCGGGCTCCGCGGCACGAACGCCAGCCGCTTCGGCACGCCGCCCGGCAGTCCCTCCACCGTCAGCCGGCGCCGTTTGAAGTACCGCCACGTGTCCGCGTCCAGCTCCGCCGCCAGCCACGCCTCGACCTCCGGCCGCCGCCGCGCGTAGATCCGCGGCTGCATCGTGAACCCGACCGCCGTCAGCAGCCCGCCCAGCGCCGCCTGCGCCTCCTGGGCGGTCGGCGCCCGCCAGTCGCGCACCGCCGCGGGGTCGTCCAGCGACGGGAGCAGCGCGTCGGCGATCGTGACCGGGACGCGGTTGCTGTTCTCGTACGGGGTCAGCCGCTCCAGCAGCGTGTCGGTGCCGACGCTCGCCACCGGCAGCCCGTACAGCGTCGAGGCGGTCATCAGCGCCGTGGAGAACGCGCCCGCGACCAGCGCCGGTTGCAGCCGCTCGTACAGCACCTCCGCCAGCACCGGGGAGTCGAGCACCGTCAGCGTCACGCCGAGGCTCTCCGCCTCCTGCTCCAACAGCCGCGAGACCCGCGGCGGCGCCATCGGGTGCGGCTTGAACACCACGCTGCGGTGGCCGAGTCCGGCCACCCCGCGCAGCATCCGCACGTGCAGTTCCTCTTCCTCCTCCGCCGTGAGGATCTTCAGCGCCGACAGGTACTGGCCCAGGAGGAGTGCGGGCGAGGACCCTTCGGCGAGCCCGGCGGCGGGCAGGTCGAGGTCGGCGGCGGCCGCCAGTTCGGCCAGCACCTTCTTCAGCTCCTCGGCCGGCACGATCTCCGGCGGCACCCCGAACTCCGTGAGCAGCATGGGCCGTACGCCCGGCAGCAGGTCGGGGTGGAGCAGCCGCTCGACGCGGGTGCCGACGAAGGAGGAGAGCTTGTTGCGGGTGGGGCCGTAGCTCATCAGCCCGTCGGCGTAGACGTGCAGGGCCGCGTCGGGGAAGAGCTGGACGAGCGCCCGCGCCGGGTTGACCTGGATCGACTCCACGACGAGCGTGAGCCGGTCGTCGCCCAGGCCCCACAGCAGCCGCAGGTGCCGCTCCCACAGCGGTACGTCCTCGGTGCGCGGCTCCCACGCGGCGGGGTGCAGCGGGCGGATGGCGTGGTTCCAGTCGTGTACGTCGTCGAAGCGGGAGCGCAGTTGCGCGAAGCCGGCCATGGCGTCGGCGGCGGGGGTGGTCTCGGGGTTGGCGGCGTTGTTGGTGAGCAGCAGGATGCGGCGGTCCGCGGCGGGGAAGAGGCCGGCGTCCAGGGCGGCGGCGAGGGTCGCGGTGCCGTAGAGGGTGGAGGCCACGAAGACCTGGGTGTGCCGGCCGGGCGCGTAGCGGATCTGCAGCGGCGGATACGCGGACGCGGACACGGAGGCCGTGGGGTCTGCGGACGGGGAGGTCATCAGACGGCCACCTCCGCCGGTACGCCCCGGCGGTGGAGCCGGCGCAGCAGTTCGGAGCGGTCGGCGTCCATGGCGTCCAGCGCCTCCGTGAGTACGTGCTGGGGCATGCCCCGCAGCGCGTCTGCGCTCATCTCGCGCAGTCTGCGGGCCACCGACTTCTCGAACCGTTCGATGTTCTTCAGATGGTGCGCGATGATCGCGCAGTAGTTCCGCACCGCCTTGGGCAGCAGCAGCTCCGCGTCCCGGTCCGCCGCCGTCTCCTCGACGACCTGGTCGAAGGCGCGCAGGAAGTCGAGCTGGCGGATGTCGCCGATCTGCGTGAGGGAGTTCGCGACGCCGCGGCGGTAGAAGACGCCGAGCAGCCCGACGACCGCGAACGTACGGGCCTCGCGGTGCAGCCGCCAGATCCACGGCCGGTCCTCGGCCGTCCGCAGCCCGTCGGGGAAGTGCAGCAGGCCCTCGTCCAGCAGCCGGCGGTGGTAGATGCCGGCCCAGGCGTACGCGTAGTCGACGGACGTGGTGTGCGTCGCGGGCAGGATCGCGGAGCGCGGGTCCTGGACGACGCCGCGGCGGCCGTGCGGGACGCGGTGGATGGTGCGGGCGCGGGCGGCGCACTGCACGTGGTCCGTGCGGACGAAGTCGCAGTCCAGCTCGGCGATGGCCGCCAGCAGCCGGCGGTAGTGGCCGGGGGCGAGCCAGTCGTCGCCGTCGAGGAAGGTCACGTACCGGCCGCGGACGCGGTCGAGCCCGGTGTTGCGGGCGGTGGCCAGGCCGCCGTTGTGCTCGTGGCGCACGTGCACGGCGCCCGGCAGGTCGCGCGCGGCCTGCTCCAGCAGCTCGCCGGTGCGGTCCGTCGAGCAGTCGTCCACCAGGATGAACTCGGTGTCGGGTGCCGCGTTGGCGCGCAGGCAGGCCAGCGTCTCGGGCGCGTAGTCCTGCACGTTGTAGAAGGGAACGATCACGGAGAGTTGAAGCATCCAGGCGATGCTAGGGGCCGCCCCGCGCCCGGGGCTTGCCCTGCCCCGACGCCGGCATGAACGCCGGGCGGCGGAATGGTGAACGCCGTCCCTCTCCGACCGGGTTCGCCGTCCGGCGGCGTGTTGTTAACCATTTGTACGGCCGGTGTTGGGCCACCGAGCGGAATGCCTCCCTACCGTCGGCGGCGTGCTCAACGACCCCCCGTCACCGCTCCGTACCGCTGTTCTCGCCGACTCGGACACCCGCTGGAAATGGGGCGCGCTCACCGCTCGCCGCATGGCCCCGGAGGCGGCGCTCGACGGGTACCTGCTGCACGGCCGGGCGACACCCACGGCCCGCCAGCTCGCCGAGGTGGGCGTACCCGCGGACGCGATGAGGGAGGTCACGGCCGTCGAGTTCCTGGCCGCCGCCGACCCCGACCGCTACGACGTCGTGCTCCTGTCCTGCGTCGGCGGCACCGTGCAGGCGATGCTCCACGGCCTCGCCCGCGCCTGGCAGGGCGCCAAGCGCCGCCCCGCGGTCGTCACCGGCTACGTCGGCGTCGTGTACGAGAAGCTCTCCGACGGCCTCCTCCTGCGCAACGGCGCCGACATCGTGCTGGCCAACAGCCGGCAGGACGCCGAGCGCTTCCGCGCGGTGTACGAGGGCGTCGGCGCCTCGCCGAACAGCATCGTGGAGTGCGCGCTGCCGTTCCTCGACGGCGCGGCGTACGAGCCGTGGGACCTGAACGGCACGGCGGCGCCGGGCGGCGACCGTCCGTACACCGTCGTCTTCGCCGTCCAGCCCTCGGTGCCCGACACCCGCGAGGACCGGCTGTACCTGCTGCGCCGCGCCGCCCGGCACGCCGAGCGGCACCCGGAGCGTGAGGTGCTGGTCAAGCTGCGCAGCCGGCCGGGCGAGCACACGACGCACATCGAAGAGGCCCCGTACCAGAAGCTCGCCCAGAAGCTGCCCGGCGGCCTGCCCGCGAACTGCAGCCTGGTCTACGGGAACATGGGCGAGGTCCTCGACCGCACCGACCTGCTCGTCACCGTCTCCTCCACCGCCGCGCTGGAGTCCCTGCACCGCGGCATCCCGACCGCCGTCCTGACCGACCTGGGCGTACGCGAGCCGCTGGGCAACCACCACTTCCTCGGCTCCGGCTGCCTCGCCTCCTGGGACGAACTGGACGCCGGCCACCTGCCCAAGCCCGACCCCGTGTGGCTGTCCCGCCAGGGCGTCCCCGGCGCGGCCTCCGCCGAGCCGTACGACGCCGCCTTCGACCGCGCCAGGACCCGGCTGACCACCCTGGTCGCCGACCCGCAGTTGCCGCCGCTGGCCCCGTACTACACCCCCGAGACCGCCGGCGGCTACCTGCCGCGGATCCTCGCCCGGCACGGCCTGGCACCCACCGGCGAGCCGCTGCCGCAGGCCGCCGCCGTCGCCGAGTCCGGCCCGCTGCGCCGGTGGGCGCGCACGCTGCTGCGCAAGGCCGCGCGCGCCGCGTACCGGGGCGGAGTGCAGCGCATCGCGCCCCTCATCCGCCGTATGGGGGCGCTGTGATGTCCCTCGGCCGCTCGCATCAGCAAGGAGCCTCCATGTCCCAGCCCGAGTCCGCAGCCCGCGTGCTCGCGGTCATCCCCGCCCGCGGGGGGTCCAAGGGCGTCCCCGGCAAGAACCTCGCCCGTGTCGGCGGCGTGCCCCTGGTGGCCCGCGCGGTACGGCAGTGCCTCGCGGCCCGGCTCGTGACGGACGTCGTGGTCTCCACCGACGACGACACCATCGCCTCCGTCGCCCGCGAGGCCGGCGCCGAGGTCGTCCGCCGCCCCGCCGAGATCGCCGGCGACACCGCCTCCAGCGAGGCGGCGGTGCTGCACGCGCTGGACAGCCACGAGGAGCGCTGCGGCGCGACGATGGCCGCGGTGCTGCTGGTGCAGTGCACGAGCCCGTTCCTGACCGGCGAGGACATCGACGGCGTCACCAGGGCGGTGCTCGACGAGGGCGCGGACAGCGCGCTGACGGTGGCCCCCTTCCACGGGTTCATCTGGCGGGACGAGGCGGACGAGGCGGAGGCCGCGGCCGTCGCCGAGACCCCCGCGGCCGCGAAGACCCCGGCCGTCGCGGAGGCCACCGCGGTCGCCAAGGCGGCGGCGACGGGTGCCGCGGCGGGCACCGCGACCGGTGCCGCGCCCACGAAGGTGGCCCCCGCCGTCGAGGCCGCGCCCGCCCAGGGGTACGGCGTCAACCACGACAAGTCGTACCGCCCCCGGCGCCAGGACCGGCCCCAGGACCTGCTGGAGACCGGCGCCGCGTACGCCATGCGCACGACCGGGTTCCGGGAGCACCGCCACCGCTTCTTCGGCCGCACCGCCCCGGTGCGTACCGACGCAGCCCGCGTGCTGGAGGTCGACGAGCCCGACGACCTGACCCGCGCCCGCGGCCTGGCCCCCCTGCTCGACGTGCCGGGACCGGGCTCGCTGCCCACCCGCCGCGACGTCGACGCCATCGTCCTCGACTTCGACGGCACCCAGACCGACGACCGCGTCTACATCGACGCCGAGGGCCGCGAACTCGTCGCGGTCCACCGCGGCGACGGCCTCGGCATCGCCGCCCTGCGCCGTGCCGAGCTGAAGCTGCTCATCCTGTCCTCGGAAAAGAACCCGGTCGTCGCCGCGCGGGCACGCAAACTTCACCTCCCCGTTCTGCACGGGGTCGACCGTAAGGACATCGCACTGAAGCAGTGGTGCGAAGAGGAGGGCATCGCGCCCGAGCGCGTGCTCTATGTCGGCAACGACGTGAACGACCTGCCGTGCTTCGGCCTCGTCGGCTGGCCCGTCGCGGTCGCCGGCGCCCACGCGATCGTGCGGGACGCGGCGCGTGCGGTGACGTCCACCCCCGGAGGCGACGGAGCGATCCGCGAGATCGCCTCGTGGATCCTCGGTCCCTCCCTGTAGCCCGATCCCTCCCTGGTGAGGGTCTGGAGAGTAAGGAACAGATCTGCATGAGCTCCACCCAGCGTTTCCGCACCTTTGGCGACCGCGTCGTCGGCCCCGGCCGGCCGGTCTACGTCACGGGTGAGATCGGCATCAACCACAACGGCGACCTCGACAACGCGCTCGCGCTGGTCGACGCCGCCGTCGAGGCGGGCTGCGACGCGGTGAAGTTCCAGAAGCGCACGCCCGAGATCTGCACCCCCCGCGACCAGTGGGACATCGAGCGCGACACCCCCTGGGGCCGGATGACGTACATCGACTACCGGCACCGGGTCGAGTTCGGCGAGGAGGAGTACCGGGCGATCGACGCGCACTGCAAGGAGCGCGGCATCCACTGGTTCGCCTCCCCCTGGGACCCCGAGGCCGTCGCCTTCCTGGAGAAGTTCGACGTGCCGGCCCACAAGGTCGCCTCCGCCTCGCTGACCGACGACGAACTGCTGCGCGCCATGCGCGCCACCGGCCGCACGGTGGTCCTGTCCACCGGCATGTCGACCCCGAAGCAGATCCGGCACGCGGTCGAGGTGCTGGGCAGTGACAACATCCTGCTCTGCCACGCCACCAGCACGTACCCGGCGAAGGCCGAGGAGCTGAACCTGCGCATGATCCACACGCTGCAGGCCGAGTTCCCGAACGTGCCGATCGGCTACTCCGGCCACGAGACGGGCCTGCAGACCTCGCTCGCCGCGGTCGCCCTGGGCGCCGTCTTCGTCGAGCGGCACATCACGCTGGACCGCGCGATGTGGGGCTCCGACCAGGCCGCCTCGGTCGAGCCGCAGGGCCTGGCGCGGCTCGTACGCGACATCCGCGTGGTCGAGGAGTCGCTGGGCGACGGCGTGAAGAAGGTCTACGACAGCGAGCTGGCGCCGATGAAGAAGCTGCGCCGGGTCAAGGGAGTCGTCGCGGAGGCCGCCGAGTCGGCCGACGAGGCGGGAGTCGAGAAGGAGCCTGTCGGCGTATGACCGGAGACGGCGCCGGCGGCACGACCGTCGCCCTGGTGGAGAGCCCGGTCCAGTTGCTCAACGTGCTGGAGTGGGCGTACCAGGGCGGCACCGTCATACCGTTGACGGTGGTCGTGCTGCCCCCCACCGAGCCGCTTTCGCGCGGCCAGTTGCGCCGGATGGCGGAGCTGGCGATAGACGACGGGCTGGACGTCCGCTGGCAGGAGGCACGCGGCGGCGCGGGCCCGCTGCGCACCCTGACGAGCCTGGCCCGCCCGCTGCGGCGGGCGCGCCGGGTGGTGCTGGGCGACCCGTTCTCGCGGTACGTGCAGACGCTGCTGACCGTCGTCAAGGCGCGGGAGGTCGTCGTCGTGGACGACGGCACGGCGACGATGGAGTTCACGGCGCAACTGTCGCGGGGGGAGCGGTTCGTCCGCTGGCACCGCAGCGGGCGCAGCGGCGGGGCGCGGGGGATGCTCTTCGCGCCGGTCGCGAGCGCGGCGCGGCGCCGGCTGACGCCGGCGGGCAGCGGGGCGTCGGGCACGCGGGTGGAGGTGTTCACCTCCATGCCGGTGGTGGACCCGCCCTCCGGGCTGAAGGTCACGGCGAACGAGTTCGCCTGGACCCGCTCCCGCTTCGGCCCGCCGAGCGTCGGCACGGCGACGGACCTCGTCGGCACGTCGCTGGTGGAGACCGGTGTCGTCGACCACGACCGGTATCTGGAGGCGGTGGCGTCGCTCACCAAGGCGTACGGCGTCACGCGCTACTTCGCGCACCGCAGGGAGCGGGCGGACAAGCTCCACCAGCTCCACGCGCACACCGGTCTGGAGATCGTCCGCCCCGACCTGCCGCTGGAGATCGTCGCCCGCCGCGGCCCGATAGGCCGCACGATCGTCAGCTTCCCGTCGACGGTGGTGCACACGCTGCCGCTGGCGCTGGCCGGTACGGGCGTGAAGGTGGCGGTCTGCGAGGTCGACCCGAGCTGGCTGACGGAGACGGCGTCGCCGCGGGCGCAGGGCTTCCTGTCGTCGGTGGCGGGGGCGGCCCGGGAGCGGCGCGGGGTCGACGGGCTGCCGGTGGGTCCGGCGACGGCGACGGGGTGGTCGGGGGCGCCGGCGGCGTCGGTGTGAGACGCCCGTTGTGCGTCGGTGTGAAGCGCCGGTTCTACCGGGGGACGGGGGGAGCCGGATACGGGGAACGGGGGCCGGATACGGGGTGAACGGGGAGCCGGATGCCGGTTGAACGGGGGAGCGGGCCGCGCGAGCGCCGGAGTGTACCCACCGCGCACGCCGGTCATGCACCCGCGGGGCTGAAATTTTGTTGATCCCTTCTCGGTAGCCCCGGTGATCCCCGTACTCTTCAGAGTGTGAACCGACTGATGTCCCGTGACGCAGAGCCCGAGTCCGGCCCCGACGCGCTGCTGCCCGGGACACTCCCGGCGGCGCTGAATGCCGAACTCATCGCGTTCCGGCGGGACTTGCACATGCACCCGGAGCTGGGCAACCAGGAGTTCCGTACCACCGCCGCGATCAAGGAGCGGCTGGAGGCGGAGGGCCTCGCCCCGCGGGTGCTCCCCGCGGGGACCGGGCTGATCTGCGACATCGGGGTCGAGGAGGGCGGGACGCCGCCCGGCCCGATGCTGGCGTTGCGCGCCGACATCGACGCGCTGCCGATCCCGGACACCAAGACGGTGCCGTACCGCTCCGCCGTCCCGGACCGCGCCCACGCCTGCGGCCACGACGTCCACACGGTGGTCGTCCTCGGCGCGGGCATCATCCTCGCAGGACTGGCCCGCGAGGGGATGCTGCCGCATCCGGTACGGCTGATCTTCCAGCCGGCGGAGGAAGTGCTGCCGGGCGGCGCCACGGACGCGATCGAGGCCGGGGTGCTCGACGGGGTGGGCCGGATCATCGGCGTGCACTGCGACCCGCGGGTGGACGTGGGCAGGATCGGCCTGCGCCAAGGGGCGATCACGTCCGCGTGCGACCGTCTGGAGATCTCGCTCGACGGCCCCGGCGGTCACACGGCGCGCCCGCACCTGACCACCGACCTGGTCACGGCGGCCGCGAGGGTGGCAACCGACGTACCGGCACTGCTCGGCCGCCGGGTGGACGCGCGCGCGGGCCTGGCGGTCACGTTCGGCCGCCTCCAGGCGGGCCACGCCTGCAACGTGGTGCCGCAGCACGCGGAGCTGTCGGGCACGGTGCGCTGCCTGGACCTGGACACGTGGCGCCGGGCTCCGGACCTGGTGCACGCGGCGGTCGACGAGGTCGCGTCGATGCACCGGGCGAAGTCGGCGATCACGTACGTCCGCGGGGTCCCGCCGGTGGTCAACGAACCGGCGACGACGGCGCTGCTGGCCAACGCGATGGCGTCGCGGCGGGGAGCGGAGTCGGTGGAGACGACGGAACAGAGCCTGGGCGGGGAGGACTTCTCCTGGTACCTGGAGCACGTCCCGGGCGCGCTGGCGCGGCTGGGCGTGCGGTCGGTGGGGGAGACGGGGCTGCCGCGGGACCTGCACCAGGGGGACTTCGACGTGGACGAGGGGGCGATCCGGGTGGGAGTGGAACTCTTCACGGCGGCAGCGCTCCTGGACGCGGGGTCTGTGGACTAGCGCCGGGCTTCTTGCGCGGGTGAGCAGTTGGACAACTTGCGGCGCTATCGTCGGACCGATTGACTACGGTGAGTGGTTGATTGAGCCCGGAGCGTAGGGAGTCTGGCGGATGAGCCGACGGAACGCGGTGGGAGAGGGCGGGGCCAGAGCTGTCTGCGGACGATGATCGGCGGGCCGGAGATCATGCAAGGTCAGTGTGCCCACCTGCCCGACGCAGGGCAACGCACCAACATCCGTATCCAGATCGTCCCTTCGTGCTCCCCAGGCATGCGCCGTCCCGCGACCTCCATGTCCCTGATCAACCTGCCGGAAGGGCAGGACTGGGTCTATTCGGAGTCGTTGGAGCATGGGCATCTGACCGATGATCCGAAGGTCTATGCGCGCCACTCGCAGACCTGTGATGTGCTCAGGGCCGACTCTCTGTCCGCCCCCGAATCCGCCGCTCTGATCGGCGAGTTCATGGAGGGATACCGGCATCATGGCCATCGCGTGGCGCAAGAGCAGCTACAGCGCGGCCAACGGCGGCGACTGCATCGAGGTCAAGACAACCCCGATGGCGATCCCGGTGCGTGACTCCAAGGACCCCGAGGGCCCGCAGCTCACCTTCACCCCCGCCGCCTGGACGGCGTTTCTCGCCTCCGTCAAGGCAGGCGAACTCTCCGCCTGACCCCATGCGGTTCCGACGCCGCCTGCACCGTTAGCCAACGGTGTGCGGGGGTGTCGGTGAGGGGAGTGGCCGTGTCGTAAAGGCTCCCCCCGGGCCACCCCGCTGTTGAGTGTGCGGGCCTGCGTCCGGTGTCAAGGGCGCTCCTCTCCGCTTCGCTGCGAGGAGCGTCGCTTCGCGATGGGGCTTCGCCCCACCCTTGACACCGGACTCCGGCCCGTAAAAGACCGGCGGCTATGGGTGGCCCGGAGGGAGCGGGCACCCTCATGCTGCGCTACGAAGGCGGTCCCCGGCGGACGGGGTGCCGGACTGCCGGGAGCGAGGCTGTACCGAGCGCCGATGCCCTGGGTGGACGGGGGCGGAGGCCGGGGGCGGTCGGGTCCGATCGCGGATGCCCTCGGCGGACGTGGGGCGGAGGCCGGGGCGGGGCTGCCCTGTTCGCGGGTGCCCGCGGTGGACGGGGGACGGGCGCCGGGAGTTGAGCCGGCTCCGACCGCGGACGCCCCGGCAGACGGGGGCCGGGGTGCCGGAGGCGGACCTGCCCACCCGGGCCGCGCGGAATGCGTGCCGCGGAGGCGAACTCGCGGTAACCCAGCCCCGAAATCGGCCCAAAACGCCCACCAAGGCCGACTTTCGCGCACCTGGGGTCCGTGAACGGGCCCCAGGTGGCTGCGAATGAACGCGACCGGGATGGATTCGCGAGAGCCCGCCCCCAAAGCCGACGCAAATCGCCCGCAAGGCCAGACTTTCGCCCACCCGCGCGCACTCATGGGACACGGGCAGGCCGGACGGCACCCCAGGCCACTCCCAACGCAGGAAACCGAGCAGAAGTCGCGATAACGCCCCCAATGAACCTGGACAAACCGCCCCCGGGACCCGAGTTTCGCCCGTCGGCACGCACGCACTGTTCGGTCGACGTGGGCGACGCCCACCCGGCGAAGTCGTTCGCCCGGCCCGGCCGGGGCATCGGTGGCAGAGGTGAACCCGGATCCGCGAGCTCGCCCCCGCCGGGGGACCTGCGATCCGGGCAGGCCCGCCTCCGGCGCCCGGGCCCCGGCTGCCGGGACGTCCGCGATCGGAGCCGGCCCCGCTCCCGGCGCCCGGCCCCCCGTCCACCGCGGGCACCCGCGAACAGGGTGGCCCGCCTCCGGCCTCCGCCCCCGTCCGGCGGGGTATCGGTGATCGGGACAGACCTGGCACCGGGCAGCCCGCCCCGTCCGCCGGGAGGCCCGCGATCAGCGCCGCCCCGCCTCCGCCTGACGTCGGCCGGGACCTCGGCGAGCGGGGAGGGCCCGGCGCCCGGCAGTCCGGCACCCCGTCCGCGGGGCTCCGCCTTCGTAGCGCAGTGTTAGGGTGCCCGCTCCCTCCGGGCCACCCATAGCCGCCGGTCTTTCGGGCCGGAGTCCGGTGTCAGGGGTGGGGCGAAGCCCCATCGCGAAGCGACGCTCCTCGCAGCGAAGCGGAGAGGAGCGCCCTTGACACCGGACGCAGGCCCGCACACTCAACAGCGGGGTGGCCCGGGGGGAGCCTTTACGACACGGCCACTCCCCTCGCCGCCACCCCCGGAACCGGCCCACCCCACGCACCACCGCCAACCCGGCACCGTACCCCCGCATCCGGTCCCACCCCCACGACGTACCAGCTCAACGCCCCGCTACCCCCGCGCTGTCAGAGCAGGCGCATACCCTTGGGCGGACGTGAGGGGAGCGCGCGACGGGAGCCCGCCTCGGCAACCCACGACCTGAGCCCCCGACGGGAGCCCCGGACCTGAGCCCCCGACGGGAGCCCCGGACCTGAGCCCCCGACGCGAGCCCCGGACCCGAGCCCCGGCGGGAGCCCCGGACCCGAGCCCCGACGCGAGCCCCGGACCCGAGCCCCGGCGGGAGCCCCGGACCGGAGCCCCCGACGGCAGGCCGCGACCCGAGAGCCAGATCACCCACCCCCCATCCCCCGCACCAGAAACGCCCCCGCCTCCGCCGCCGCTACCGCCGCCGTTGCCGACCGCTCCGGCAATCGCGGGTCCGGGGCCGCCCGTAGCAGCACCGCGTGGTGGTACACCGGCGCCGTCGCGGACATCAGCACCGCCCGCGCATCCGTCCGCCCCGCCGGGAGTTCACCCCGGTCGCCCGCCCGGGTCACCACGATCTCGCACTGCGCGTACCGCTCCTCCCACAACCGCGACTGCGCCCGCGCGGCCCGTTCGGAGTGGAACGACGCGGCCATCAGGGCAACGGCGAACGACGGCCGCACGACCAGCGACTCCTGGATCTCCTCGTTCAGCGCCGTCAGGTCGCCGCGCAGCGAACCGGTGTCCGGTGGGTGCCAGTCGATCTCCCCGGCCGCGTCGATGACGTCGACCAGCAAGCCGCCCACATCACCCCAGCGCCGGTAGACCGTCGCGCGGTGGACGCCCGCGCGCGTGGCGACGCCCTCCATCGTGAGTCCTTCGTGGCCCCTCTCCGCGAGTTCGGCCCGTACCGCCGCGAGGACCTGCGCGCGGATGCGGGCGGTGCGACCGCCGGGGCGGCGGTCCGATGTCGTGGCCTGGGGGTCTGTCATCAGGAGTCCAGAATCCGGTTGATCGACGTGCCGGGGATGCGTGACCATCTTAAAGCTACAGTTGTCGCACTAGTAACACGCCCGAGAGGAACCGCCTCCCCATGCCGCCCGCCCCCGCCCTCCCCGCCGACCCCACCCTCCTGCACCCGATGCCCGAGCATCCGCGCGTCGTCCTCCTCAAACCCCTGCTTTCCTCGCCCCTGATCGAGGCCGGCGACTTCTCGTACTACGACGACCCCGACGATCCGACCGCGTTCGAGACGCGCAACGTGCTGTATCACTACGGGCCCGAGCGGCTGGTCATCGGCAAGTACTGCGCGCTGGGGACCGGCACGCGGTTCATCATGAACGGCGCCAACCACCGCATGGACGGCCCGTCCACGTTCCCCTTCCCCACCATGGGCGGCTCCTGGGCCGAGCACTTCGACCTGATCACCGGCCTGCCGGGCCGGGGCGACACCGTCGTCGGCAACGACGTGTGGTTCGGGCACGGCGCCACGGTCATGCCCGGCGTACGGATCGGCCACGGGGCGATCATCGCCGCCGGCGCCGTCGTCACGGGAGACGTTCCCGACTACGGCATCGTCGGCGGTAACCCGGCCCGACTCATCCGCACGCGCTACGAGGCGGCGGACGTCGCCCGGCTCCTCGCGGTGGCGTGGTGGGACTGGCCCGTGGAGCACATCACCGCGCACGTACGGACGATCATGTCGGGAACGGTGATGGACCTGGAGGCGGCAGCTCCGTAGCCGGACCACCCCGGGGTGTCAGAAGAGATCCAGCAGTTCCGTCAGGGAGCTGACGGCGGGCACAGCCGAGGCGGTCCCGTCCCGGCACAGCGCACGTCCCGCGTACCCGAGCCGGATCGCCGCGGCGACCAGCTCCGGGTCGTCGTCCACGAACAGGCACGCACTCCCCGGGCGGGAGGCCCAGCGCGGTGCTGGCGTGGCGGTACATGCGCGGGTCGGGTTTGTTGCAGCCCAGGACGGCGGAGATGGCATACACCTCGAAGAACCGGCCGATCCCGAGTCCGGCATGCAACGCGGGCAGGTTGGGCCAGGCGTCCGACACCACGGCCATCCGCACACCCCGCCGGCTCAGCTCGACCAGGGTCCTCTCGACGTCCGGGTACGTCTCCAGGAGCGCCGACGGGTGCACGTCGCGGCGGAGGTCGGCGAGGAGTTGCGCGGTCGGGGCGACGCCGAGGTGGCGGAGCACCGCCCGGTGGTAGTCGTCGGGATCGGGCGTCGGGGACGAGGCGGCGAAGAAGCGGTCGCCCGCGGCGATGGCCGCGGCGAACTCCTGAGCCGTGAGGGACGGGGCATGGGCGAGGACGGTCTGCTCGAAGTCGGCGCGCGGATTCCACCGCCCGCCGACGGGCCGCATCAGAACGCCGCCCGAGTCGAAGAGCACGGCCCGGAGGGCCGGAGGAGAGACCGCGCGGGACACCACCCACCCAGTCTGGCCACCCCGCCCGAAGAGCACCACCACCCCAACCCCACCCCCTGACCCGCAGAAATAGCAGCCATGGACATAGTCGCCATGTACTCTATCCAGTATGAGTGCAGGTCCACCCGGTCCCACGCCCGGTTTCCTGGTCTGGCGGCTCGCCAACAAGTGGCGCGTCGCCGTCGACCGCGCGCTGGCGCCGCTGGACCTCACCCACGCGAAGTACGCGCTCGTCGGCTCCCTCTACGGCATGCAGCACGCCGGCGAGCGGCCCAGTCAGCGGCAGCTCGCCGACCACACCGGTATGGAGGCGCTGTACGTCTCCAAGCTGGCGCGCGCCCTCGAAGCCGACGGGGTGATCGAGCGCACCCGCGATCCCCGCGACCCCCGTGCCATGCGGCTCGCCCTCACCGAGTCCGGTCTCGCCGTGACGCGGGAGGCCGTCGTGGTGGTCCGGGAGCTGGCCGACCAGTTGCTGGAGCCGCTCGGCGGGCTCGACGCCCCGCGGACCAGTGCGTTCACCGACGAGCTGCTGGCCCTGCTCGACGTACCTCTCGCCCCCCTTCTGCCGAACGACCCGACGACCCAGGGGACATGACCATGACCACCAGCGCACCCGCCGCCAACGCCCGTGCCCTCGCCCTGGCCCACTACGCCGCCCGCGGGGTCCTGGAGCACGTCCTCGCCCGCCACGGCGTCACGTTCCAGCAGCAGATCGCCCTCCGCGCCGCCGTCACCGCCGACGCCCCGCAGACCGCCGACGACCTCGTCGCCCGGGTACGGGGCTCCCTCAAGGCCGACCCGGCCGCCATCCGCGCCACGCTCGACGAACTGGTGGCCAAGGAACTCCTCGCCGCCGATACCCCGCACTTCCGCCCCACCGACGCCGGGCGCGAGTTGCTCGCCGCCGTCGGTGCGGAGACCGCCCCCTTCTCCGCGCGCATCTGGGGCGGCATCGCCGCCGAGGATCTGGCCGCCGCCGGCCGCGTCCTCGCGCTCGTCCACGAGCGCGCCAACGCCGAGCTTGCCGCACTCGCCGACTCACGGCACTGACCCGCCACAGCGCCCTCGCCGCCCCCTAAAACGCGTCCACCGGCTCGTACGTCCCCCACACCCCCCGTAGCGCGTCGCACACCTCTCCCACTGTCGCCCGCGCCGCCAGTGCCGTCTTCATCGGATACAGCACGTTCCCCGTCCCCTCCGCCGCCGTCCGCAGCTCCGCCAGTGCCCCGGCCACCGCGCCCCCGTCGCGGGCGGCTCGCAGCCGGGCCAGCCGCTCCACCTGCCGGGTCTCGATCGCCGGGTCGACGCGCAGCGGCTCGTACGGCTCCTCCGCCGCCAACTGGTAGCGGTTGACGCCCACCACGACCCGTTCGCCCGCCTCCGTCTCCTGCGCGATCCGGTACGCGCTCCGCTCGATCTCGCCCTTCTGGAAGCCGTTCTCGATCGCGCTGACCGCGCCGCCCTGGTCCTCGACCCGCCGCATCAGGTCCACCGCCGCCGCCTCCAGGTCGTCGGTCATCGTCTCCACCACGTACGACCCGGCGAAGGGGTCGACCGTCGCGGTCACGTCCGTCTCGTACGCCAGCACCTGCTGGGTGCGCAGCGCGAGCCGCGCCGCCTTGTCGGTGGGGAGCGCGATGGCCTCGTCGAAGGAGTTGGTGTGCAGCGACTGCGTGCCGCCGAGGACCGCCGCCAGGGCCTGGACCGTGACGCGGGCGAGGTTCACCTCCGGCTGCTGGGCGGTGAGCTGGACGCCCGCGGTCTGGGTGTGGAACCGCAGCATCAGCGACTTGGGGTTGCGCGCGCCGAACTCCTCGCGCATCACCCGCGCCCAGATGCGGCGCGCGGCGCGGAACTTGGCGACCTCTTCCAGGATCGTGGTGCGGGAGACGAAGAAGAACGACAGCCTGGGCGCGAAGTCGTCCACGCCCATGCCGGCGGCGACGGCGGTGCGCACGTACTCGATGCCGTCGGCGAGCGTGAAGGCGACCTCCTGCGCGGGCGAGGCGCCCGCCTCCGCCATGTGGTAGCCGGAGATCGAGATGGTGTTCCACTTCGGGATCTCGGCGCGGCAGTACCGGAAGATGTCGGCGATCAGCCGCAGCGACGGCTTAGGCGGGAAGATGTACGTGCCGCGCGCGATGTACTCCTTCAGCACGTCGTTCTGGATCGTGCCGGTGAGCCGGGCCGCCGGGACCCCCTGTTCCTCGGCGACCAACTGGTAGAGCAGGAGCAGCAGCGCGGCAGGGGCGTTGATGGTCATCGACGTGGACACCCGGTCCAGCGGGATGCCGTCGAAGAGCACCCGCATGTCGTCCAGCGAATCGATCGCGACGCCGACCTTGCCCACCTCGCCGTGCGCGAGGACCGCGTCGGAGTCGTGGCCCATCTGCGTCGGCAGGTCGAAGGCGACGGACAGTCCGGTCGTGCCGTGGGCGATCAGGCCGCGGTAGCGGGCGTTGGACTCGGCGGCCGTGCCGAAGCCCGCGTACTGGCGCATCGTCCACGGCCGGCCGGTGTACATCGTGGGATAGACGCCGCGCGTGTACGGGTACGCCCCCGGCTCCCCGAGCCGGACGTCGGGGTGCCAGCCGGCCAGGGCCTCGGGCCCGTACACCGGCTCGATGGGCAGCCCGGACTCCGAGTGGCGCGCCATGTGATCCCAGCCTTTCCCAGCCTTCCGTGCCCTGTACGGACCGTAGTCACGAGCCTACGCTCCGTCGGTGACAACGGGCCGGGACCTCGCGCCGGGACCTCGCGCCGCCTACCCGGCGTGCCGGTACCCCCACAGCTCCGCCAGCTCCGCGAGCCGCCCGCTCAGCCCGGCGTCGTGGTCGCCCGCGCGCGCGGGCTGGATGCGGCCCGACTTGATGTTGCTGCTCCAGTCGCCCATGTGCGGCCGGAAGGTGCCGTGGTCGTGCGCGCCGTAGTCGAGCATCCCCGGGGCCCACTCGACGCCGAGGAAGTCACAGATGCCGCGGGTGGTCGCGGCCGGTTCTGCGGTCAGCTCCTCGTAGCGCAGTACGTGCCCCGCCGCGCCCAGTTCCGTACGCGCGGCCTCCAGGGCCTCGCCGTAGTCGAGGACCTCGGTGTGGATGGCGTCGAGGTCCGGCTCCTTGCGGCGGTTGACGAGGGAGGAGACGACGGCGCCGGGGTGGCGCAGCAGGACGAGGAAGCGGGCATCGGGCCAGCAGTCGCCGAGGCGGTCGCGGATGAGCGCGTTGGCGGGGGTCTTGTCGACGATGACCCGCTTGCCGCTGCGCTCCAGTTCCATGTGCAGCACCCGGTCCCACAGCACGTGTTCCAGCTCGCGGCGGTCCAGCTCAAGCCCCTCCATGGCCCTGGCGCTGTACGGGCGGGTGAGGTCGACGCGCAGTGTGCGCAGGTGCATCTCGTGCGGGGCGCGGATCTCGGGGTGGCTGTTGAGGAGCACGCGCAGCAGGGTGGACCCGGAGCGTACGGACGACAGCACGAAGACCGGGGACTCGACGAGGCGCGGGGCGCGCGGCGCCGTGTACTCCCGCGAAGCGGCGGTGCGCGCGGGCGCGGTGGCGGACCGGGGGGCGCGCCGGGGTGGGCCGAGCGCCTGTGCCATCAGCTTGCCGCGCCGCTTGAGCCCCTTGCCGACGGCGTTCATGCGCACACCCAACCCTCCTAGTGGCGATCACGGTCGGTCCGGCGGCGCGCGCCGGGCCGACGGGCCATTCCAGGGGATCGTGGCAAACGCAAGGTGTCCGGCAGGCAACGGCGCGCTACGGGGTTCCGGAGCGGCCGTGGCAGGGGAGAGAATTGTTCGACGTCTTGCAGGAGGGAACCGGGGGGGGGTGGGCGAATTGCGTCCAGCACGTGTGAGCGTTGACAGGAAACTCCGTTCGATCCGCGTGGCCGTCGCGCTCGCGGCCGCCGGTGCGGCGCTCGCGGCGGGGTGTTCCGCCTCGGCGGACGCGGCCGGCGGCGGGGACCGTTCGCCGTCGCCGTCGACGTCGAGCACCACGCCCACGCCGTCCGAGAAGCCTGCGGAGCCGTCGGCCACGCCGTCCGAGACGAAGCCGGCGAAGCCGACCGAGAAGCCCAAGGCGCAGGCGTCCGCGACCAGGACGCCCACAGCGGAGCCGACGCCCGAGGGCCCCGAGGTGCTGATGGCCGTGGGCGACGAGACCGAGCAGGTACGGGAGCTCCAGGCGCGGCTGCGCGCCCAGGGCGTCTTCCACCAGAGCCCCACCGCGTACTACGGGCCGGTCACCGCCGACGCCGTCTCGGCGTTCCAGGAGGACCGCGGCCTGCCGCGCACCGGCGAGACCGACGTCGTCACCTGGGAGCGGCTGCTGGCCCGTACGGACGAGCCCACGCGCGACGAGCTGTACCCGCCGACCTCCCAGGCCATGGAGAAGCCCGACCCGCGCTGCAACGAGGGGCGGGTGCTGTGCGTGAGCAAGCGCAGCGACACCCTGCGGTGGATGAAGGACGGCGAGGTGCTGGCGGCGATGGACGTGCGCTTCGGCTCGCAGTACACGCCGACCCGCGAGGGCGCGTTCGAGGTCTTTCTCAAGAGCCGGCACCACGTCTCCACGCTCTACGACACCCCCATGCCGTACGCGATGTTCTTCAGCGGCGGCCAGGCCGTCCACTACTCCGCGGACTTCGCCGCCAACGGCTACGCCGGCGCCTCGCACGGCTGCGTGAACGTGCGCGACGAGGCGAAGATCGCGAAGCTCTTCGGGGACGTCCGGGTCGGCGACAAGGTGGTCGTCTACGGCTGAGCGCGCGCGGCGGTACGGCACCCGCGGTGCCGTACGCGCCGTACGCAGGGGCTGAGCTGTGGCTGTGACACTTTCTCCGCCGACGACGCTGTAAGTGATGTGCCGACTGGTCATCGGCCCAGCGCTCGGCCGGGGTTCCCCCCGTACCTGCGGCTCAGCGCATATGGCGCGGGCGGGTTGCGTTCCCCCAGCACCGCCCGCGCCACTCCCCCCTCGTGAAGCCGCCTACGGATTCCGTACGCCGGAACGCGTACGGCAACGGGCGTACGGCACCTCTCAGGCGCCCAGGCCCAGCTTCAACTGCTCTTCCGAGCCCTCTTCCCGCTCCGCCGCCGGCGGGCCGCTCTCGCCCGCCGCGAAAGCCGCGCGCTCCAGGCTCCGTTCCCGCCGGGCCGCGGACGTCACCAGCTCGGCGAGCTGGCGCAGCCCGCGGTGGGCGGCGGTACGCACCGCGCCCGGCCGCTTGCCCAGCACCTCACCGGCGTCGGTGGCGCGCATCCCGGCCACCGTGCGCAGCAGCACCGCCTCCGCCTGGTCGCGGGGGAGCGTGGAGATGAGCCTGAGGACCTGCCGGGTGCCCAGCGACTCCAGCGCGTGCTCCTCGGCCGCGCGCTCCGCGGGCAGGTCGTGGACGTCCTCGTCGAGCAGCACGCCCTGCGGGCGGCGGCGTTCGCGGCGCAGCAGGTCGAGCGCCCGGCGCCGGGCGACGGTGATCGTCCAGCCCCGGAACGACGGGCCGTCGCCGCGGAACTTGCCGAGGTCGCGCGCGATCACCAGCCAGGCGTCCGCGGCCACGTCCTCGGCGTCGTCGCCCACCACGCCGCGCAGATACGCGAGCAGCACCGGCTGGAGCCGCCGGTAGAGCGCGGTGAACGCCGTCTCGTCGCCGTTCTGCGCCCGGTGGACCAGTGGCTGAAGGTCCTCGTCCGCAATCGTGCGTCCCGGCGCCGCCCGTGCGGCAGCCGGTCTGTCGTAATCCCCCACCTTGTGAGCCTCGTGAGATCGGCCTGCGGCACTGTGCACCGTGCCCGCGCCCCCGCGCGCTCTCCGTCAGGCCGCTGCCCCAGCCACTCCCGGAATCGAACAGATCACTGCAACCATGCCAGACATCATGGACGTTTGACGTGAGCACCCCCACATTTATCCCGTACGGGCAGGTGACCGCCACAAATATTCTTGGCCCGCTCCGGATGAAACGGGATAAAAAGGCGCCCCGGCGGGCGACTTGCCGAAGGGCGGGGTGCCGCGGCGTCAGCCGGCGGCGGACTCCTCGGGCTCCGCGGCGGTCGCGGTGGCCGAGGGCTCGGGCGCCGGGGACTCCGAGACGTTGACGCCGGGATTCGGCGACGGGCCTTCCTGGGGCGGCCCTTGGCTGCCGCCGCTCTCGCTGCCGCCGTCGGTGTCTCCGCCGCCGGTCTCCCCGCCGGAACCGCCCGAGCCGCTGGAACCGCCCGTGCTCCCGCCCGGGTCCGTGCCCGGGTCGGTCGGCGACGGGCTCGGGCTCGTCGGCTCCTCCGAGTCGCCGCCCGTGCTGCCTCCGGAGGAGCCGCCCGTGCCGCCGCCCGTCGCGCCGCCGGGGGTGCCCGCGCTCGTGCCCAGCCGGTTCGAGCAGTACGACGACATCGCCGCCGGCGAGCCGGCCGCCTGCTCCAGGACGCGCAGCCGCCCCTGGCCCGGCATCGGGCCGGTACCGGCCTGCGCGGCGAGGTAGTCGCGGCACAACTCGTCGAGGACGGCGTCCGCGTTCGCCATGTTCGGCGGCTCGTTGCCGCGTACGTCGCCGATGACGCCGCGGCCCGGCAGGTCCGTGTCCGCACCGCGGCCCTCGTCCCCGGGGTCCTTGCCGTCCTTGCCGGACTCCTTGTCCTTGCCGTCCTTGTCCGACCCCTTGCCGCCCTCCGCGGCGGAGCCGTCCTCCTTCTCGCCGTCGGGGGTCTCCGCCGACGACGTGGCGCCCACGCTCGGCGACCGGTTGCCCCCGGTGTCCTGGATGAACGACGGCGCGGGCAGCACACCCGCGCTGGAGGCCACCGCGACGCCTCCCAGCGCACACGCCGCCACCGCGCCCACGACGCTCAGCCGCAGCGACCGCAGCCGCTCCACGACGCCGGAACGGCGCCTTCCGCGGCGCCCGTCGAACGGCGACTCGGCGGCGAACTCCGCGGCCGACGCCGGGCTCGGGCTCTCCTGCGCCGCCCGGAACGCCGCCAGCGCGGCCTGTTCGCCCGGCACCCGGCCGTTCTTGCCCGGACGGCCCGACTCCGCCACCCGCGCCAGTACGGCGGCCAGCCGCTCGGCGGCGGCCCGGTCCTCCGGCGACCAGCGCTTACGCCCTCGCCGGCCGTTGCCGTCCGCGAAGTCGAGCGGCTCTCCGCGAAGCAGTCGCTCCGCGACGTCCTCGTCGAGCCAGCCGTACCGGTCGTCCACCATCACATTTCCTTAAGCGTCCGCGCGGCTGATTGCGTCACACCGCCAGGCTGCTGCCCTTCCCCGGGCGGAACGTCCCCCTCTTCCTGCGGCCGCTCGATAAGCGCGGTCAACTGCTTGAGGCCGCGGTGCGCCGCCGTACGGACCGCGCCCGGGCTCTTGCCCAGGACTTCGGCGGTGCGCTTGGCGTCCAGTCCCATGATCACGCGCAGCACCACGACTTCGGCGTAGTCGCGGGGCAGCCGTGCAATGAAGGCCATCGTGCGGCCCGTACCCAGCGCCTCGATCGCCTCCTCCGCGGTGTCCGAGTCCGCGGGCCGGTCGGCGAGCTGGGTCTCGTCGCCGCCGGAGACGGGCCTGCGGGAGCGCATCCGCACGTGGTCGAGCGCCCGGTTGCGCGCTATGCGGGCGGCCCAGCCGCGGAAGCGGTCGGCGTCACCGCTGAACGAGCCGAGGTCGCGGGCGATCTGCAGCCACGCCTCCGAGGTCACGTCCTCCGCGTCGCCGTCGCCGACGAGGCTGCGCACGTATCCGAGCAGGCGAGGGTGCACCGTCCGGAACACGATGCGGAACGCTGCCTCGTCACCACGCTGGGCAGCGTGCACCGCGCCGGACAGCGCGGCGTCTTCCGCGTATTCCCCCTGCACGGTGGTCAGTCGGTCCGTGGCGCCGGGAGACGCTGTACACGCGGATACATCTGCGGAGCACCCCCGGATCTGGGCGGACCGTCGAGCGATAGTCGAACGAATGTCTGTGCGCCGAGTCGACGCGAACTGCACGCTACGGCGGTGGCGGTCCCTTCGCAACACACCGGGGCCCTCCCCACCCGGCCGCATGAGGAACGGACGAGTCCGGGCAGGGTCCCCGCGGCGGCCCGGAGGCCCGCCGCAGAGGGCCCGACAGCCCGTAGGAGAAGGGCCGGACGGGCCCCGGAGAAGTGGGGCGCGGGGGTCCCGCGGCACCCGCCGACGGGGTGCTGTGACATTTCCGGGCCCTCTGGCGCTGAGTAATACAGCGGGCCCGAACGGGCACCGCACCTGAGGCCGACGGCCGGAGCAGCTCCTGTGGGGGGTAGCGGCTCCGGCCGTCTTCTTTGTACCGGTCAGGGCGGGCGTGACACGTTTTCGGCCCCGGCGGCGCTGTACGTGTGTCAAGCGTGAGCGAACGTCACACGCGAGCGAACCGAAGGGGCGGAATGTGAGTCCGCGTAGATCCCATGCGTACCGGCCGCTGAGCCTGCGCAGACGGGCCTGGCTGACGCTGGGCGCGGTCGTGCTCGGCGGTGCCGGCGTGATCACCGTCGCCGTGGCAGACCCCGGCTCCGGCTCCGACGACCCGGCGGCGGCCGGGCTGGAGCCGCGCAAGTCGGCGGTGCACGGCGTCGACCTGACCGGGGACGGCTCCCGGCAGGAGGTCGACCGTACCGAGACCGAGCAGTTCTCGATGGTCGGCATCTCCTGGAGCAACGAACGCCGCGACCTGGGCGGTGCCGCCGAGGTGCGCACCCGCTCGGCCGAGACCGGCGCCTGGAGCGACTGGCGCGCGCTCGGCACCGACGGCGGCCCGTCCACCGACGACCTGACCCCCGCGATGCGCGGCAGCACCGAGCCGCTGTGGGTCGGCCCGTCGGACGGCGTCGAGGCGCGGGTCGTCCGCGAGGACGGTACGAGCACGCCGCTGCCCGCCGGCATGGAGGTCGCCCTCGTCGACCCCGGTGTCACGCAGGAGGAGGCCGAGGAGGCCGAAGCCGCAGGCGTCGGCACGGAGGCGGGTACGGAGACGGCACCGGTCGCGCAGGCGGCCGCGCTGCCCGCGCCGGAGTCCGGCGCGGTTTCGTCCTCTTCGTCCTCGTACGCCGCCGGCATGGCCCCCGCCGCCGCCGTCACCCAGGCGGACCCGGGCCCGGCGCCCGACTCGCCCGTCACCCCGCCGCCAGTGATCCGCCGGGCCGCCTGGGGCGCCGACGAGTCGCTGGTCGAGGACCCGCCGACGTACAACCCCGACGGCATCAAGACCGCGCTGGTGCACCACACCGCGCAGGCCGTGAACTACTCGTGCGCCGAGTCCGCGGCCATCGTCCGCGGCATCTTCCTGTTCCACGTGAACGACAACGGCTGGAACGACGTCGGCTACAACTTCCTCGTCGACAAGTGCGGCCGCATCTTCGAGGGCCGCGCCGGCGGCATCGACCAGCCGGTGCTGGGCGCGCACACCAGCAACTTCAACAGCCACTCCACCGGCATCTCCATCCTCGGCGACTACCACACCTTCAGCCACCCCTCCCGGGCGTCGCTGGAGGCCGTCTCGCGCATCGCCGCATGGAAGCTCGGCCAGTACGGCGTGAGCCCCACCGGCAGCACGTCGCTGACGCCGATGAAGCTCGACGCGGACGACAACTTCATCCCCGCCGGCGCCCCGAAGACCATGAAGAACATCTCCGGTCACAAGGACGCCCAGTTCCGCCCGGACGGCGCGAACGCGGACGTCAACGCCACCGCCTGCCCCGGCGACCGGCTGTACGCCAAGCTGGGCCAGATCCGCGCCCTGGCCGCCGCCCCCGGCGCTTCGCACGCCCTGCCCACCCGGGACTTCAACGGCGACGGCCGCGGCGACCTCGTCGCCGGTACGCCGCGGGCCAACGGCGGCGGGAAGACCGGCTCCGGCGCGGTGTTCGTCGTCCCCGGCGGCGAGAACGGCCCGGTGGCGAGCGCCAAGCTCAGCATCACCCAGAACAGCGCAGGCGTGCCCGGCACGGCCGCGGCGGGCGACGCCTGGGGCACCGACACCGAGTGGGGCGACGTCAACAACGACGGCATCGCCGACCTCCTCGTCGGCGCCCCGGACAAGGACGACGCCGCCGGCCACGCCGACGCCGGCGTGATCACCGTCCTGTACGGCCCCGGGCTGAACTCCGGCCGCAACCTCGAACTCGGCGACGGCTTCGCGCCGACAGGCGCCAAGTACGGCTCCGCGGTCGCCGCCGGCGACTTCGACGGCGACGGCCGTGACGAGGTCCTCGGCGTCGGCGCCGAGGCGTGGGCCACGCACGACCTGAACGGCAACGGCCGCGAGGGCTCGTTCCCGTACTCGAAGGTCGAATACCAGGACGCCGCCGTGGGCGACTTCAACCGCGACGGCTACGACGACGCCGCGATCACCTACCGCGACCCGAGCGGCAAGGCGCGCCTCGACGTGCTGCGCGGCTCGGCGGTCGGGCTGGACGTCACCGCGAAACTCGCGGTGCCGGGCGGCCGTTCGGTGGCCGCAGGGGACATCACCGGCGACGGCTACGCCGACCTCGTCGTCGGCCAGCCCTTCGCGAGCGAGTCGGCGGCCAACACCGGCGGCCAGATCACGCTGCTGAAGGGCTCCGCGAACGGGCTGACGACGACCGGCAAGCAGATCGTCCACCAGGACACGGGCTCTGTGCCCGGCGCGTCCGAGGCCGGCGACGCGATGGGCTTCTCGGTCTCGGTCGGCGACGTGGACGCCAACGGCTACGCCGACGTGCTCACCGGCGTCTACCGCGAGGACATGACCCGCGACGGCGCCAACCGCGCCGACGCCGGCACGTCCCTGCTGCTGCGCGGCGGCTCCACCGGCCTGTCGACGGCGTCCGGTTCGCCCAAGGCGTACCACCAGGACACCGCGGGGATCAGCGGGGTCAGCGAGAAGGGCGACCGGCTCGGCTCCTCGGTGCTGCTGGCCGACCTGTCCGGTTACGGGCGGGCGGACCTCGTCATCGGCGTGATCGGCGAGGACGACTACGACGGCACCCTCCTGCAGCTCGACAGCGGCAGCCAGGGCGTGTCGGCGTCGGGGGCCGTGTACTACGGCAAGTCCGCGCTCGGCACGCCGACCGGCGGCCGGCTGGGCGTGGAGCTGGCGCCGTGACGCGCTGACTCCCGGCACCACTGCCGACGAGGGGCCGCTCCCGGCGGGGGCGGCCCCTTCGGCGTGCGTGCGGCGGCCGGAGGCGGCGCGGCCGGTGGGTGCCCGTCTCGTACGGGCGCGGACCCCGGCCGTCCGCACCGCCGGGGGGCCGTGCCCGGACGCCGCTCAGCCCCCGCCCCGCACCGTCCGCGCCAGGTCCGCGAACCCGCCCCATCCCAGCCGGGGCCTGCGCGGGTCCCACACCTTCTGCGCCAGGGCCGCCAGCGGCAGCCTGACGCCCTCGGCCACCTGCTCCGGCGTCTGGGCCTCCGCCCGGTCCCCCCAGACCGCGAAGCGGGCGCCCAGCACCTTTCCCGGGCCCGCCAGCCGCGCCGGCACCGGGCGGGTGCCGCGCAGCACCGCGGGCGTCCACTCCTCGTAGATCCGCTTGCCCGTCGGGTAGATGAAGTCGTTCGGCTCGCCGAGGACGTAGTACAGGTACTCGTCGTTGAGGTTGACCAGCCGCCACCCGTCCTCAAGGAACGCCTGCGGGTCGCGCGCGAACGCCTCCTTGCCCGTCCAGTACTCGACCTCCCGGTCCCGGTCGGGGCTGACCTTCGCGCCCGGGATGAAGCCGTCGTTCCACGCCTTGACCTTCTTGCCGTGCTTCCTGACCGTGTCCGCCCGCTCGTTGAGCCAGGCGGCGTTGAGGTCGGCGACGGCCGCGCCGGCGCCGAAGCGCTCGCGGGCGGCGGCGGCCAGGTGCGGGTAGCGGGCCTCGGGGTCGCTCGCCATCAGCGCGACGTACTCGTCGCCGCCGATGTGCATGTACGGGCCGGGGAAGAGCTCCGCGTACTCCGTCAGCAGGTCGTCCACGATCCGGGCGGCGCGCGGCTTGGAGATGTCGATCGCGCCCTCCACCGGGCTGCCTTCCGGGGTCTTCAGTTGCAGGTCCGGGTGGGCGTCGAGGACGGCGCCGAGGTGGCCGGGGGAGTCGATCTCGGGGATGACGGTGATGTGCAGGTCGGCGGCGAGCTCGATGAGGTCCCTGACCTGGGCCTTGGTGAGGTGCGGGTCGGAGACCACCTCGGGGTGGCTGTCGCTCTCGATCCGGAACGCCTGGTCGTCGGAGAGGTGGAGGTGGAGCTGGTTGAGCTTGAGGTCGGCCATCTCCCGGAGGCGGTCGGACAGCCACGTGGCGCTGAAGTGCTTGCGGGCGATGTCGACCATGAACCCGCGCTGCCGGCGGTCGGGGCGGTCGTCGATGCGGCCAGGCGGCACGCCGCCGCCGGCGCGGGCGGCCTGGAGCAGGGTGCGGGTGCCGTAGAAGACGCCGGTGTCGGTGGCGGCGCTGACGGTGGCGCGGCCGTCGGCGACGTCGATGCGGTACGCCTCGGGGCCGCCGGCGCGGCCGGGGTCGAGCCGCAGGCGGATGTCGCCGCCGCGCTGCCCGAGGTCCGCCGACCGGTCGCCGCCGGGGTCCTTCGCATAGAGCATGCCGAGTTCTGCGGCGAGGCGCATGGACTCGTCGGTGAGCCCGTCGTCCTCGGCGATGACGACGGCGCGGTCGGCGGGCCGCCAGCCGGTGCCGTCGGCGCGCTCGTAGGAGCGGACGGCGGGGACGGTGCGGGGGTCGGGCAGGGGCTTGCCGCGATCGCCGCGGGGCGGGGCGGGGAAGTCCTCGCCGCCGGGCGTGGGCGTGGCCGGGGCCTGGCCCTGCGCGGTGCGGTGGGCGGCGGCGCCGACGCCGCGGTGGGGGGAGCCGTCGCCGTCACCGCCGTCGAGTACGGGGCGGAGGGCGAGGAGTACGGCGGCGGTGGCCAGGACGGTGGCCAGGGCCCAGTACAGCGCGCGCCGGGGGCCCCGGAGGGCGCGGAGCGGGCCGCCGGGGCGGCGGGCGTGCCGGCCGGTGGGGGACCGGCGCGGGGGACGGGGCGGACGCGGGGGAAATCGCATGGGCGGGGACCTTCCGGAGGGCCACGGCAGAGCGTGGGGACGCGAAGCAGCACTCCTGTCGATTCAGTGCGACAAACCTCCCCTTCCGGGTGAACCGTCGGCCGGTACCACCGGAACGTTCGGTTCCGGCCGCTAGCGTGGCGCATCGCTGTTCGACCGTAACCGCCCCCGGTACGCCCCCACGCACCCGGCACGCCCCAGGGAGCCACCCTGCCCACACCAGCCCCCCGTGCGACGCGCGCCCCCGGTCCCGCCGCCGACCCCGCGCGGCTGGCGGCCTTCAACGCGGCGCCGGCCGCCGACGCCGAGCTTGCGCTCCTCGGCTGCCTCCACGACCGGCACTGGGCCCGCCGCCTCACCGCGCACCGCCCGTACCCCGACCTCGGCGCCCTGCTCGCCGCCGCCGACGAGGCAAGCTACGACCTCGCCCCCGGCGCCGTCGCGGGTGCGCTGGCCGGCGAGGCCACCGCCCCGCCCGCGGCCGCGGGCCCCGCCGAGCGCACGGCGCTGCGGGCCGCGCACGCCGCGTACGAGAGCCGCTTCGGCCACTCCTTCGTCCTGTGCCTCGACGGCTGCCCCGAGGACGAGCGCCTGGACCACACCCTGGCCGCCCTCCGCACCCGCCTCGGCAACGAACCCGACGAGGAACGCCTCGTGGCCGCCGACGAACTCCGCCGCCGGGCCCGCGCCCGCCTCGCCCGGCTCGTCGCCCCGGCGGCCGGCCCGGCCTCTGTCTGACGGCGAAAACCCGCCACGGGCGCGGGCGCCACATGGGGACGCAACCACCCGGATCCCCACGCCTGCCTGCGCCGTTAGGCCACGCGCGTGCCTGATTGATCACACCTGCACCCCCATGGCCGATGTGCCGACGCACCGTCGCTACGATGGCGAAGGCCGGTGGACCGTACCCGGCCGGGTCATGACCGACAGTGCAGTACCCGAGCCCTGACGGCCGGCCCCCGATCAGTTTCCGGAGGGTTTTTCCGTGCCGGCAGGAACGCTCTACCGCGGCCGGGAAGGCATGTGGTCATGGGTGGCGCACCGCGTCACCGGCGTCCTCATCTTCTTCTTCCTGTTCGTCCACGTCCTCGACACCTCGCTGGTGCGGGTGTCGCCCGAGGCGTACGACGACGTGGTGGCCACGTACAAGACGCCGATCGTGTCGCTGCTGGAGTACGGGCTGGTCGCCGCCGTCCTCTTCCACGCGCTCAACGGGCTGCGCGTCATCGCCGTCGACTTCTGGTCGAAGGGCGCCCGGCTGCAGAAGCCGATGCTGTGGATCGTGGTCGGGATCTGGGCGGTGCTGATGGCCGGGGCGATCTACCCCGTGCTCGGCCACACCGCGCGCGAGCTGTTCGGGAGCTGATGACCATGGCCACCTCCGATGTCGAGCTGACCGGCTCCTCCGCCGCGTACTCCGCGGACAACCCCGCCCCGCTCATCGAGGCCCCCCGCGCCCGCACCCCGCGCAGCGCCCGCTCCACCTCCTCCCGCACCCGCACCAACTTCGAGCTGTACGGCTGGGTGTTCATGCGGGTGTCGGGGGTCGTGCTCGCGGTCCTGGTCGTCGGCCACCTGCTGATCCAGTTGGTGCTCGACGGCGGCGTCAGCAAGGTCAGCTTCGCCTTCGTCGCCGGCCGCTGGGCGTCCCCCTTCTGGCAGGGCTGGGACCTGGTCATGCTCTGGCTCGCGATGCTGCACGGCGGCAACGGGCTGCGCACGGTCATCAACGACTACGCCGAGCGCGACGGCACCCGCTTCTGGCTGAAGATGCTGCTGTACGCCGCCACGGTCTTCACCATCCTCCTGGGCACGTTGGTGATCTTCACCTTCGACCCGAACATCCGCTGACGCGGCGAAGAGGTTCCCCTCATGCAGATCCACAAGTACGACACCGTGATCGTCGGCGCGGGCGGCGCCGGCATGCGCGCCGCCATCGAGGCGACGAAGCGCAGCCGCACCGCCGTGCTGACCAAGCTGTACCCGACGCGCTCCCACACCGGCGCCGCGCAGGGCGGCATGGCCGCCGCCCTCGCGAACGTCGAGGAGGACAACTGGGAGTGGCACACCTTCGACACCATCAAGGGCGGCGACTACCTGGTCGACCAGGACGCCGCCGAGATCCTGGCGAAGGAGGCCATCGACGCGGTCCTCGACCTGGAGAAGATGGGTCTGCCCTTCAACCGCACCCCGCAGGGCCGCATCGACCAGCGGCGCTTCGGCGGCCACTCGCGCAACCACGGCGAGGCGCCGGTGCGGCGCGCGTGCTACGCGGCGGACCGTACCGGCCACATGATCCTCCAGACGCTCTACCAGAACTGTGTGAAGGAAGGCGTGGAGTTCTTCAACGAGTTCTACGTCCTCGACCAGCTCATCGTCGAGGATCCCGAGACCGGACTGAAGCGGTCCGCGGGCGTGGTCGCGTACGAGCTGGCGACCGGCGAGATCCACGTCTTCCAGGCCAAGGCCGTCGTCTACGCCTCGGGCGGCAACGGCAAGTTCTTCAAGGTCACCTCCAACGCCCACACCCTGACCGGCGACGGGCAGGCGTCGGTGTTCCGGCGCGGGCTGCCGCTGGAGGACATGGAGTTCTTCCAGTTCCACCCGACGGGCATCTGGCGCATGGGCATCCTCCTCACCGAGGGCGCGCGCGGCGAGGGCGGCATCCTGCGCAACAAGGACGGCGAGCGCTTCATGGAGAAGTACGCGCCCGTCATGAAGGACCTCGCCTCGCGCGACGTCGTCTCCCGCGCGATCTACACCGAGATCCGCGAGGGCCGCGGCTGCGGCCCCGGGGGCGACCACGTCTATCTGGACCTCACGCACCTGCCGCCGGAGCAACTGGACGCGAAGCTCCCGGACATCACGGAGTTCGCGCGTACGTACCTGGGGATCGAGCCGTACACCGACCCGATCCCGATCCAGCCGACCGCGCACTACGCGATGGGCGGCATCCCCACCAACGTCCGCGGCGAGGTGCTGGCGGACAACACCACGGTCGTCCCCGGGCTGTACGCGGCCGGGGAGGTCGCCTGCGTCTCCGTACACGGCGCCAACCGGCTGGGCACCAACTCGCTGCTCGACATCAACGTCTTCGGCCGCCGCGCCGGCATCGCCGCGGCGGAGTACGCGGCCACCGCGGACCACGTCGAACTCCCGGAGGACCCGGAGGTGTTCGTGGTCGGCGAGGTGGAGCGGCTGCGCGACTCGGCGGGCAAGGAGCGGGTGGCGGAACTGCGGCGCGAGCTGCAGGAGACGATGGACAAGAACGTGATGGTCTTCCGCACGGAGCAGACCATCAAGGAGGCCGTCGAGAAGCTCGCGGAGCTGCGGGCGCGCTACAAGAACGTGGGCATCCAGGACAAGGGCCGGCGGTTCAACACCGACCTGCTGGAGGCGATCGAGCTGGGCAACCTGCTCGACCTGGCCGAGGTCATGGCGATCTCCGCGCTCGCCCGCAAGGAGTCCCGCGGTGGCCACTACCGCGAGGACTACCCGAACCGCGACGACGTCAACTTCATGCGCCACACCATGGCGTACCGCGAGGTCGGTGACGACGGCGCGGAGACCGTCCGGCTCGACTACAAGCCGGTCGTGCAGACCCGCTACCAGCCCATGGAGCGTAAGTACTGATGGCAACACCCGTGTTGGACAAGGTCGAAGACGAGTCCCCCGAGCCGGCGGCCTCCCCGTACATCACCGCGACGTTCCGCATCCGCAGGTTCAACCCGGAGGCGGCGGCGGAGTCGTACTGGGAGGACTTCCAGGTCGAGATCGACCCGAAGGAGCGGGTCCTCGACGCGCTGCACAAGATCAAGTGGGACATGGACGGCACCCTGACCTTCCGCCGCTCCTGCGCCCACGGCATCTGCGGCTCCGACGCGATGCGCATCAACGGCCGCAACCGGCTGGCGTGCAAGACCCTGATCAAGGACCTCGCGCCCGAGAAGCCGATCCTGGTGGAGCCGATAAAGGGCCTGACGGTGCAGAAGGACCTGATCGTCGACATGGAGCCCTTCTTCCAGGCGTACCGCGACGTGATGCCCTTCCTGGTCACCCACGGCAACGAACCCACCCGCGAGCGCCTCCAGTCGGCGGCGGACCGCGAGCGCTTCGACGACACCACGAAGTGCATCCTGTGCGCGGCCTGCACCAGCTCCTGCCCGGTGTTCTGGAACGACGGCCAGTACTTCGGCCCGGCGGCGATCGTGAACGCCCACCGCTTCATCTTCGACAGCCGGGACGAGGCGGGCGAGCAGCGCCTGGAGATCCTCAACGACAAGGACGGCGTGTGGCGCTGCCGCACGACGTTCAACTGCACGGACGCGTGCCCCCGCGGCATCGAGGTGACGAAGGCGATCGCGGAGGTCAAGCGCGCCCTGATCACCCGCCGCTTCTAGCCGGCACGGGAGGCCGGTGTCCGTAACGGACGGCACGGCCTCCCGCGGGTACGGCGTCAGTCAGGCTGCGGGTCGGCGAAGACTTCGTCGGCGGTGGCGGCGGTGATGCCACGGTCGAACCAGAGGTCGAGGAGTTCCGGCTCGTCGCAGGCGGTGATGCGCAGGCGGGCGTCGTCGGACAGGGGAATGCCCCGTACCTCCAGCAGCCGGATCAGCTTCTCCGTCCCCTCTGCCACCCGGCCCTGCCTGTGGCCTTCCTCGAGCCCGACCGAACGGCCTTCCTCCCGGCCCCGCTTCCGCCCTTGCGCACGGCCTTCCACCCGGCCTTCTTCGCGGCCTTCGACGCGGCCCTCCTCACGCAGGCCCTCGGCGACGAAGCCGCGGAAGGAAAACAGACCGGTCTCCATCAGGTTCCTCCAGATTCCGGCGGCCGGGGTGCCCCCCAGTCCGCTGGCAGCCAGTTCGGCGCAGATCGTGCGGCTCTCGTCATCGGTCTTGTGCAGGGCTTCTGCCAGGACCTTCAGTATGGCACCCGCATCCGGGTCATTGCTGTGCGTAATGGCTGAGAAGACCGCGAACGGCACGTCTGCCGCCGCCCGTTCGTACTCGGTGATCTTCGGGACGTTGTGCGGCCCCAGCACCAGTGGGGTGAGCGTGAGGTTCGGGTGGGTCGGGTGGCCGATGCGGAAGGGGCGGGAGGCCCAGTGGGCGGTGGCGCGGTCGCGGCAGACGACGAGGAGGATCGGCTGGCAGCCGTATCTGTTGCGGAGGTAGCTGAGGTAGTACGCCCAGCTATCCGGCTTGTCCGGGTCCCGCTTCGTCTGTGCCTCGACCAGCAGCAGGTACGGATCGCCGTCGGGGAACTCCAGCCGTAGCAGCGTGTCCACGTGGCGTTCTACCGGGCGTACCTCCGTGAGGTCGCTGTCGATCGCCGTGACCACCGCCTCGTCCGGCACCGGGAGATCCAGCAACCTGAAGGCGCTCGTGAATAACTCCGGGATCTGCTGGAAGGCCCGGTGGTGCGTCTCGTGTGGGGAGTTGACCATGGGCGTGACGCTAGTCGGGCTTGTCGAATATGCCATAGGCATATCTGTTATTTCACTCACGCGAGTGAGTGACCCCAGGTCTGTTGACGCCCCGGGTCAGTCCAGCCGGTCCAGGATCAGGGGGCTGCGCTCCACCGTCGCTCCCGGAGGGGCCACGTCGTACGCGGACTCCAGGGCCTCCAGGGCGTCCGGGAAGCGGTCCGGGGTGTCCGTGTGCAGGGTCAGCACGGGCTGGCCCGCCGTCACCACCGTGCCCGGCTTCGCGTGGAGTTCCACGCCCGCGCCCGCCTGCACCGGGTCCTCCTTGCGGGCCCGGCCCGCGCCCAGGCGCCAGGCCGCCAGGCCCACCGCATAGGCGTCGAGGCGGGTGAGGACCCCCGTCGCCGGGGCCGTGATCTGGTGGGTCTCGCGGGCGGTGGGCAGCGGGGCCGACGCGTCGCCGCCCTGGGCGGCGATCATGCGGCGCCACACGTCCATCGCCGAGCCGTCCGCCAGCGCCGCCGCCGGGTCCGCGTCCGGCAGGCCCGCCGCCGTCAGCATCTCCCTGGCCAGCGCCAGCGTCAGCTCCACCACGTCCGCGGGACCGCCGCCCGCCAGCACCTCCACCGACTCGCGGACCTCCAGCGCGTTGCCCGCCGTCAGCCCCAGCGGCGTCGACATGTCGGTGAGCAGCGCCACGGTGCGCAGCCCGTGGTCGTTGCCCAGGCCGACCATCGTCGCGGCCAGTTCGCGCGCCCGGTCCAGGTCCTTCATGAACGCGCCCGAGCCGACCTTCACGTCCAGCACCAGCGCGCCCGTGCCCTCGGCGATCTTCTTCGACATGATCGAGGACGCGATGAGCGGGATGGACTCCACCGTCCCGGTCACGTCCCGCAGCGCGTACAGCTTGCGGTCCGCCGGCGCCAGGCCCGTGCCCGGGGCGCAGATCACCGCGCCGACGTCGCGCAGGGTCGCCATCATCTCGTCGTTCGACAGCGAGGCCCGCCAGCCCGGGACGGACTCCAGCTTGTCGAGCGTGCCGCCGGTGTGCCCGAGGCCCCGTCCCGACAACTGCGGCACCGCCGCCCCGCAGGCGGCGACAAGCGGTGCCAGCGGCAGCGTGATCTTGTCGCCGATGCCGCCCGTCGAGTGCTTGTCGGCCGTCGGGCGCGGCAGCGCGGTGAAGTCCATCCGCTCGCCGGAGGCGATCATCGCCGCGGTCCAGCGGGCGATCTCGTCCCGGTCCATGCCGTTGAGCAGTATCGCCATGGCCAGCGCGGACATCTGCTCGTCGGCGACCTCGCCGCGGGTGTACGCCGCCACGACCCAGTCGATCTGCTCGTCGGAGAGCCGTTCGCGGTCGCGCTTGGCGCGGATGACGGAGATGGCGTCCATCAGTTCTGCGATCCTCCGCTCTCGGAGTGCTGGGAACCGTTCATCCTGCTCAGCTCGAACGGACCGAAGGCGTCCGGCAGCAGTTCGGCCAGCGGCCGGATGCCGGCCGGGGTGTCGAGCAGCAGGTCGGGCCCGCCGTGCTCGCTGAGCAACTGGCGGCAGCGGCCGCACGGCAGGATGAGCTGCTCCTCACCGTTGACGCAGGTGAAGTGGGTGAGCCGGCCGCCCCCGCCGGCGTGCAGCGCGGACACCAGGCCGCACTCGGCGCACAGCGTGACACCGTAGGAGGCGTTCTCCACGTTGCAGCCGACCACCGTACGGCCGTCGTCCACGAGCGCCGCGGCGCCCACGGGGTACCGCGAGTACGGGGCGTACGCCCGGGACATCGCGTCCCGCGCCGCGCGCCGCAGCGCCTCCCACCGCTCGTCGTCCTGCGACGTCACGTGCTCTCTCCCTTTCGGTAGCGCTTGCCGATCCACTTCGGCACCCGCAGCCGCTGTGCGAACACCGCCAGCACCACCAGTGTGGTCACGTACGGCGTGGCTTCCACGACCTCGCGCGGCACCGTGTCGGTCGTCGCGTACAGCAGCCCGAGGAGCACCGCCGCGACCCCGGCGGCTATGGCGGCCCGGGCGCTGCCGCGCACGTACTTCCACACCGCGTACGCCGCCAGCAGCACCGCCAGCAGCAGGAACAGCGCGTGCACGGCCTCGCCGCCGCCGCGCAGTTGCAGGCTGTCGGTGAAGCCGAAGAGCCCGGCCGCCATCGCCGTACCGCCCGGGCGCCAGTTGCCGAAGATCATCGACGCCAGGCCGATGTAGCCGCGGCCGCCGGTCTGGCCCTCCAGATAGATGTGGGTGAACGTGACCAGGAACGCCCCGCCGAGCCCGGCGAGCGCGCCGGAGACGGCCAGCGCCGCGTACTTGTACAGGTAGACGTTCACGCCCAGCGACTCCGCGGCCACCGGGTTCTCGCCGCAGGACCGCAGCCGCAGCCCGAACGCCGAGCGCCACAGCACGTAGTACGTGAGCACGAAGAGCGCGGCCGCGATGAGGATCAGGTACGACACGTCGTGGGTGAGCCCGCGCAGGATCCCGGCGGTGTCGGAGAGGAAGAACCAGTGTTTGTCCTCCAGATCCCCGAGCCAGTCGGAGAGTCCTGGGACCGAGAACGTATGCATGTCGTCGACTTGGGGCGACTGCTTGTCCGTGCCGCCCGCCGACAGCGCGTCCCCGTCGGCGAAGAAGATCTTCGCCATGTACTGGGTGGTGCCCAGCGCGAGGATGTTGATCGCGACACCCGACACGATGTGGTCGACGCCGAACGTGACCGTCGCCATCGCGTGCACGAGGCCGCCCAGCGCCCCGCCGATCACCCCGGCCAGTGCGCCCGCCCACGGGCCGTGCTGCCAGCCGATCCAGCCGGCGAAGAACGTGCCGAGGATCATCATGCCTTCGAGGCCGATGTTGATCACACCGGACCGCTCCGCCCACAGCCCGCCGAGGCCGGCCAGGCCGATCGGCACGGCCAGCGCGAGCGCGCCGCCGATCTGCGCGGAGGCGGTGAGGTTGGTGGTGTCGGTGATGGCGCGTACCGCGGACAGCAGCAGCAGTCCGGCGGCGACGAGCAGGAGGACCTGCGGCATGCCGAGCCGCCGCTTGCCGCCGTCCTTCGGCGGGCGCTTCGCGGGCGCGGCGGCGCCCGTCCTGGTCACCGTGCTCATGCGCCAGCCTCGCTTCGCTCGGCGGGCCGTGAGCACAGCGCGCACCTTTGAATGATTCGCTCGCTCCGCTCGTTCATGCGCCCACCTCCGCCTTCTCGGTCTTACGTGCCTGGGCCAGCTCCTCGCCGACGCGGCGCTGCTGGTCCCGCAGCGCCCAGCGGCGGACCACCTCGTAGGCGATGACGACGCAGAGCACGATGATGCCCTTGATGACCTCGACGATCTTCTGGTCGTAGCCCTCGAATTCGAGCTGCGTGCCGGTGCGCTCCAGGAAGGCCCACAGCAGCGCGCCGAGCGCGATGCCGACGGGGTGGTTGCGGCCGAGGAGGGCGATGGCGATGCCGGTGAAGCCGACGCCGAGCGGGAAGTCGGTGCCGTAGTTGTACGACTCGCCGAGCAGCGTCGGCATCCCGACCAGCCCCGCGACGGCACCGGAGAGCACCATGCTCGTGACGATCATGCGCTTGACGTCCACGCCGCTCGCGGCGGCGGCCGTCTCCGACTGGCCGACGCTGCGCAGGTCGAAGCCGAAGCGGGTGCGGTTGAGGACGAACCAGTAGAGGAAGCCGGCGAGCACGGCGAAGACCACGAAGCCGTTGATGTCCCCGACCGAGGTCTCGATCATGAAGATGTGGCTGGAGGACGGGATGTCGGGGGTGTGGGTGAGGTTCCCGTCCTTCTCGCCGAGGCGGCCCGCGGTGAGGTAGTAGCCGATGACGGCGCCGGCGATCGAGTTGAGCATGATCGTCGTGATGACCTCGCTGACGCCGCGGGTGGTGCGCAGCACGCCCGCGATGCCGGCCCAGATCGCGCCGACGCCCATGGCGACCAGGATGATCAGCGGGATCTGGATGATGCCGGGCAGCGACAGCGCGCCGCCGACGGCCGCGGCGAAGAAGGCCGCGATGCGGTACTGGCCGTCGACGCCGATGTTGAAGAGGTTCATCCGGAAGCCGATGGCCACGGCCAGCGCGGAGAGGAAGAACATCGTCGACTTGTTGACGATGTAGATGGCGCTCCGGTCGGTCGTGCCGAACTCGATCATGACCTGGTAGGCCCGGAACGGGTCCTTCCCGGAGATCAGGATGATCAGCGAGGTCAGCACCAGCGCGGCGAAGACCGCGAGCACCGGGGCGCCGACCGCCGTGATCAGCTTGTCCCTGTCGAGCCGTTTCATCGCGTACGGCCTCCGCCCTGCCCGTCGTCGCTGCCGCTCCCGGTGCCCCGCGGGTGCGGCACGGCGTCCCGTACCGCCGTGTCGTCCTCCAGGTGCCCGCTCGCCGCGCCCGTCATCGCACTGCCCAGCTCCTCCGGCGTGATCGCCGCCGGGTCCGCGTCGGCCACCAGCCGCCCGCGGTACATCACCCGCAGCGTGTCCGACAGACCGATCAACTCGTCCAGGTCCGCGGAGATCAGCAGCACCGCGAGCCCCTCGCGGCGGGCCGCGCGGATCTGCTCCCAGATGTCCGCCTGCGCGCCCACGTCCACGCCGCGCGTGGGGTGGGCGGCGATGAGCAGCTTGGGCGAGTGGCTCATCTCCCGGCCGACGATCAGCTTCTGCTGGTTGCCGCCGGAGAGCGAGGCGGCGGTCACGTCGATGCCGGGGGTGCGGACGTCGTACTCCTCGACGATCCGCTTGGTGTCCTTGCGGGCCGCGGCGGCGTCGATGAGCACGCCGCGGCTGTTGGGGGGTTCCGTGGTGTGGCCGAGGATGCGGTTCTCCCACAGCGGGGCCTCCAGCAGCAGGCCGTGCCGCTGGCGGTCCTCGGGGATGTAGCCGATGCCGCCCTCGCGGCGCTTGCGGGTGGCGGCGTGGCTGATGTCCGCGCCGTCCAGCACGATGCTGCCGGTGTCCGGGTGGCGCAGCCCCATGATGGCCTCGACCAGCTCGGACTGGCCGTTGCCCTCCACGCCGGCGATGCCCAGCACCTCGCCCTTGTGGATGGTGAAGGAGATGCGGTCCAGCACCTCGCGCGGTACGCCGTCGGCGTCGACGGCCGACAGGTGCAGGTCGCTGACCCGCAGCATGGGTATGTCCGTGACCGTTGACTCGCGGGTCTCGGGGGTCGGCAGCTCGCTGCCCACCATCAGCTCCGCGAGCTGCTTGGACGTGACGTCCGCGGGCTTCACGGCGGCGACCGTCGTGCCGCGGCGGATGACGGTGATGTCGTCGGCGACGGCGAGGACTTCGCCGAGCTTGTGCGAGATGAACAGCACGGTCAGGCCCTCGGCCTTCAGCCCGCGCAGGTTGTCGAAGAGCGCGTCGACCTCCTGCGGGACGAGGACCGCGGTGGGCTCGTCGAGGATGAGCGTACGGGCGCCGCGGTAGAGGACCTTGAGGATCTCGACCCGCTGCCGGTCGGCGACGCCGAGGTCCTCGACCAGGACGTCGGGGCGGATGCCGAGGCCGTACGCGTCCGACAGCTCCTTGATCTTCGCCCGCGCCCGGTCGCCGATGCCGTGCAGCTTCTCGCTGCCCAGGACGGTGTTCTCCAGCACGGTGAGGTTGTCGGCGAGCATGAAGTGCTGGTGCACCATGCCGATGCCGCGCGCGATGGCGTCGGCGGGGCTGGCGAACGCGACCTCCGTGCCGTCGAGCGTGATGGTGCCCTCGTCCGGCTTCTGCATGCCGTAGAGGATCTTCATCAGGGTCGACTTGCCCGCGCCGTTCTCGCCGACGAGGGCGTGCACGGTGCCGCGGCGCACGGTGATGTCGATGTCGTGGTTGGCGACGACGCCGGGAAAGCGTTTCGTGATGCCGTGGAGTTCGACGGCGGCGGCGCCGGCGGGTGGGTCCGCTGCCGTGGAGCTGCTGCTGGGGGCTGTGATGGCGCACACTCCTCGTCGAGGGCGGTGGATGCGGGGCGGCGGACGTACCGAAGCGCCGTGCGGACGGCGCGAGTTACGTGACGCGAGTTACGCATATCACGCTACGCGCGTAGTCCGGAGGCAGATGCGCGGGGTCCGGTGGACGGCCGACTCGCACCGCCCTCCGGACCCCGTCACACGTACCGTGCTCAGGGAGTGTCGCTGACCTTGATCTCGCCGTCGGCGATCTTCTGCTTGGCCGCGTCGATGTCGGCCTTGATGTCGTCTATGAACCCGCCGGAGGTGGCCAGGCTCACACCGTCGTCCTTGAGCGCGAAGGTCTGGTCGCCGGTGAGCGGCTTCTCGTCCTGGACGCTCTTGATCACGTCGTAGACGGCCACGTCGACGTTCTTGACCACGGACGTCATGATCGCGTCCTTGTAGTCCGCCAGGGCCTTGTCGCGGTGCTGGTCGGAGTCGACGCCTATCGCCCACGCGCCGTCCTGCGCGGCCACGGCCTCGATCGAGCCCGTGCCCGACAGGCCCGCGGCGCTGTAGATGACGTCCGCGTCGGAGTCGAGCATGCCCTCGGCGATGCCCTTGGCGCGCAGCGGGTCCTGGAAGCCCTTGAGGTCGCTCTCGTAGAGGTACTTCACGTCGATCTCGACGTCCGGCTTGGTTTCCTTGACGCCCTGGACGAAGCCGGCCTCGAACTTCTTGATCAGGTTGTTGTGCACGCCGCCTATGAAGCCGACCTTGCCGGTCTTGCTCTTCGTGGCGGCGGCCACGCCCGCCAGGTACGAGCCCTCGTGCTCGGCGAAGGTGACGCCGGCCACGTTCTTCCCCTGGGACGCCTCGTCGATCACGGCGAAGGTGGTGTCGGGGAAGTCCTTGGCGACCTTGTTGACCGACTTGCCGTAGGCGAAGCCGACCCCGATCACCGGGTTGTAGCCGGCCTCGGCGAGGGAGGTGAGCCGCTGCTCGCGGTCGGCCTCGGTCTCACCGTCGCGGGCGGTCAGCTCCTTGCCGCCGAGGTCGAACTCCTTCTTGGCCTTGTCGTACCCGCGGGCCGCCGACTCGTTGAAGGAGGCGTCACTGCGGCCGCCGACGTCGAAGGCGAGACCGACGCCCTTGTCGCTGCTGCCGCTGTCGCTGCTGCACGCAGCACTGGTGAAAGCGAGGGCCGCGGTTGCCACGCCCGCGGCGGCGATCTTGGTTACCCGGCGCAAGAGGACTTCCCCTTCGTCTTGGCGAAGCGCCTCTTTCCGGCGCTGCTTCGGGGGCATCGTAACGCGCGTAGAACAAGCTGAACCTCCGGCAACGAACCCGTTACCGGATCGTCTCCGCGCCGGTGCTTTCGACGGTGCGCGCGAGCCCGGCACGTATCGGCTGACCTGTCGGTTCACGGGGTACGGGGCGGGTTGCGGGGGCCGGTGCGCGCCCGCTTGCGCGGGGCTCCTGCCGGGCCCGCTCGCGCGCTGCCGTGCGGGTCGCCGCGGTGGCCAGCAGGGTGGCGCGAATGGTGATGCCCGTGACGCCGGTGAGGGCCGCGAGACCGAGGACGACGACCCCGCCCCAGCCGACCGCGTGGAAGGCGATCGCGCCGGCGGTGGCGCCCGCGCTGTTCCCGACGTAGTACGCGACCTGGTAGAGCGCCGACGCCTGCGCCTTGCCGGTCTTCGCCGCGTGGCTGACGGACGCGGAGGCGACCGCGTGCCCGGCGAAGAAGCCCGCGGTGAGCAGCACCAGACCGGTCAGCACGGCGGCCAGGGAGTCGCCGATCGTCAGCAGCAGTCCCGCGGCGGTGGTGCCGGCGGCGGCGTACAGGGTGCCGCGGCGGCCGAGGCGGGCGACGAGCCGGCCGGCGGCGGCCGAGGAGCCGGTGCCGACGAGGTAGATGACGAAGACCGAGCCGATGAGGCCCGCGGACAGGCCGAAGGGCTCGCCCGCCAGCCGGTAGCCGATCATCGTGTACACCGAGCCGAAGACGGTCATGAACAGCAGCCCGATCGCGTACAGCCGGCGCATCAGCCCGTCGGACAGATGGCCGCGTACGGTGCGCGCGAGCGCCCGCGGCGCCAGCGGCGCGGCGGTGAAGTGCCGGGCGCGCGGCAGGAGTACGCGGAACGCGACCGCGCAGAGCAGCGAGAGCGCGGCGACGGTGGCCAGCGCCGCGCGCCAGCCCCAGGCATCCGCCGTCCAGCCGGTGAGGATCCGGCCGGCCATGCCGCCGATGCTGTTGCCCGCGACGAAGAGCCCCACGGCGCCGATCACCGCCCGGGCCCGTACCTCGTCGGCGATGAAGGCGATGGCCGACGCCGGGATCCCGGCGATCGCCACGCCCTGGAGCGTACGCAGCGCGATGAGCGCACCGAGGTCGGGCGCGAAGGGCATCGCCAGACCCAGCAGCACGGCCGCCGCCAGCGACCAGGTCATCGTGCGCTGCCGGCCGAACCGCTCGGAGACGGCGCTCAGCGGCAGCACGGCGAGCGCCAGGGCGGCGGTGGTGGCGGAGACGGTCCAACTGGCCGCGCCCGGGCTGACGCCGAGGTCGGCGGAGATGGCGGGCAGCAGGGCCTGGGTGGAGAAGAGGAGGGTGAAGGTGGCGACGCCGGCGGCGAACAGGGCGAGGAGCACGCGGCGGTAGCCGCGCTCGCCGGGGGCGTGCTTGGCGGGCACGTGGGTGGGGGCGCTCACATGGGGCGTAAGCGCCCCGGTATCGGAGGGCATGCGTCGAACGTACGGCGGGCACGCTCATGCGTCCAATGCGGAAAACAGCGATAATCGATGCTGTGGTGAATGAGCAGAGGTCGCGGGGGTCGTTGTCACGGTCCCGTCATCAGGAAGACATCTCGGCCACGGCTGGCCCCGGTGCCGCGGGCGCGCCGGGGGCGCCGGGGGAGTGGGGCGCGGTGCTCGCGCCCCGGCTCGCGCAGTTCGCCGCGGTCGCGCGCGAGGAGCACGTCACGCGCGCCGCCCGCGCGCTCGGCGTCCCGCAGCCGACGCTGAGCCGCGCGATGGTACGGCTCGAAGCGGACCTGGGCGTCGCGCTTTTCGCCCGCCGCGGCCGCACGCTGTCGCTGACGACCGCGGGCCGCGACTTCCTCGCGTACGCGGAGCGCGCGCTGGCGGAGGTGGCCCGCGGCGCCGAGGCCGTACGCGCCGACGCGCACCCCGAGACGGGCAAGGTCGCCTTCGGCTTCCTGCACACGCTCGGCTCGGAGACCGTGCCGGGGCTGCTGCGGGAGTTCCGCAAGGACCACCCGCGGGTGCGCTTCGCACTGGTGCAGAACTACGGCGAGTGGATGCTGCAGCGGCTGCGGGCGGGCGAGCTGGATCTGTGCCTGACCTCGCCGGTGCCGGACGCGCCGGACCTGGAGGCGCGGCGGCTCGACGAGCAGCGGCTGCGGATCGTGGTGCCGGACGACCACCGGCTCGCGGGGCGGCGGCGGATCCGGCTGGTGGAGGTGGCGGAGGACCCGTTCGTGACGCTGGAACCGGGCTACGGGATGCGGCGGATGCTGGAGGAACTGTGCACGGAGGCGGGGTTCGTGCCGCGGATCGCGTTCGAGGGAGAGGAGGCGGAGACGATCCGCGGGCTGGTGGCGGCGGGTCTGGGGGTGGCGCTGCTGCCGCCGCCCGCGGTGCCGCGGCCGGGGGTGGTGGAGGTGGACGTCACGGCGCCGCGGGCGGTGCGGGAGATCGGCGTGGCGTGGGTGGCGGGACAGCAGGAGACGCCGCCGGTGGGGGCGTTCCGGCGGTTCCTGCTGGGACGGCGGGGGCAGTTGCTGGCGGGGTAGGGACTGTCTCGCGGCTTACGCCGGGGCGAAGCCGGCGGCCAGCGGCATGCGCAGGCCGATCGGCGGGGGTGCGGCGAGGGCGTCGGCGAGGGGTCTGCTGTACGGCCGGCCGAAGAGCGAGCCCATGACGAAGTCGGCGCTCAGGGCGAGGACTTCGGGGCGGTGCTGGTGCAGCCCGTGCCCGTCGGAGTGCACCTCGAAGCGGCACACGTCGCGGTTGGCCTTCTTCGCCCGTACCGCCAGCCGGTACGACAGGTCGGGGTCGGTGCGGGCGTCGTCGGTGCCGTGTACGAGGAGCACGGTGCGCCCGCTCAACTGCCGTACGGGCTCGGCGTCCGCCGCCTGCGCGTCCGGCAGCCACGGCGCCAGCGCCAGCACGGAGACGACCGCCTCGTGCCCGGCGGCGCGCAGCGCGGCCCGGCCGCCGACGTCGGTGCCGACCAGCGCCACGGGCACGTCCCCGTACCGCCGTACGACCTCCTCCAGCGCCCACTCCGCATCCTGCGCGGCGTCCGCCGCGGCGCCGTTCCAGCCCCGGTAGCGGTAGTGCACGGTGTGCGCGACGAGCCCGTCACCGCGCCCGGCGCGCCCGAGCCGGCGGGCCAGCGACCACACGGAGGCGGCGGCGAGCCGCGACGGCCGCCGGCTGCTGACGCCCTCCCCGGCGGGCAGCAGCAACGCCACCGCCTGCGCGGAGGCCGCCCCGGTGGCACGTCCGAGCCGGGCGGGGCGGGTCGCGCTGATCTCCTGTGCCATGGCAGCACGATGGCAGATCCGTCCCCCCATGCCCAGTGGTCTGCACCACTCCGACACCCCCTGACAGCCCACCAGTTGCGCGGGTCAGCACGGAGGCGGCACCCCGATCCGGCCGCACCCCCACGAAGCGACGGCAACCACGAGCGTCTCCACCCGGCGCCTCGCCCGGAGTACGCCCACCAGCGTCACACCCCGGGCCCCCGGCGGCGGTTGTGCACAGGTCCCGGTCCGCGAGGCCACGCCCGGGCCGGCCCCGCACGCCGCGCAGCCGCCGGCCGCCGCGCGACCGGCGGTCGCGCCGCCGCCTGGCGCGCTGCCTCCCCCCGCCATCACGCGCTGCCCGCCCGGATTCCGCTCGCCACCACCACGCTCCGGCCCACAGCACACACGTCCCCGCCCCCTCCGCCCCCCGCGCACCCAACACCCCCACACCCCCCACACCCCCCGCCCCTCCCGCGCCGCCGGGCCCCGCTGTCGGCGCCCGCCGCCGGGCACCGCTCTACGCGCGTAGGATGGCGCAAATCGTGACGAGAGAGAGGTGCCGCATGGCGGAGGACAACAGAGGCGCGCCGGCCGGGAACGTGCCCGACCTGGAGCGGATTCGGCGGGCGCCCAAGGTGCTGCTCCACGACCACCTCGACGGCGGTCTCCGTCCCGGCACCATCGTCGACATCGCCCGCGAGACCGGCTACGACGGGCTGCCCGAGACCGATCCCGCGCGGCTCGGCGTCTGGTTCCGGGAGGCCGCCGACTCCGGGTCGCTGGAGCGGTATCTGGAGACCTTCGCCCACACCTGCGCCGTCATGCAGACCCGCGACGCGCTCGTGCGGGTCGCCGCCGAGTGCGCCGAGGACCTCGGCGCCGACGGCGTCGTGTACGCCGAGGTGCGCTACGCCCCCGAGCAGCACCTCCAGGGCGGGCTCAGTCTGGAGCAGGTGGTCGAGGCGGTCAACGAGGGCTTCCGCGAGGGCGAGCGGCGCGCGCACGCCGCCGGGCACCGCATCCGCGTCGGCGCCCTCCTCACCGCCATGCGGCACGCCGCCCGCTCGCTGGAGATCGCCGAACTCGCCAACCGCTACCGCGACCTCGGCGTCGTCGGCTTCGACATCGCCGGCGCCGAGGCCGGCTTCCCGCCCACCCGCCACCTCGACGCCTTCGAGTATCTGAAGCGCGAGAACAACCACTTCACCATCCACGCCGGCGAGGCATTCGGCCTGCCGTCGATCTGGCAGGCGCTGCAGTGGTGCGGCGCCGACCGGCTCGGCCACGGCGTACGGATCATCGACGACATCCACGTCGCCGAGGACGGCACCGTCAAGCTCGGCCGGCTGGCGGCGTACGTGCGCGACAAGCGGATCCCGCTGGAGCTGTGCCCGACGTCCAACCTCCAGACCGGCGCCGCCCCCTCGTACGCCGAGCACCCCATCGGGCTGCTGCGCCGGCTCTACTTCCGCGCCACGGTCAACACCGACAACCGGCTCATGAGCGGCACGAGCATGAGTCGTGAGTTCGAGGAGCTGGTGCGCACGTTCCACTACACGCTGGACGACATGCAGTGGTTCACCGTCAATGCGATGAAGTCGGCATTCATTCCTTTCGATGAAAGGCTGGCGATGATCAACGACGTCATCAAGCCCGGATACGCCGGGCTGAAGTCGGAGTGGCTTTTTCGCTGACCTGCTCTGACCTGCGAGTTCGGACGTCCGCCGGTTCGCGGGGCGATGGTCCTACGATCCGCGGATGGGGCCGTACGGACCAATTTCGGGACCGGCGGGGCGGTCTTTGCCGCCGCGATATCCGGCTGGCTACGTTTCTCATTGCCGCTGGATATCCGCAAGGACGAGGATCTGAATTCGATGAAGACCCGCAAGATCGTCGGTACCGCACTGCTCGGCGCCGCCTTCGCCGCCGCCGCGGCGGGCACCGCCTCCGCCGCGCCCGTCCCCGGCCTGCCCGACCCGGTCGGTCAGTTGACCTCGCCGCTGGAGTCGGTCACCGGCTCGGAGGTGGCGGGCAACAACGGCACCCCGAACGGTGCCGCCAACGCCCAGCCGCCGTCCCTCGGCCAGCTCGGCGCCCTGACCAACGTGCTTCCCGTGGGCGACGCGCTGCCGCTCTGAGGCCCGTACGCAGCGAAGCCGGGGCCGGCATCCCTCATGGATGCCGGCCCCGGCTCCGTGTCGTCGGAGTCCGTTCTCACCAGGCCGGGTGCTGCACCTTCTCCTCGCTGGGCATCAGCGCCCACAGCGCCAGGTAGAGCAGGAACTGCGGGCCCGGCAGCAGGCACGACACCAGGAAGATGACCCGCACCGTCGTGGGGGTGGTGTCGAAGCGCCGGGCCAGGCCGGCGCACACTCCGGCGATCATCCGGTCGTCGCGCGGTCTCATCGGCATGGCCATGGCTGCGTCACTCCTCGGGTCGGCGTTCGCGGCCCGCCGTGTGTGGGCCGGTGATTCCACCGTAGGCACACAAGCCGGACGAAACGTCGCCCTACGGGGCGATCTCCACCCTGGTGATTCTCGGGGTCGTGCCCTGAGCCTTCCCGTCCGCCGTACGCTCCGCCGCTTCCGCTGCCGGCTCTTCCGTCCCGGCCGCCTCCTCCGCGTGCGCCGCGCCCGCCGCGCGGCCCGCGGGGTGCCGCCGGCGCAGCCGCGCGCGCGTGGCCGGGACCACCGCCAGATGCGCCAGCGCGATCCCCAGGATGTAGAGCAGCATCGTGTCCACGTTCGCGACCTGCCCGGGCACCGTGGTCTTCAGCAGCTCGACGACCAGCGCCAGCATCGAGCCCGCGAAGACGGTCCGCGCGAACGACCCCGCCACCGACGCGTTGACCCGGCCGCCGATCAGCGGCAGCAGCACCCCCGCGGGGGCCAGCACGAGCAGCGACTCGACGGCGTACCGCAGCGCCGACCACGGGTCATCGCCGAACTCCGCCCGGATCGTCGTGAGCGGTCGCAGATTCGCCGCGTCAACCCACGGCACGGCGTTGGGGCGGAGCGTAAACCACCAGACTGCGGTCAGATGCAGGACTAGGAGGACAACGCCGGCCACCCGGAATCTCAGGGCGGCCGTTCCGCCCGTCGCATGGCGCTGCACGCAGGCAAGGACGCCGCTACCGACCCGTACGGTTCCCGCCCTCCGCCGGCCGTGTGGTGATCTTCGGTACGGAGCCTCCTCAGCCGACCAGCCGGCGGCGCCAGTCGAGCCCCGTGACGGGTATCGACCGGCCCGGATCGCCGTCCCACTCGGTCCGCAGACCGGCATCCGCGAGGGCGGCGACCACCTCGTGCCCGACGGCCGCGGTCGTCTCGGACGAGCCGTCGAACCCGCCGTAGTTGAGCGTGAGCCCGCCGTCCGCCGCCGCGGACTCCGACGACTGATGGAGGAAGTAGACGAAGCCGCGCGCGTCCCGCTCGCCCGCTCCGCCTATCCCGGCATTGCCGCAACTGCGGCAGCAGGCGAAGTGCTCACGCGCGGTGATGCCCGCCTCCCGCAGGGTCGCGAAGGCGCGGGTGAGCCGCTCGGGGTCCGTCTCGCCGTGCCAGCCGGCCTGCTCGGCGGCCCGCTCCAGCCACAGCCGGTCGGCCAGCGCCCTGGCCTGCGGGGCGGAGACGGGCCTGCGGTCCACGGTGACGAGGAACTCCTCGGCGCACTCGGCCAGTTCCGCACGGGTCGCGTACCCCGCGGCCAGCATCTCCCGGACCCGCCGCTCCAGCTCCGTACGCTCCCCTTCGCCGAGGTCGAGCGGCGGCACCCCGGGCGCGGGGGTGATGTCCGCGCGGGACCAGGACAGCCCCGCCGCCCAGCCGGCCTCCTCGCGCGCCCAGCCGGTCAGCGCCGTGATCACGGCCTCCGGGCCGCCGGCCGTCGCGGCGAAGTGCCGGTCGGCGCCGCCGTCGCGGTGCTCCACCGCGTACTCCCCGCCGGCGTCGTGCCAGACCTGGGCGAAGACGTCGGGCAGGTCGGGGATCCGCTGGAGCACGAGGAAGTGGTCGCCGGCGCCGCCGATCCGCCGGACCAGCCCCGCCAACTCCGCCGCGGACACGCGCACATGCCGCTCCCCGCGCTCCGTCTTCACCACGATCCCGAGCATGCGGACACTGTGGCACACGCCACTGACACCGCCCCCCGCACGGCCGCCGACACCGGGCCCGCGCGCCGGAAGGCTCAGGCCGCGGGCTCGCCCACGGTGTTCTCCGGCGCCCGCAGCGCGTCGTCGGTGCAGCGGTACGTGTACGGCGGGTCGCCCGCCTCCGGCCCCGCCAGCACCGCCGTACGCTCCTCGCCCGCCGCGTACGTGCACACGAGCTGCGCCAGCATCGGCGACCCCAGCCCCTGCGGGTCCCGGCTCAGCCGCACCGTGCCCGCCGGATCCCCGGACAGCCCGTCCGCGACCCGCAGCCCGGAGACGGCGGTGGAGTAGCCGGCCTGCTTCTCGTCCTCGCCCGGCTCCCGCTCCAGCTCCGCCAGCATCCGCGCCGCCAGCTCCGTACCCGCCAGGTCGTCGGGGACGGACCGGGGCACCGGGGCCAACTGCGTACCGCACACCAGATACACCGCCCGCACCGTCTCGCCGTCCGCCGACCTCGCCGCCGGCGAAGGACCGCCCGGCGCGCACTCCGCCCGCGACGGCGCGCTGCCGGCGTCCACCGGCACGGACGTGGGCCGGATCCCGCACCCGGTGGCCAGCACCGCGACGGCGACCGCGGCAACCGCCGCCAGGGCGGGGAAGACCCGCCGGTTCGAGGCTGCCGCCCTCACTCGTCCTCCTGCTCCAGGGCCTCCGCCGCCGCCGACGAGTCCCGCGGCAGCCGCAGCGTGAACACCGCCCCGCCCGCCGGGTCGTTGGCCGCGGTGATCGTACCGCCGTGGATCCGGGCGCTCTCCACCGCGATGGACAGCCCGAGGCCGCTGCCGTCGGAGCGCGGGCGCGCGGTGTCCGCCTTGTAGAACCGGTCGAAGACGTGCGGCAGTACCTCGGCGGGGATGCCGGGCCCGTTGTCCTTGACCTCGATGACCAGATCGCCGGCGCCGGGCGCGTCCGCCGTGGTGCGCACCGATACCCGCACGGGGGAGCCGCCGTGCTTGAGCGCGTTGCCGATGAGGTTGGCGAGGATCACGTCCAGGCGCCGCGGGTCGAGGCGGGCGACGATGCCGCGGTCGGCGTCCAGCTCCACCGCGTCCAGCCAGGCGCGGGCGTCGATGCAGGCGGTGACCAGGTCGGCGACGTCCACGTCGTCGAGTACGAGCCGGGCGGTGCCCGCGTCGAAGCGGGTCACCTCCATCAGGTTCTCCACCAGGTCGTTGAGCCGCCGGGTCTCCTGCACCACGAGCTGCACCGCGGGCGCGATCATCGGGTCCAGGTTCTCCTGCTCCTCCTCCAGCACCTCCGACACCGCGGTCATCGCCGTCAGCGGCGTGCGCAGTTCGTGCGACATGTCCGCCACGAACCGCCGGCTGGACTTCTCCCGCTCGCTCAGCTCCTCCACCCGCTGCTGGAGCCGCTCCGCGGTCTGGTTGAACGTCCGCGAGAGGTCGGCCAGTTCGTCCGTGCCGGTCACCCGCAGCCGGGTGTCGAGCTTGCCCTCGCCGAGCCGCCGCGCCGCGTCGCCGAGCCGCTGCACGGGCCGCAGCACGGTGGACGCGGCGCCCTGCGCGAGCAGCGCGGAGCCGATCAGGGACAGTCCGGTGGCGATGCCCAGCGACCAGGCAAGCGAGTTGAGGTCCCGGCGCTCGGAGTCCAGGGACTTGAACATGTAGCCGGTCCAGTCGGTGCCGATCACCCGGGCGCCGCCGACGAGATACGGCGTGCCGTCCATCGTCACCCGCTGCCAGTACAGGTGGTACGGCCACTTGCCGTCGTCGCGCCGCTGGTCGACCGCCGTCTTCAGCGTCTTCGGCACGTCGTGCAGGGTGAACGACGGGTCGGAGCGCTCCACGCAGCCGGGCTCGCCGCCGCTGCCCCCGCCGCCGGAGATGAGTATGACGTCGAAGTTCTGGGTGGTGCTCGACAGCCGCCGCGCGGCCTTGGCGAGGTCCGTACAGCCGGCCCGCAGGTCCAGCTCGCCGCTCTCGTCCTGGAGCGACTCCCGGAAGTCCTTCAGCGAGGCGTCCTGGGTGCGGGTGAGCACCGAGTCCCGGTTGAGCCAGTACGCGATGCCGGCGACCGACACCGCCGAGACCAGGGCCACCAGTGCGAACACGATGACAAGACGCAGTCGCAGGCTGATCCAGCGCAGCAGCCCCGCCGCCCAGCCGCGTACGAGCCCCTGCCGCCCCTGCGCGTCGGCGGGGCCCGGACTCACGAGGGCGGATCCAGCCGGTAGCCCACTCCGCGTACGGTTTTGATCAGTGTCGGCGCGGACGGCACGTCCTCGACCTTCGCGCGCAGCCGCTGTACGCACGCGTCGACCAGCCGGGAGTCGCCCAGGTAGTCGTGCTCCCAGACCAACTGCAGCAACTGCTGGCGCGACAGCGCCTGGCCGGGCCTGCGGCTCAGCTCCAGCAGCAACCGCAGCTCCGTCGGCGTCAGTTGCAGATGCTCGCCGTCCTTGGTGACGGTCATCGCGGAGCGGTCGATGACGACGTTGCCGAAGGTGGCCGAGTCGGTGGTCTCCCGCTCGCCGCGGCGCAGCACCGCGCGGATCCGGGCGTCCAGCACCCGGCCCTGCACGGGCTTGACGACGTAGTCGTCGGCGCCCGACTCCAGGCCGACCACCACGTCGATGTCGTCGCTGCGCGCGGTCAGCAGGATGATCGGCAACTGATCGGTGCGGCGGATGCGCCGGCACACCTCGAAGCCGTCGATGCCCGGCAGCATCACATCCAGCACGATCAGGTCGGGCCGCTGCTCGCGCAGCAGCTTGAGCCCGTCCTCACCGGTCGCCGCGGTGGTCACGCGGTGGCCCTGGCGGGAGAGGGACATCTCCAGCGCGGTGCGGATGGCGTCGTCGTCCTCGATCAGCAACAGAGAAGGCACGCGGGTCATTCTGGCAGGGCGCGCCGGAAGGGGCGAGTTCGCTGTCATCACGGCCTCCGGAAGGGCCCGTGTAAGGGGCATCAGCCCCTGTTGCACGCCTGTGACAGTCGGCGGACAGCGCGATGAAGTCGGGACGACAGGATTCTGGGCGTCGGGCAAGCCCGGCATGACAGGACCGACCGAAGCAGACTCCACCGGCGGGGGGCGTGAGATGAACGCACTGCACGACAGCACCACCAGCGCAGCGGTTCACACACGCCTGCACGCCAAGGGGGGGAGTGCTGAGGGGATGGCTCCCGCCCGCGCCTCGCGCGGTGCGGGGGAGTCCGGTGCCGCAGCCGCGCGGGGGTGCGGTCGCGGCGCCGGGCGTCGTCCTCCTTACATGGTCGCGATCGCGGGCAGTGCGGGCCCCGGGGGGACCGGCGTCACGCCGGCGGGGACCGGACCGGCCGCGGACCCGGGGGGGAACACCAGGGGGGACGACGGGGGGAAGAAGGCGTACGGAGAGGTGCCGGGGGAAACGGTCGGCACGCAGGCCGGGACCGCCGCGGAGGCTGACAGCACCGCGGCGTTCACCGCCTACGTGGCCGAGCGCCGCGCCTCTCTGTACGCCACCGCCTACCACCTGACCGGTGACCGGTTCGAGGCGGAGGACCTGCTGCAGAGCGCACTGTTCTCCACCTACCGGGCCTGGGACCGGATCAGCGACAAGGCGGCGCTGGGGGGCTACCTCCGCCGCACCATGACGAACCTGCACATCAGTGCCTGGCGCCGACGCAAGCTCGCGGAGTACCCGACCGAGGAACTCCCCGAGGCGCCGGGGGAGTCGGACGCCATGCGCGGCACGGAGCTGCGCACGGTGCTCTGGCAGGCGCTGGCGCGGCTGCCCGAGATGCAGCGCACGATGCTCGTGCTGCGCTACTACGAGGGCAGGACCGACCCGGAGATCGCCGACGTACTGGGGATCAGCGTGGGGACCGTCAAGAGCAGTATCTGGCGCTCGCTGCGCCGGCTGCGCGACGACGAGGCGCTGAGCTTCGGGCGGGACCGGGAGGAGTCGTTCGAGGAGCTCGTGGCCTGAAGGGGCCGATGACCGGGACGGGGGGACCCGGGGCCACGGGAGGGGAAAAACGGGGGGAAATCGGGGGATAACGGGGGAACGGGGGGAGGACCGCGAGACCGTACGGGGCCGGGGGGTGCCCGTGGGGGCTCGGGGGGAACGGGGGATCGGGGGACGAGCCGGGGCCGGACGCGCGGGGGGTGCGTCCGGCCCCGGCTCGTTACCAGGGCCGGGGCGGCCGGCTAGTAGGCCGAGCCGCTCACGCCCAGGCTGCCCGTCGGGTGCCAGACCGTCTTCGTCTCCAGGAACGCCGTCAGCCGGCCCGTCCCCGGGTCCGCCGTCCAGTCGTACGGCGGCCGCGGGCGCAGCACCCGCTTCAGGTTGTCCGCCGCCGCGACCTCCAGCTCGCGCGCCAGCTCCGCGTCCGCGCCCGTCAGGTCGATGGCGTTGACGTCCTGGTGCGCGGCCAGCGTCGGCGCGATCTCCGCGGTACGCCCCGAGAGCACGTTGACGACCCCCCCGGGTACGTCCGACGTGGCCAGCACCTCCGCCAGCGACAGCGCCGGCAGCGGCCGCTCCTCCGCGGCGACGACCACCGCCGCGTTGCCCGTGGCGATCACCGGCGCCAGCACCGACACCAGTCCCAGCAGCGCCGACTCCTGCGGCGCCACGACGGCGACGACGCCCGTCGGCTCCGGCGCGGAGAGGTTGAAGTACGGTCCGGCGACCGGGTTTCCGCCGCCGGCGACCTGGGCGATCTTGTCGGTCCAGCCCGCGTACCAGACCCAGCGGTCGATCGCCGCGTCCACCTGCGCCGCCGACTTGGCCTTCGACAGGCCCTCGGCGTCGGCGACCTCCGCGACGTACTGCTCGCGCCGCCCCTGGAGCATCTCCGCCACCCGGTAGAGCACCTGGCCGCGGTTGTACGCCGTGGCGCCCGACCAGCCGGCGACGGCCTTGCGGGCGGCGACCACCGCGTCCCGGGCGTCCTTGCGGGAGGCGCGGGGCGCGTTGGCGAGCCAGCGGCCCTTCGCGTCGGTCACCTCGTACACCCGCCCGCTCTCCGAGCGGGGGAACTTCCCGCCCACGTACAGCTTGTAGGTCTTGAGGACCGACAGCCTCGCATCCGCCTGTGTCATCGCAGGTACGCCTCCAGCCCGTGGCGGCCGCCCTCGCGGCCGAAGCCCGACTCCTTGTAGCCGCCGAACGGCGAGGTCGGATCGAACTTGTTGAACGTGTTCGCCCACACGACGCCCGCCCGCAGCCGGTCGGCCACCGCCAGGATCCGCGAGCCCTTCTCCGTCCACACCCCGGCGGACAGCCCGTACGGCGTGTTGTTGGCCTTCGCGACCGCTTCCGCGGGGGTACGGAACGTCAGCACCGACAGCACCGGGCCGAAGATCTCGTCGCGCGCGATGCGGTGCGCCTGCGTGACGCCGGTGAAGAGCGTCGGCGCGAACCAGTAGCCGCTGCCGGGCAGTTCGCAGGGCGCCGTCCAGCGCTGCGCGCCCTCCGCGTCGCCGGCGTCCGCCAGCTCCGTGATCCGGGCGAGCTGCTCGGCGGAGTTGATGGCGCCGATGTCGGTGTTCTTGTCCAGCGGGTCGCCCAGCCGCAGCGTGGTGAGCCGCCGCTTCAGCGACTCCAGCAGCTCGTCGGCCACCGACTCCTGCACCAGCAGCCGGGAGCCCGCGCAGCAGACCTGGCCCTGGTTGAAGAAGATGCCGCCGACGATGCCCTCGACGGCCTGGTCGATGGGCGCGTCGTCGAAGACGATGTTGGCGCCCTTGCCGCCCAGCTCCAGCGTGAGCCGCTTGTCCGTGCCGGCGACGGACCTGGCGATCTCCTTGCCGACGGCCGTGGAGCCGGTGAACGCGACCTTGTCGACGTCCGGGTGCGCGACGAGCGCGGCGCCCGCGTCCCCGTAGCCCGGCAGGATGTTGACCACCCCGCGGGGCAGGCCGGCCTGGCGGCAGATGTCGGCGAAGAACAGCGCGGACAGCGGGGTGGTCTCGGCGGGCTTGAGCACCACGGTGTTGCCGCAGGCCAGTGCCGGGGCGATCTTCCAGGCGAGCATCAGCAGCGGGAAGTTCCACGGGATGACCTGGCCCGCGACGCCCAGCGGCTTCGGCTCGGGGCCGAAGCCGGCATGGCCGAGCTTGTCCGCCCAGCCCGCGTAGTAGAAGAAGTGCGCGGCGACCAGCGGCAGGTCGGCGTCCCGGGTCTCCCGGATCGGCTTGCCGTTGTCCAGCGTCTCCAGCACCGCCAGCTCGCGCGAGCGCTCCTGGATGATGCGGGCGATACGGAACAGGTACTTGCCGCGCTCCGCGCCCGGCAGCGCCGACCAGGAGGTGAACGCCCGCCGGGCGGCGGCGACCGCCCGCTCGACGTCCGCCTCGCCGGCCCGCGCGACCTCGGAGAGCACCTCCTCGGTCGCCGGGGCGACGGACTTGAAGACCTTGCCGTCGGCGGCCTCGGCGAACTCGCCGTCGACGAACAGGCCGTAACTGGGCGCGATGTCGACGACCGAGCGGGACTCGGGCGCGGGCGCGTAGGCGAAGAGCTTGTGTTCTGCGGTCATGCGGCTCGGACCCCCTCTAGTCCACGGTCACGTAGTCGGGGCCGGAGTAGCGGCCGGTGCGCAGCTTCTGGCGCTGCATGAGCAGGTCGTTGAGCAGGCTGGAGGCGCCGAAGCGGAACCAGCGGTTGTCCAGCCAGTCGTCCCCGGCGGTCTCGTTGACCAGCACCAGGAACTTCACCGCGTCCTTGGCCGTGCGGATGCCGCCCGCGGGCTTCACGCCGACCTGCACGCCGGTGGCCGCGCGGTAGTCCCGGACGGCTTCGAGCAGGACCAGGGTGTTGGCGGGGGTGGCGTTCACGCCGACCTTGCCGGTCGAGGTCTTGATGAAGTCGGCGCCCGCCAGCATGCCGAGCCAGCTCGCCCGGCGGATGTTGTCGTACGTGGACAGCTCGCCGGTCTCGAAGATCACCTTCAGCCGGGCGCCGGCGGCGGCCTGCCGCACCGCGCGGATCTGCTCGTAGACCTCCAGATAGCGGCCGGCGAGGAACGCGCCGCGGTCGATGACCATGTCGATCTCGTCGGCGCCCGCGGCCAGCGCCGCCCGGGTGTCGGCGAGCTTCACCTCCAGCGCCGCCCGCCCGGAGGGGAAGGCGGTGGCCACCGAGGCGACCTTGACGCCGGAGCCGGCCAGCGCCTCGGCGGCGACGGCGGCCAGGTCCGGGTAGACGCAGACGGCCGCGACCTCGGGCGTCGTCCGGTCCGTGGGGTCGGGGGTACGGGCCTTGGCGCACAGCGCGCGCACCTTGCCGGGGGTGTCGGAGCCCTCCAGCGTGGTCAGGTCGATCATCGAGACCGCCAGGTCCAGCGCGTACGCCTTGGCGGTCGTCTTGATGGAGCGGGTGCCCAGGGCGGCGGCGCGGGCCTCCAGGCCGACCGGGTCGACGCCGGGCAGACCGTGCAGGAAGCGGCGGAGCGCGCCGTCGGAGGCCGTCACGTCCGCGAGGGACGCCGGTGGGCCCGCGGCTGCGGTGGGTATGCGGGGCATGGTCACCACACGAGCATATCTACCCGCGTAGCGTCCCGGGAGTGGGCATACGGTCCTGGCGGATCGATGCGCGACCGCAATGCCGGCGCGATGTCCGGATTCCGGAGCCGTCGGGCACAATCGGCGGCATGAGCAAGGACACCCCGGACACCCGGCCGAAGTACGCCGACCGCGCCTACCGCTCCGTCGCGGGCATCGCCGCCGGTGTGCTGCTGCTCGTCCTCGGCGGCTGGCTCGGCGCGGACGCCCTGGTCCGCGGCAGCGGGCAGGCGCGGGCGATCGCGGTGGCGGCGCTGGTCGCCGGGGTGCCGATGGTGGTGTCGCTGACGCTGCGCCCCGTGGTGTACGCGGGCGAGGAGCGGCTGCGGGTGCGCAACCCGTTCCGCACGATCGTGGTGCCGTGGGGCCGGGTCGAGGAGATCCGGGCGGGCTACTCCAGCGAGGTCGTCACCGAGGACGCCAAGTACCAGATGTGGGCCATCCCCGTCTCGCTGCGCGCCCGCAAGCGGGCCAACCGCCGCCGGGACCGCGCGGCCGGCGGCGGCGGGCTCTTCAGCCCGTCCAGCCGCACGGCCCTGTCCGACCCGGCGATGCGCCGCCCCGGCGGCACGGGCGCCGGGGACCTGGACCCCTCGGCGGGCGACCTGACGCCGATGGCCGACAAGTCGATCCGCGAGCTGCGCGAGCTGGCGCACACGTACGCCGACCGCGAAGGCGCGCAGGGGCCGGTCTCGGTGCGCTGGGCGTACGAGATCCTGGGTCCCGCCATCGCGGGCAGCCTGGCCCTGATCATCGCCATCGCCGTGGGCTAGCGCAGCCTCCGCCGCTCATGACGTCCCGTGACCCAGGGGCAACTTCGTCGTGAGAGGTCGCCGCTGTACCCCCTGATTTCTCCTTGCGCCGCCCGCATCTCCATAGATTGTGCTTGCGGCGGCATGACCGGCCGCGTCAGTGGGGGCCTTGGCGGCGGCGGATACGGGGAGACGGGGCGGGAAACGGGATGGCACGGGCTCGTGTCGAGCCGACCTCCGGCGACGCCGGCCTGCCGGTTCAGCTCGTTGACCCGGTCCCGTACGTCAGCAGCCCGCTGCGCGGCATCCCCGACTGACGGGTGGGAGGACTTCCTGTTCTGGCTGGCCTCGGACCGTAAGAAGGCCCGGAGGATCACCCGCCTCATCGCCGGGATCCAGCGCACCCCCTTCGAAGGTATCGGCAAACCCGAACCTCTCAAGGCAGACCTTTCGGGCTACTGGTCCCGTCGCATCGACGACGAACACCGCCTCGTCTATCGCGCCGACGACAGGAAGTGAAGATCCTCAAAGCCCGCTACCACTACAGCGACTGAGCGCATGCCGCGGTGGTGCCCCGGCGTCCGGCCGGGGTGTCAGAGGCCGGCTGCCGTGGACAGGTCCGTCTTGAGTTCCGCCAGGACCGCCGTCGCGGTCGCCCGTGCCGCCGGGAGGCCCGGGTGGCCGGCCGGGACCGGGATCACGGCCTCCAGGTAGCACTTCAGCTTCGGCTCCGTGCCGCTCGGGCGGACGATCACCCGCGCCGCTGCCACGCCCCGGGCCTCGTCGCCCCCCAGGGTGTAGCGGAGGCCGTCCGTCGGGGGCAGCGCCGGGGTGCCCTTCGACAGGTCCTCGGCCAGCGTCACCCGCAGGCCCGCCGCCGAGCGGGGCGGGGCCGTGCGGAGGCGCCGCATCGCCGTCGCGATCACGTCCAGGTCCTCCACGCGGACGGAGAGCTGGTCCGTGGCGTGCAGCCCGTGCTCCACCGCGATGTCGTCCAGCAGGTCCTGGAGCGTACGGCCCGCCGCCTTCAGCTCCGCCGCCAGCTCCGCGACGAGCAGGGCCGCGGTGATGCCGTCCTTGTCGCGGACGCCGGCCGGGTCGACGCAGTAGCCGAGGGCCTCCTCGTAGGCGTAGCGCAGGCCGTCGACCCGGGCCAGCCACTTGAAGCCGGTCAGCGTCTCCTCGTACGGCAGGCCCGCGGCCCGCGCGATCCGGCCCATGAGCGACGAGGAGACGATGGACGCGGCGAAGGTGCCCGCGGCCCCTTTCCGTACGAGGTGCGTGGCCAGCAGGGCGCCGACCTCGTCGCCGCGCAGCATCCGCCAGCCCGCGCCGCCGTCCGCCGCCGCGTCCGGTACGGCCACCGCGCAGCGGTCCGCGTCGGGGTCGTTGGCGATGATCGCGTCGACGTCCCCGTCCCCCGCCGCGCGGGCCGTGGCGAACGCCAGGTCCATCGCGCCCGGCTCCTCCGGGTTGGGGAACGCGACGGTCGGGAAGTCCGGGTCCGGCTCCGCCTGCGCCGCGACCTGCACCGGGGCCGGGAAGCCGGCGCGGGTGAAGGCGGCGGCGAGGGTGGCGCCGCCGACGCCGTGCAGCGCGGTGTGCACGGTCCGTACGTCACGGGGGCCGCCCGCGGTGACGACCGCGGCGGCCCGGTCGAGGTACGCCTCCACGACCTCCTCGCCCAGCAGCTCCCAGCCGTCCGCCGGACGGGGCACGTCCGCGAGCGGGCCCACCGCCGCGATGGCCTCGGCGATCCCGGCGTCCGCGGGCGGGACGATCTGCGAGCCGCCGCCGAGGTAGACCTTGTAGCCGTTGTCCCGCGGCGGGTTGTGGCTGGCGGTGACGGTGACGCCGGCGACCGCGCCGAGGTGCCGGATCGCGAAGGCCAGCACCGGCGTCGGCAGCGGGCGGGGCAGGACCGCGGCCCGGAAGCCGGCGCCGGTCATGACGGCCGCGGTGTCCTCGGCGAAGGCGTGGCTCTTGTGCCGGGCGTCGTAACCGACGACCACCAGGCCGCCGCCCGCGCCCTGCTCGTTCAGGTACGCGGCCAGCCCCGCGGCGGCGCGGATGACGACGGCCCGGTTCATCCGCATCGGCCCCGCGCCCAGCTCACCGCGGAGCCCGGCGGTGCCGAACTGCAGCGTGCCGGCGAAGCGGTCCGCCAGGGCGGCGGTGTCGCCGGCCCGCAGCAGGGCCGCCAGCTCGGCGCGGGTGTCGGGGTCGGGGTCCTCGGCGAGCCAGGCCCCGGCCCGGGCGGCGAGCGCGGCGGGTTCGCCGGCAGCGTCTGTAGTCACCGGTTGCCGTCCTCAGTCACTGTCGTCTTCTCCGTCCGTCCCGGCTGGTCGTCCCCGGCCCGTCGCGGCGTACGCCCCGGCGCGTACCGCCTGAAGCTGCACGCCCGGCGCAAGCTTCACACCCGGCGCAGCACCTCGGCCAGCAGCCCGCCCATCCGCGCCGCCGAGTCGCGCCCCGCCTGAAGTACCTCCTCGTGGCTCAGCGGCTCGCCGGTCATGCCCGCCGCCAGGTTCGTCACCAGCGAGATCCCCAGCACCTCGGCGCCCGCCTCGCGGGCCGCGATGGCCTCCAGGACCGTCGACATGCCCACCAGGTCGGCGCCGAGGCGGCGGAGCATCTCGATCTCGGCCGGCGTCTCGTAGTGAGGTCCTGGCAACTGGGCGTAGACGCCCTCTTCCAGGCTGGGGTCCACCTGCTTGCACAGCGCCCGCAGCCGCGGCGAGTACAGATCCGTCAGGTCGACGAAGTGCGCGCCCTCGATCGGCGAGGACGCGGTGAGGTTGATGTGGTCCCCGATCAGCACCGGCTGGCCCGGCCGCATGCCCTCGCGCAGCCCGCCGCAGCCGTTGGTGAGCACCACGGTCTTGCAGCCCGCCGCCGCGGCCGTGCGCACGCCGTGCGCCACGGCGGCGACGCCGTGGCCCTCGTAGTAGTGCGTACGGCCGAGGAAGACCAGCACCCGTTTGTCGCCCAGCCGGTACGAGCGGATCCGCCCGGCGTGGCCCTCCACCGCGGGCGGCGGGAAGCCGGGCAGGTCGGTGATGCGCAGCTCGTGCTCTGGCGCGCCCAGCGCTTCCGCCGCCGGTACCCAGCCGGAGCCCATCACGAGGGCGACGTCGTGGGTTTCGGCCCCGGTGAGCTCGCGGAGGCGGTCGGCGGCGGCCGCCGCGTCGGGGGCGGCGTGCGGAGTGGATGCGTTCACGCGGACGAGCCTAGCCCGTCACCCCCTACGCGCGTAGAAGCGGCCCCCCACTGGACGCCCGCCGCCCCGCGCGGGAGCCGCCGGCCGCGGCGGGGGACAATGGGGTACGTGACTCGGATCGTGATCATCGGTGGAGGCCCCGGCGGGTACGAGGCGGCGCTCGTCGCCGCGCAGCTCGGCGCGGAGGTGACGGTCGTCGACTGCGGCGGCCTGGGCGGTGCGTCGGTGCTCACCGACTGCGTGCCGTCGAAGACGCTGATCGCCACCGCGGAGGTGATGACGACCTTCGACTCCTCGTACGAGGAGCTGGGCATCATCGTCGCGGACGACACGCCTCCGGAGAAGCAGGCCGCCCGCGTCGTCGGCGTGGACCTGGGCAAGGTCAACGCCCGGGTGAAGCGGCTGGCGCTGGCCCAGTCCGAGGACATCACCACGAGCGTGACGCGCGCCGGCGGCCGGGTCGTACGGGGCCGCGCGAGCGTCTCGCCGCAGCAGGCCCCGGACGGCTCGCGCACGGTCCGGGTGACCGGGGCCGCCGCGGGCGAGCCGGCGGAGCTGGTCGCGGACGCGGTGCTGGTCGCCACCGGCGGCAGCCCGCGCGAGCTGCCCGACGCGCAGCCCGACGGCGAGCGGATCCTGAACTGGAAGCAGGTCTACGACCTCGACGAGCTGCCCGAGGAGCTGATCGTCGTCGGCTCCGGCGTCACCGGCGCGGAGTTCGCGGGCGCGTACCAGGCGCTCGGCTCGCGGGTCACGCTGGTCTCCAGCCGGGACCGGGTGCTGCCGGGCGAGGACCCGGACGCGGCGGCGGTGCTGGAGGACGTCTTCCGGCGCCGCGGCATGAACGTGATGAGCCGCTCCCGCGCGCAGGGCGCCAAGCGCGTCGGCGACCGGGTCGAGGTGACGCTCAACGACGGCCGGGTGATCACCGGTTCGCACTGCCTGATGGCGGTCGGCGCGGTGCCCAACACCCGCGGCATCGGCCTGGAGGAGGCCGGGGTGCGGCTGACGGACTCCGGGCACATCTGGACCGACAAGGTGTCGCGCACGAGCGCGCCGGGCATCTACGCGGCGGGCGACTGCACGGGGATCTTCGCGCTCGCCTCGGTGGCGGCGATGCAGGGCCGGATCGCGATGTACCACTTCCTCGGCGAGACCGTCGCGCCGCTGCGGCTGAAGACGGTCTCCGCGAATGTCTTCACGGACCCCGAGATTGCCACGGTGGGTTACCAGCAGTCGGATGTGGACGAGGGGCGCATTGATGCACGGGTGATGAAACTGCCGCTGCTGCGCAACCCGCGGGCCAAGATGCAGGGGGTGCGGGACGGATTCGTGAAGCTGATCTGTCGCCCCGGCACCGGGATCGTGGTAGGGGGCGTGGTGGTCGCACCGCGGGCCAGCGAGCTGATCCACCCCATCTCGATCGCCGTCGACAACAATCTGACCGTGGAACAGATCGCGAAGGCGTTTACCGTCTATCCCTCGCTGTCGGGGTCGATCGCCGAGGTCGCGCGGCAGCTCCAGGCCAGCAAGCCGGGCGGCGACGAGTAGGCCGGGACCTGGTCGGGCCCCGGTCGGAACTCCGTCGGGACCCGGTCGGGACCCGGTCCGGCCCGGAGGGTCTGGAGGGAGCAACCGAGCGCCCATACCACCTTCGGATGTCGCCAAGGAGCATTTTCTTCTCATCGACGCAAGCGGCTGAAAGAACACGGTCTTTGGCGTTACTGTCGGTTTCGTGTTCGCTGCAGAACGTCGTCAGTTGATCCTGGAAATGGTACGGGCCAATGGGGCCGTATCCCTCCGAGAGCTTGCCCGAGTCGTACAGACCTCCGAGGTGACCGTACGCCGAGACGTACGGGCCCTGGAAGCAGAAGGGTTGCTGGACCGAAGGCACGGAGGGGCGGTCCTTCCGGGCGGTTTCACCCGTGAGTCCGGCTTCCCGCAGAAATCACATCTTGCGACCGCGGAGAAGACCGCGATCGCCGATCTGGCCGCCGGATTCGTCGAGGAGGGCGAGGCCGTCGTCGTCGGTGCCGGTACGACCACGCAGGAGCTGGCCCGCCGGCTCGCGCGCATCCCCGGCCTGACGGTCGTGACCAACTCCCTGCTCGTCGCCCAGGCGCTGGCGCACGCGAACCGGGTGGAAGTCGTCATGACCGGCGGCACCCTGCGCGGCAGCAACTACGCGCTGGTGGGCAGCGGCGCCGAGCAGTCCCTCCAGGGGCTGCGCGTCTCGCGCGCGTTCCTCTCCGGCAGCGGGCTGACCGCAGAGCGGGGGCTGTCGACGTCCAACATGCTGTCGGCGAGCGTCGACCGGGCGCTGGTGCAGGCCGCGGCGGAGGTCGTGGTGCTCGCGGACCACTCCAAGCTGGGCACCGACACGATGTTCCAGACGGTGCCCACCGACGTGATCACGCGGCTGGTCACGGACGACCCGCCGCCGAACGACGAGCGGGCGGCGACGGAGCTGCAGGCCCTGGCGGACCAGGGGGTGCAGATCGCGGTGGCGGGCCCGGAGCAGCCGGCGGGCGGTGACAGCGGCCCCCCGGCATCCCGCCGGCACCCCCGGCACGGGGGTGAGCGGCGCCGCACCGAGGACAGCGTCCCCCTCCCAGGCCAGCGCCGCACCCCCCAACCCAGCACCACCAGCATGCGCCCAGCCACCCCCCTCCCCGACCAGGGCAGGGTCGCCGACCTGGCCCCCGCCGCCGCTAGCCCCGGGCGGGGGCCACACTCCGCGACCCCGCCGCCCAGGGCTGCCGCCGTCACGCCCGGTACGTGACCGAGTGCCCGCCCCACCGGGCCACGCCGCAAGGAGCCGACCTGGCGCCTCCCGCCCGTAGCCACCCCACGGGGCGAAGCCCTCGCCCCGGCTGCCGCCGTCAGGTGCCGTTGCGCGACCTAGCCGCAGCGGCCTCGCGGGGCGAAGCCCTCGTGGCTCCGGGCATTGCCGGGGACGGTGGCGCAACCTGCGCCCGTCAAGCGGGCGATGCGCCTGCTGTCGCCGTCGCACCCCGGTACGTGCCCTCCCGGCCGGACCCCAGGGGGCAGCCACAAGCGGTCGACCCGGTGCCCCGGCCCGCCGCACCCAGGCCGTAGCCCGGGCCTGCCGCCCAGCAACCCGCCGCCGCAGTCGCCGCGGGGCGCAGCCCTCGCGCCCCCGGCGCGGAGCGCCGCGGCCGGCGGCCCTGCCTTCGCACCCCGCGGTGCGTGCCCGCCCCCTTGCGCCCCGGGTGCGCGCCGCAGGGCGTCGGTCACGTGGCCGCGCCCCCCGGTCCTGCGCCCCCGGTCCCGCGGCCCCCGGGGGCCGCGCCCGCGTCCCCCGTACCCGCCGTCAGGCGTTTCGCGTGCGTAGGCCGTCCAGGGCCAAGCCCAGGAGGCGGTCCGCGATCTCCGTGTCCTCCGGGTTCTTCGCCGACGCCTTCTCCGCCGCGTACGCGATCGCGCTCGTCAGCCGCAGGAGGTCGTCCGGTGCGACGTCCGCCCGCAGTTCGCCGGACCGGCGCGCGCGCGACGCCAGCAGTTCGACCGTCTCCCGCAACTGCTCCTTGCAGTTGACCATCAGCCCCTCGTCCATCAGCGTCGCCGCGATCCCGCGGATCGTCGACGACACGTCCACGTACCGCCGCATCCACGCCGCCAGCGCCCCCATCGGCGTCCCGGCCTCCGCCGCCAGCGCCCGCGCCGCCGCGTCCAGCTCGTCCACCCGCGTCTGGAACACCTCGCCCATGAGCGCGAAGCGGTCAGGGAAGTGCCGGTACAGCGTGCCGATCCCGACGCCCGCGCGGCGCGCGATCTCCTCCAGCGAGGCATCCGCGCCGCGTTCCGCGAACGCCACCGCGGCCTCGCCGAGCAGCCGCTCGTAGTTGCGGCGCGCGTCCGCGCGCATCGGCCGGCCCTGCACCGTTCCCATGGGCACCACCCTTCGTCGTCCCCGCTGCCGCCCAGAATGCCATTGCGAAAACGGAGGCAGCCTCCGTATAGTCAAGCGGAGCTACCCTCCACTTCATTCTCTGCCGGAGGCACATCTGTGTCCACATCCCTGCGCACGCCCGCCGGCCACGGCATCCGCGGTCACAGCCGAAAGGCCCGCGGCGCCCGCCCGGGGCTCGCCCTCACCGCGATCGTCGCCACCCAGCTCATGTTCCTGGTCGACGCCACGGTGGTGAACGTCGCACTCCCCGACATCGCGCTCGACCTCGGCTTCTCCCCGACCCGCATGTCCTGGATCCTCAACCTCTACACTCTCGCCTTCGGCGGCCTGCTGCTCCTCGGCAGCCGCATAGGCGACCGCATAGGCCGCCGCCGCGCCCTCGTCACCGGCGTGCTCGCCTTCACCGCCGCCTCCCTCCTCGCCGGCCTCGCGCCCAGCAGCGGCTGGCTCCTCTTCGCCCGTACCGCCCAGGGCGTCGCCGCCGCCCTCGCCGCCCCCAGCACCCTCGCCCTGATCGCCACCACCTTCCCCGAAGGCCGCCAACGCGCCCGCGCGCTCGCCGTCTTCGCCTCCATCAGCGGCGCGGGCTCCGCGCTCGGCCTGGTCCTCGGCGGCGCGCTCACCGACCTCGCGTCCTGGCACTGGGTCTTCCTCATCAACCTGCCCGTCGGCCTCGCCATCGCCTGGCTCGCCCCCCGCCACCTCGACGAAACCCCGCGCCAGCGCGGCCCGTTCGACGCCCTCGGCGCGCTGCTCGGCACCCTGGGCATGACCTCGCTCGTCTACGCCTTCATCCGCACCGCCGAGCAGGGCTGGAGCGACGGGCTCGCCCTCGGCGCCTTCGCCGCCGCCGCGGCGCTGCTCGGCAGCTTCCTCGCCGTCGAACTCCGCGTCCGCCGCCCGCTCGTGGTCCTGTCGCTCTTCGCCGACCGCAACCGCTCGGTCTCGTACGGCACGATGCTGATGGTCCCCGCCGGGATGTTCGGCGTCTTCTACTTCACCACCCAGTACCTGCAGCGGTTCCTCGACTACAGCCCGTTCCGCGCCGGCCTGGCCTTCCTCGCGCTCACCGTGCCGCTCTTCGCCGCCTCGCGCTTCGCGCCGCGCGCCCAGGCCAGGTTCGGGCCGAAGCGCACCGCGCTGGCGGGGCTGACCCTCAACACCGCCGGCATCCTGTGGCTCACCCGCCTCGACGCCTCCTCCGGCTACGTCGACGGGCTGCTGGGCCCGCTGCTGCTCATGGGCGTCGGGGTCGGGCTGACGATGATGCAGCTCACCACGCTCATCCTCAGCGGCGTCGAGCCCGAGGACGCGGGCTCCGCCTCCGGGCTGCTGCAGACGATGCAGTACGTCGGCGGCAGCCTGGGCCTGTCCGTCCTGGTCTCCGTCTTCGACGTGGGCCTGCGGCACTCGTCGGGGCACACGTTCTTCGACGGTACGGGCGCCGCCTTCACCGCCGCGGCGGCGTTCTCCGCGGTCGCGCTGCTGCTGATGGCCGGGGCCCGGAACGTGACCCGTACGCCCTGAGAACGCGTCGGGGGCGGGCCCGCGGGCCCGCCCCCGACCGCGTCTGTCCGTGTCAGTCCTTGATCTCGCAGATGACGGCGCCGGATGTGAGCGTCGCGCCCATCTCCGCCGCGAGATCCTTCACCGTGCCCGCGCGATGCGCGTTGATGGGCTGCTCCATCTTCATCGCCTCCAGCACGATCACCAGATCGCCCTCCGCGACCTGCTGGCCCTCCTCGACCGCCACCTTCACGATCGTGCCCTGCATGGGCGAGGCCAGCGCGTCGCCCGAGACCGCCGAGCCGGACTTCTTCGCCGCCCGCCGCTTCGGCTTCGACCGCCCGGCCGCCGCCGAGGCGACCACGCTCAGCGACGACGGCAGCGACACCTCCAGCCGCTTGCCGCCCACCTCCACGACCAGCGTCTCGCGGGTCTCCTCCGCCGCGTCGGCGTCCGCGCCGCCGGCGAACCGGGGGATGCCGCCCGCGAACTCCGTCTCGATCCAGCGGGTGTGGACGGCGAACGGCTCGAGCACCGAGGCCGGCGCGAACGCCGGATCACGTACCACCGCGCGGTGGAACGGCAGCGCCGTCGCCATCCCGTCGACCGTGAACTCGTCCAGCGCGCGCGCCGCGCGCTGCAGCGCCTGCTGCCGGGTCGCGCCCGTGATGATGAGCTTGGCCAGCAGCGAGTCCCACGCCGGGCCGATCACGCTGCCGGCCTCCACGCCCGCGTCCAGCCGCACACCGGGCCCGGCCGGCGGCTCGAAGGCCGTCACGGTGCCGGGCGCGGGCAGGAAGTTGCGCCCCGGGTCCTCGCCGTTGATACGGAACTCGAAGGAGTGACCCCGCACCGGCGGGTCGTCATAGCCCAGTTCCTCGCCGTCGGCGATACGGAACATCTCCCGCACCAGGTCGATGCCCGTGACCTCCTCGGTCACCGGGTGCTCCACCTGGAGCCGGGTGTTGACCTCCAGGAAGGAGATCGTGCCGTCCTGGCCGACGAGGAACTCGCAGGTGCCCGCGCCCTCGTAGCGCGCCTCCCGCAGGATCGCCTTCGACGCCCGGTACAGCTCGGCGTTCTGCTTCGGCGACAGGAACGGCGCCGGCGCCTCCTCCACCAGCTTCTGGTGGCGGCGCTGCAGCGAGCAGTCCCGGGTGGAGACCACGACCACGTTCCCGTGCTTGTCCGCGAGGCACTGCGTCTCCACGTGCCGCGGGCGGTCGAGATAGCGCTCGACGAAGCACTCGCCGCGGCCGAACGCGGCGATCGCCTCGCGCACCGCCGACTCGTACAGCTCGGGGACCTCTTCGAGGGTGCGGGCGACCTTCAGCCCGCGACCGCCGCCGCCGAAGGCGGCCTTGATGGCGATCGGCAGCCCGTGCTCCTCGGCGAACGCCGTGACCTCCTCGACGCCCGCGACCGGGTCCTTCGTGCCGGCCACCAGCGGCGCGCCGGCCCGCTGGGCGATGTGCCGGGCGGACACCTTGTCGCCGAGGTCGCGGATCGCCTGCGGCGGCGGGCCGATCCACGTCAGCCCCGCGTCGAGGACGGCCTGGGCGAACTCGGCGTTCTCCGACAGGAACCCGTACCCCGGGTGCACGGCGTCGGCGCCGGAGTCCTCGGCGGCCTGGAGCACCTTGCCGATGTCGAGGTAGCTCGTGGCCGGGGTGTCGCCGCCGAGCGCGAATGCCTCGTCGGCCACGCGGACGTGGAGTGCGTCCCGGTCCGGCGCGGCGTAGACGGCCACGCTGGCGATACCGGCGTCCCGGCAGGCGCGGGCGACCCGGACGGCGATTTCGCCACGGTTGGCGATGAGCACCTTGCGCACGTTGGCTCCCTTCTCGGAACACCGAGATTTTAGGTAATGGCGACACCTCTGCGCTGCGGGATCCCGGAGGTGAGTTTTCCCACACAGAGGGTGATCCGCGCCGCCGCACTCGGGCGCGTAGCCCTGAGTTCCCAAGGTACGCCGCATCCCGGGCCGTGCGCGCGAAACCGGCGTGTGGCCAAGGTCTCGCGCCCATTGAGCAGATGGACGGCGCATCTTTTTGTGGGAACCATACGAAGGCGAGACGGAATCTTTTCGGGTCGCCCGTCCGGTCGGATCCATGGCGCAAGCCTGTCGTGTGCCCGTCGCGTGTCCCTCGCGTGTCCATCGTGCGCGTACCCTTGCCGCCCCGGACTACCCATCAGTAGCGTGAAAGGGCCGTACGGACCTGGGTCAGGGGGTGCCGCCATGCGCAGAACCGCCGCCGCGGTGGCGGCCGCCGCGCTGTTCGCCGACGCCGTCGCGCTGGCTGTCGTGCACTTCGTCCTGGGCTCGGTCGTCGACCGCCAGGACATGTCCCTCGCCGGCCTCGACTCCGGTCTCATGTCCGCCTCCACACGCGCGGCGGGCGTCGCGATCGGGCTCTATCTGCTCTGCTGCGGCGCGGTCGCGCTGCGCATCGCGGTACGGGACCGGGCCCCCGGCCGCGCCGGGCGGACCCTGCTGGTGAGCTGCGCGGTGCTGCACGCGGTGCTGGCGGCGGTGGCCGTCGGGCTCGTGGGCTGGGCGGCGTTCGCGGGGCTGATGGTGCTCTTCGGGCTGATCGTGCTGACGTTGACCGCCGAGGACGTCCCCGTACCCCGGCCGGAAGGCGGCGCCGAGCCGGCGCCGGCGGCCTGAGCCGCTTCGTATCCACCGCCGCCCGCGCGGCATCCCGTACGGTCCGGACGGCGCCCTACGCCCACAGATCCGTGATCTGCACCCCCACCTCCGCGAGCAGCCGGCGCAGCAGCGGCAGCGAGATCCCCACGACGTTCCCGTGGTCGCCGTCGATGCCGTCGATGAACGCCGACGAGCGGCCGTCGATGGTGAACGCCCCGGCCACGTACAGCGGTTCGCCCGTCGCCACATACGCCGCGATCTCCGCGTCGCTCGGCTCGCCGAACCGGACCACCGTCCCCGCGGTCGCGCTCGACCGCCGCCCCGACGCCGTGTCGATCACGCAGTGCCCCGTCTGCAGCACCCCCGAACGGCCCCGCATGGCCTTCCACCGCGCCGTGGCGTCCTCGGCGTCCACCGGCTTGCCCAGCGCCCTGCCGTCCAGCTCCAGCACCGAGTCGCAGCCGACGACCAGCGCCCCCGCCGCCTCCGGCCGCGCGGCCACGGCACCGGCCTTCGCCTCGGCGAGCACCAGCGCCAGCTCCGCCGGGGTCGCGGCGGTGACGGCGTCCTCGTCGACACCGCTGACGACGACCTCGGGCGCGAGCCCCGCCTGCCGGAGCAGGGCGAGCCGGGCGGGGGACTGCGACGCGAGCACGAGCGTGCGGGCGGGATGGTGGGTCATGGGCGTCATCGTAGGCGGCGGCGGTGACATCGCCGCCGGGCACGGACACCGGTGCACAAGTCGTCATGCACGCACGACGACTTGTGCATGCGGCACAGGGCCGCGGCGCCCGTACGCCGGCGGCTACGTGTGCAGCATGTCGGGTCCCGCCGCCCCCAGCGCCATCGTCACCACGGCCGCCAGCGCAAGCAGCCAGCCGGCGCGGCGCAGCCGCCGTTCCGCTGCCCGCAACTCCGCGTCGGGCTCGTCTGGAGGGTCGGACCAGAGCATCTTCCGATGGTGCCGGTCCCGCGCCCCCGCACGCCTGAGTACGGGTACTCAATTACGGGCGGCGCGGCCCTCCTACGACGGCCAGTACGTCGTACGCCACGCCTGCGGCCCCGGCTGCGGCGTCCGCCGGGCCAGCACCCGCCGCGCCGGATCCGCCCACTCACCGGCCGGCCCGCCGCGCGCGCCCGAAGCGGACGACGCCGCCCGCGCCTGGACCACCGCCAGCGCCGCCGCCAGTTCCTCCGCCGTCGGGTTGCCCCGGACGACCTTGATCTCCTCGGACATCGGCCCTCCTCGACACCCGCCGCGCTACAGCGGGATGTTCCCGTGCTTCTTCGGCGGCAGCGTCTCCCGCTTGGTGCGCAGGACCCGCAGCCCCTTCGCCACCTGCCGCCGCGTCTCCGACGGCATGATGACGGCGTCCACATACCCGCGTTCTGCCGCCGCATACGGGTTCAGCAGCGCGTCCTCGTACTCCCTGATCAGCTCCGCGCGGCGCGCCTCCCGCTCCTGCTCGTCCTCGATGGCGGCGAGCGTACGGCGGTACAGGATGTTGACCGCGCCCTGCGCGCCCATGACGGCGATCCGCGCGGTGGGCCACGCCAGGTTCAGGTCCGCGCCGAGGTGCTTGGAGCCCATGACGTCGTACGCGCCGCCGAACGCCTTGCGGGTGATCACCGTGATCAGCGGCACGGTGGCCTCGGCGTAGGCGTAGATGAGCTTGGCGCCGCGGCGGATGATGCCGTCGTACTCCTGGTCCGTGCCGGGCAGGAAGCCGGGGACGTCGACGAAGGTGAGCACGGGGACGTTGAACGCGTCGCAGGTGCGCACGAAGCGGGCGGCCTTCTCGCTGGCCTTGATGTCCAGGCAGCCGGCGAACTGCATCGGCTGGTTGGCGACGACGCCGACGGGGTGGCCCTCGACGCGGCCGAACCCGGTGATGATGTTCGGCGCGTACAGCGCCTGGGTCTCCAGGAACTCGCGGTCGTCCAGCACGTGTTCGATGGCGGCGTGCATGTCGTACGGCTGGCTCGCCGAGTCCGGGATGAGGGTGTCCAGCTCCCGGTCCTCGCCGGTGACCGACGCCTCGCCCTCCTCGGGGAAGGCGGGCGGGTCGCTGAGGTTGTTCGACGGCAGGTACGACAGCAGCGCCTTGACGTACTCGAAGGCGTCCTTCTCGTCACCCGCCATGTGGTGGGCGACACCGGAGGTGGTGTTGTGCGTACGGGCGCCGCCCAGCTCCTCGAAGCCGACGTCCTCGCCGGTGACGGTCTTGATGACGTCGGGGCCCGTGATGAACATGTGCGAGATGCCGTCCACCATGACCGTGAAGTCCGTGATGGCGGGGGAGTACACCGCTCCGCCCGCGCACGGGCCGACGATGACGCTGATCTGCGGGACGACACCCGAGCCGTGCACGTTGCGGCGGAAGATCTCCGCGAAGAGCCCCAGCGCGACGACGCCCTCCTGGATGCGTGCGCCGCCGCCGTCGTTGATGCCGATGATCGGGCAGCCGGTCTTCATGGCGAAGTCCATCGCCTTGACGATCTTCTCGCCGTAGACCTCGCCGAGGGAGCCGCCGAAGACCGTGAAGTCCTGCGAATACACCACGACGGGGCGGCCGTCGACGGTCCCGTAGCCGGTTACCACGCCGTCGCCGTACGGGCGGTTCGCCTCGATGCCGAAGTTCGTCGCACGGTGCCGGGCGAACTCGTCCAGCTCCGTGAACGACCCGTCGTCCAGCAGCAGGTCGACCCGTTCGCGCGCGGTCAGCTTGCCCTTCGCGTGCTGCTTCTCCACCGCGCGCGCCGACCCGGCGTGCGTGGCCTCCTCGATCCGCCGGCTCAGATCGGCGAGCCGGCCGCCCGTCGTGTGGCTGTCCGCCATCTCGGCGGGGGGCTCCTGGGCCATGGCCATCGCGGTTGCAGCTCCTGCTCGTCGGGGGCACCTCCGGGCGGGGGACCCGGGGGAGTGCGGGACTTACCGCTACGTAGGCTATCGGCGCGGGGCCGCCCTACGGGTGCGGCGTTGGCCACACCCGCAGGCGTGGCGCCGCCGGGGCGGTGTTGACGCCGGCGCGCGACGGGCGTAAGGGCCCCGTGGCGTCGGCGGCGGTGGGGCCGTCGTCTGGCCGTAGGGTGGCCGTATGAGTGCAGATCGGGGAAGTCGCTGGTCCGACCTCGACCGTCCGCCGCTGAACGCCGACGCGCTGCGCCGGGCGCTCGTACGGACCGGGGGGCTGTGGACGTCGCTCGACGTCGTCGAGGCCACCGGCTCCACGAACGCCGACCTCGCCGCGCGCGCCCGCGAGGGAGCGGCCGAGGGCGCGGTGCTGGTCGCCGAGGAGCAGACGGCGGGGCGCGGGCGGCTGGAGCGCCGGTGGTCGGCACCGCCCCGGTCCGGGCTCTTCTTCTCCGTACTGCTGCGCCCCGAGGGCGTACCCGTCAGCCGGTGGGGCTGGCTGCCGCTGCTCGCGGGCGTTGCCGTGGCGACCGCGCTGCCGCGGGCCGCGGGCGTGGACACGGCGCTGAAGTGGCCGAACGACGTGCTCGTGACCGTCGAAGGCGAGGAGCGCAAGGCCGGCGGCATCCTCGTGGAGCGCCCCGACGCCACGAGCGAGTCCGTGGTCCTCGGCATCGGCATCAACGTCACCCTGCGCGCCGGCGAACTGCCCGTCCCGCAGGCCGGCTCGCTGGCCCTGGCGGGCGCGAAGGTCACTGACCGCGACCCGCTGCTGCGCGCGATGCTGCGGTCGCTGGAGCGGTGGTACGGAAACTGGCGTACCGCCGGCGGCGACCCGGCCGGCGCCCGGCTGCAGGAGACGTACGCGGCGGGCTGCGCGACGCTCGGCCGGCAGGTCCGCGCGGAGCTGCCGGGGGGCACTGCGGTGACGGGGGAGGCCGTCGCGGTGGACGGCGACGGCCGGCTGGTGCTGGCGACGGCGGCGGGGCTGGCGGAGCCGGTCAGCGCGGGGGACGTGGTGCACCTGCGGTCCGCGGCCGAAGCGGAGTGAGCTGGGCCACAATTCCCGTATCGTTGAGACCGCAAGGGCGGTGGCCAGGGAACGGACGGGGGGAGGGGGCAGCCGGTGAGTGAGGTTGCGGGCTCCTCCGGTGCGGAGGAGCCGAGGGACCCGGGCTCGGAAGGCGCCTCAGGCGCCGCGGGCGCTTCCGGCACTTCGGGCGCCGATGACCCGGCCGGCGTGGCAGACGCGGAGGGTCCTGAAGGCCCGGCGGCCCCGGAAGGGCCGGACGATGCGGAGGAGCCGGTCGATCCGGAGAGCGAAGACGACCCGATCGCGATCCGCATCGAGCAGCTCATCCTGGGCTCCGACCGCCAGTACACGCCCTTCCAGGCCGCCCGCGCCGCGGGCGTGCCGATGGAGCTGGCGGCCCGCTTCTGGCGCGCCATGGGCTTCGCCGACATCGGCCAGGCCAAGGCGCTCACCGAGGCCGACGTCCTCGCCCTGCGCCGGCTGGCCGGCCTGGTGGAGGCCGGGCTGCTGAGCGAGGGCATGGCGGTGCAGGTGGCGCGCTCCACCGGGCAGACCACGGCCCGGCTGGCGGACTGGCAGATCGACTCCTTCCTCGAAGGGCTCACCGAGCCGCAGGAGGGCATGTCCCGTACGGAGATCGCCTACCCGCTGGTCGAGCTGCTGCTGCCGGAGCTGGAGGAGTTCCTCGTCTACGTCTGGCGCCGCCAGCTCGCCGCGGCCACCGGCCGCGTCGTCCAGGCGCAGGACGACGACGAGATGGTCGACCGCCGCCTCGCGGTGGGCTTCGCCGACCTGGTGGGCTTCACCCGGCTGACCCGGCGGCTGGAGGAGGAGGAGCTGGGCGAGCTGGTCGAGGCGTTCGAGACCACCGCCGCCGACCTGGTCGCCGCCCACGGCGGCCGGCTCATCAAGACCCTGGGCGACGAGGTGCTGTTCTCCGCGGACGACGCGGGCACGGCGGCGGAGATCGGCATCCGGCTGATCGAGACCCTCGCCCACGACGAGACGATGCCGGAGCTGCGGGTGGGCATCGCGTTCGGCACGGTGACGACGCGGATGGGCGACGTGTTCGGCACGACGGTCAACCTGGCGTCGCGGCTGACGTCGATCGCGCCGAAGGACACGGTGCTGGTCCACAGCGACTTCGCCGAGGAGCTGATACGGGACGGCGACGCCCCGGAGTCGGAGGCGGCGGCCACGGCCGCGGAGAAGGCGGCGGCGGAGGGCGGCACGGGGGAAGCCCCCTCGTACCGCTTCGCGCTCCAGCCGATGTGGCAGCGTCCGGTGCGGGGTCTTGGCGTGGTGGAGCCCTGGCTGCTGAGCCGCCGCGGCTGAGGCCGCGGGCCCGCTTTCCCCCGTGCCGGTGTCCCGAGGGCGCGTTGACGCCGTAGACCGTGGCCGAACTCCCGGCACACACGGGGATGGTCCTCCTACCCCTGGCTCCCCGCCTGCCGCCCCCTGAACGCCCTCCGGCTCCGCCCCCGCGGTGGGTCGTCCGCCAGCCTCGTCACCTCCCTGTCCCGGCCTGCCACCACCGGGCCCTCCGCCCCCGCCGCCTTCGCCGCGTACTGCGCCGCGTCCGCCAGCCGCAGCAGCCGCCGTCCCGACAGCACCGGGCCGATCGGGTCCCCCGTCGACGCCACCCCGCACGCGACCCCCCGGCCCGGCTCCAGGGTCGCCGCCCGCGCGCACAACTCCGTCGCCGTGCGCACCACGTCGTCCGCCGGGGGGCCCGCCGAGAGCAGGCAGAACTCGTCGCCGCCCAGCCGGGCGGCCAGCGTGTCCGGCAGCGCCGCCCCGTGCAGCGACAGCAGCGAGCCGAATCGTTCCAGCAGGCGGTCGCCGCCCGCGTGGCCGAAGGAGTCGTTGACCTCCTTGAGGCCGTTGACGTCGCAGACCACCAGGCTGACCACCGTGCCCTCCGCCCGGTGCTGCTCCACCGCCTCGTCCAGCCGCGGGTCCAGCGCCCGGCGGTTGGCCAGCCCCGTCAGCGGGTCCGTGAACGCCAGCCGCCGCGCCTCCTCCAGCCGCTCCGTCTGCGCCAGCCCCGCCGCCACCACCGCGCTCAGCGCCGCCGCGAAGCTCTCGTCGTACGCGGTGAAGGCAGCCGCGCCGCGCGGGCGGGCCACGTACAGCTCACCCCACGCCCGCCCGTGCACCAGGATCGGCGCGAACAGGCAACTGCCCCGCCCGTGCCGCCGCAGCATCTCCCCCCGCGGTCCCGGAGAGCCGGACGTCGCCGTCCGGGGGCCGCCGGGCGAGGCCAGGTCGGGGAAGTCGCGCAGGGGGTACGACTCGTCCGGCGGGAACTCCTCCTCGTCGGGCGCCCGCTCGCCGTCGTTCACCAGCACCCGCAGCCGCCCGCGCTCCCGCTCCCAGACGGACACCGCCGCGAACGATCCGGCCAGCGCGTGCCTGGCACCCGCCGCCGCCGCACGCACCGTGTCGCGGGGCGTGACCGCGTCCGCCAGCGCCCGGGCCAGTTCGACCACGGCGCGCAGCGGTTCGTCCGGGGGCCGGTCGTTGCCCGTCACGGCTCCAGAGTAGGCAATCAATCCCCAATTGCGGGATTTAGGCCGATTGCCCACTATGGGGGAAATGACCCCCTTCGCCCCTCACGTCCCCGGCCACTCCGGCTTGCGCTTCTCGTTGAACGCGGCCACGCCTTCCTTCCGGTCCGCCGACAGCGCCGTCCGGTGCCAGGCAGCGTCCTCGATCTCCAGCCCCGCCCGCAGCTCCCGCCCGTAGCCCAGCCGCAGCGCCCGCTTCGCGGCCCGTACGCCCACCGGCGAGTTGCCCGCGATCCGCCGGGCCAGCTCCAGCGCCGTCGAGCGGGCCTCGCCCGCCGGCACCAGCCGGTCGACCAGGCCCAGCGCGTGGGCCTCCGCCGCCTCCACCCGGCGCGCGGTGAAGATCAGCTCCGCGGCGCGCGCGGAGCCCACCCGGCGGGGCAGCAACTGTGTCCCGCCGCCGCCGGGCACCACCCCGACCGACACCTCCGGCAGCCCGACGACCGCCGTCTCGTCGGCGACGATGAAGTCGCAGGACAGCGCCAGCTCGTACCCCCCGCCGAGCGCGAAGCCGTGCACCGCCGCGATGGCCGGCATCGGCAGCTCCAGCACCCCCGTGTACGCGGCGCGCGACGTGGGGCGGTGGCGGTGCATGTCGGCGTCGGTGAAGGCGTTGCGCTCCTTGAGGTCCGCGCCGACGCAGAACGCGCGCTCGTGGCTGGAGGTGAGGACCACGGCCCGTACGGAGGCGTCGGCGGCCAGCCGCGCGGTGGTCTCGGTGAGCGCGCGGGCCAGCTCGGTGGAGACGGCGTTCATGGCCTCCGGCCGGTCGAGGACCAGCTCGGCGACGTGCTCGTGCGTGCGGACGGTGATGCCCTCGCCCATGCGAATCTGCCTCCGGCGGCTCGTGGCGTTAACGCTCGCTAACGTAGTGCGCGCGGCCGCGCCGCGCCAGAGCCGACCAAGTGTGTTTTCTGATCAGTTGGACGTCCCGCGAGGGGCTTCGCGCAGCGCCCGTGACAGCTCAGGATTCACTTCGTAAGGTTCCTGAATATGAATATGCACTCCCGCCCCGCGCCCGTCGTCCTCGGGCCCGCCGGCACCACCGCGGACGACGTCTTGGCCGTCGCCCGCCGCGGCGCCCCCGTCGAGCTGTCCGTACGCGCCCTCGACGCGCTCGCCGCCGCGCGCCGCGTCGTGGACGACCTCGCCGCCAAGCCCGACCCGGTGTACGGGGTCTCGACCGGCTTCGGCGCGCTCGCCGTCCGGCACATCAGCCCCGATCTGCGCGTGCAGCTCCAGCGCAACATCGTCCGCTCGCACGCGGCCGGCATGGGCCCGCGGGTGGAGCGCGAGGTGGTACGGGCGCTGATGTTCCTGCGCCTGAAGACCCTGGCCTCCGGCCACACCGGCGTACGCCCCGAGGTCGCCCAGGCGATGGCCGGGATGCTCAACGCCGGCATCACCCCCGTCGTCCACGAGTACGGCTCCCTCGGCTGCTCCGGCGACCTCGCCCCCCTCTCGCACTGCGCGCTGGCGCTGATGGGCGAGGGCGACGCCGAAGGCCCCGACGGCACCGTGCACCCCGCCGCGGACCTGCTCGCGGCGCACGGCCTCGCGCCCGTGACCCTGCGCGAGAAGGAGGGCCTCGCGCTGCTCAACGGCACCGACGGGATGCTCGGCATGCTGCTCATGGCCTGCGCCGACCTCGCCGCGCTGCTCACCGCCGCCGACGTCACCGCCGCGCTCACCCTGGAGGCCCTGCTCGGCACGGACCGGGTGCTCGCGCCCGAGCTGCACGCCGTACGCCCCCACCCCGGCCAGGCGGCCAGCGCCGCCAACATGCTCAAGGTGCTCGACGGCTCGGGCCTCACCGGCCACCACCAGACCGGACACGACGGCCTGCCCGCGGCGCCCCGGGTGCAGGATGCGTACTCCGTGCGCTGCGCGCCGCAGGTCGCGGGCGCCGGCCGGGACACCCTCGCCCACGCCCGTACGGTCGCGGAGCGCGAACTGGCCGCCGCCGTCGACAACCCGGTGGTGATCGGCGGCCGGGTCGAGTCCAACGGCAACTTCCACGGCGCCCCCGTCGCGTACGTCCTGGACTTCCTCGCCGTCGCCGCCGCCGACCTCGGCTCCATCGCGGAGCGCCGCACCGACCGGCTGCTGGACAAGAACCGCAGCCACGGCCTGCCCGCCTTCCTGGCCGGCGACCCCGGCGTGGACTCGGGCCTGATGATCGCCCAGTACACGCAGGCCGCGCTGGTCAGCGAGTTGAAGCGGCTGGCCGTGCCGGCCTCGGCGGACTCCATCCCGTCGTCGGCGATGCAGGAGGACCACGTCTCCATGGGCTGGTCCGCGGCCCGCAAGCTGCGTACCGCGATTGATCATCTGACCAAGGTGCTGGCCGTGGAGATGTACGCGGCCACCCGCGCCGTCGAGTTGCGCGCCGGACTCACGCCGGCGCCCGCCACGCAGGCCGTGCTGCGCGCCGTGCGCGACGCGGGGGTCGCGGGGCCGGGGGACGACCGGTTCCTGTCGCCGGATCTGGCCGCGGCGGAGGGTTTCGTCCGTTCCGGGCGGCTCGTCGCGGCGGTGGAGTCCGTCACAGGGCCTCTTTCCTGATTCGTCGCAATCTGATCGAATGGGCGCTGACCTGCGCCGTTCCCCCTCCTTCCGGGCGGATGTGTTGCGGTGTGCCCGACCGCCGGTCAGGAGCGTCCGTGGCGTGTGCCACAGTGGGGTGGCAGGACGGAACGGACTAGTGGGGACTGGGCGTCCTCCTCCGTGAGGTAGGGCATCGTGCCCTTCGCGGTGAAGGGGAGTTACGACGTGAGGGTGTACGGCAAGGGGCGGCGCGGGGTGGCGCTGACCGCGGTGGCGATGAGCGCCGTGCTGGGACTGACGGCGTGCGGCGGAGACAGCAAGGCGGAGGGCTCCGGGGATCAGAAGGATTCCACCTCGGATCAGCAGAAGAACGTGCCGGACGCCCGAATATCCATAGCGCCCAAGGACGGCACGGAGAACGTCGGGATCAACTCCGACACCAAGGTCACGGTGAAGGGCGGCAAGCTCACCGAGGTCGTGCTGACCGCGGCCGGCAGCACCGACCAGATCGCCGGGACCATCGCGGACGACGGTGCCTCCTGGACCCCGGACGCGGCGCTGGAGCGCGGCACGGAGTACCGGCTCACGGCCAAGGCCAAGGACGGCGACGGCCAGGTGTCCACGTCCAACGCGAACTTCTCCACGGTCTCTGCCGAGAACAGCGTGATCGGCTACTTCACCCCGGAGGACGGCACCGAGGTCGGCGTCGGCATGCCCGTGTCGCTCAACTTCGACAAGCCGGTCGAGGACAAGGCGGCGGTCGAGTCGAAGATCGCGGTCGAGACGAGCAGCGGCCAGGAGGTCGTGGGCCACTGGTTCAACGACACCCGGCTCGACTTCCGCCCGGAGGACTACTGGGAGGCGGGCTCCACCGTCACCATGGACATGAACCTCGACGGGGTCGAGGCGTCGCCCGGCGTCTTCGGCGTGCAGGACCGCGAGATGAGCTTCACCGTGGGCCGCTCGCAGGTCACCACCGTCGACGTCAAGGCCATGACGATGGAGGTCGTGCGGGACGGCAAGAAGGTCAAGACCATCCCGATCTCCGCGGGTTCGCCCGAGAACCCCACATACAACGGCCAGATGGTGATCTCCGAGAAGCACAAGGAGACCCGGATGGACGGCTCGACGGTGGGCTTCACCGACAAGAAGGGCGAGAGCGAGTACGACATCCCGGACGTGCCGCACGCCATGCGGCTGTCCACCTCCGGCACGTTCATCCACGGCAACTACTGGGGCGGCCGGGGCGTGTTCGGCAGCGCCAACACCAGCCACGGCTGCGTCGGCCTGTTCGACAAGCAGGGCGCGAACGACTCCGGGACGGACGGCGCCTGGTTCTACGACCAGTCGCTGGTCGGTGACGTCGTGATCGTCCAGAACTCGCCGGACGAGACCATCGCCCCGGACAACGGTCTCAACGGCTGGAACATGGACTGGGCCGCCTGGCAGGAGGGCAGCGCGCTCTGAGCCGCTGATCCGCTCAGCCGTGGCGCGGCGCCGCCGAGGCGACGCGGGGCGCCGGGGGCGTACGGAGTTCATGCCCCGTACGCCTCGGCGTACCGCAGCGCGCGGGGGCGCGGTGGGCCTTCCTCCGGCGGGCGCCGCGGGCGGGCGCCGTAGCACCGGCACAGGGCCGGGACCTGGACCGTACGACGTACGTACGGCGAGGCCCGGCCCTTTCTCATGGCACTCTCACGGTGACCTCAGCCTTTCCCCAACCTCGCGCCATAACTTCGCCGCATGTTCCTCACCTACCTCCGGCGCGAGTTGCGCCGGCGCAGAAAGGCCGCACTGGTCGTCGCCCTCGGCCTGGCGCTCGGGATCGGCCTCGTCATCACCGTGTCGTCCGTGGCCGCCGGCATGCGCGACGCCCAGGACGAAGTCCTGCACTCCCTCTACGGCGTGGGCACCGACCTCACCGTCAGCAAGGAGGCGGACGAGAGCGGCGGCGGGCCGCAGAGCTTCCGTATCGGACCCGGCGAGGATGGTGAGGACGCCACCAAGACCGACGACCGGCTGATGCCGCTCGGCGGCTTCGACCACCTCGACGACTCGGTCGTCGCCGAGGTCGAGGCCCAGGACGGCGTCGACACGGCGGTGGGCGCGCTGGCGCTCAACGACATCGAGTTCAAGGGCGACTTCCAGCAGGGGAAGATCGAGGGCGGCGCCACCGAGCAGGCCGCTCCCGGCCAGGGCGGGTCCGGCGGCGGAGGCGGCGGGGGCGGCCCGCGGATCGAGGGCGGCGGCGCCGACATCGACGTCGACTCCTTCACCGTCACCGGCCTCGACGTCACCCAGCAGGACGTCGGCCCGCTCTCCTCGTCCAAGATCAGCGACGGCGCGGCCTTCGGCAAGAACGACACCGACGCCCTCAAGGCGGTCGTCGACAGCGCATACGCCAAGGACGAGGACCTGAAGGTCGGCGACGAGGTCACCATCAAGGGCAAGAAGTTCGAGATCGTCGGCGTCGCCACCGCCGACACCGGCGCCGCCACCGCCAACGTCTACATCCCGCTCAAGCGCGCCCAGGAGCTGTCCGACGCCGACCTGGAGAACAAGGTCTCCACCATCTACGTCAAGGCCGACAGCTCCGAGGACATCCCCGCGGTCAAGGACGCCATCGACGAGAACGTGTCCGGCGCCAGCGTCACCTCCGCCTCCGACCTCGCCGAGCAGGTCTCCGGCAATCTCTCCACCGCCTCCAACCTGGCCACCAACATCGGCAAGTGGCTCTCCGTCGTCGTGCTGGTCGCCGCTTTCCTGCTCGCCGGGCTGCTCACGATGTCCGCCGTGGGCCGGCGGGTGCGGGAGTTCGGCACCCTCAAGGCGCTCGGCTGGCGCAGCGGGCGCGTCGTCCGGCAGGTGATGGGCGAGGCGTTCGTCAACGGGATCCTCGGCGGTGTCCTCGGCATCGCGCTCGGCGTCGCCGGTGCGTACCTCGTCACGGCGGTCGCCCCGACGCTCGACGCCTCGGTGGGCCCGGGCTCCGACATGCCCGAGGGCGCCGTGATGCGCGGGCCGAAGGAGATGGTGGACGCGGCCAACTCCACCGTGGAGGTCGCGCTCCAGGCGCCCGTGACGTTCTCCGTGATCGCCCTGGCCGTCGCGCTCGCGGTCGCCGGCGGGCTGATCGCCGGCCTCTTCGGCGGCTGGCGGGCGGCGCGGCTGCGGCCGGCGGACGCGCTCCGGCGCGTCGAGTAGCCCCACCCCCCGACCACCTCACCCGCGGCAATCCAGGAGTTGACCACGATGTACCAGCTCACCGGCGTCACCAAGCGCTACCAGCGCGGCAAGGAGGCCATCGACGCCCTGGCCGGCGTCGACCTCACCATCGCCGACGGCGACCAGCTCGTCGTCCGCGGCCCCACCGGCGGCGGCAAGTCGACGCTGCTGCAACTGCTCGGCGGCCTCGACCGCGCGACCTCCGGCACCGTCAGCCTCGACGGCACCGACCTCGGCGGCCTCAGCGAGGCCGCGCTCACGCGGGTACGCGCCGCGACCATCGGCTTCGTCTTCCAGAGCTTCAACCTCATCCCCACCCTCAGCGCCCAGGAGAACGTCGAGACCGCGCTCGTGCCGCTCGGCGTGAAGGCCACCGAACGTGCCAAGCGGGCGGCCGAGGCGCTGGAGTCCGTGGGGCTCGCGGAGCGGCTGACCCACCTGCCTGGCGAGCTGTCCGGCGGCCAGCAGCAGCGCGTGGCCATCGCGCGGGCGCTGGTGAAGCAGCCGAAGGTGCTGCTGGCCGACGAGCCGACCGGCAACCTCGACGAGGACACCCGGGACGACATCGTGGCGCTGCTCGAAGGGCTGTGGAAGGAGCTGGGGTTGACGTACGTGCTGGTCACGCACGACAGCGCGATCGCCAGGCGGGCGCCGCGGCTGGCGGTCATCAAGAAGGGCCGGCTGAAGGTCACGGAGCGGGAGGCGGCGTAGCGCCGTAAAGGCACAGGGGGCTCGGGGGTCTCGGGGGAAGGGCGCGTACGGGCGCGGAGGCGTCCGTACGCGCCCCTGCGCGCCCCGGTGTCGTACGGCACCGGGGCGCCGGCCTGTTCAGCGGCGGCGCGGTGAGGCCAGCAGGTACATCCCGCCGTCGCGCTCAGGGTGTTCGGAGACCTGCCACCCCGCCGCCTCCAGCACCCCCGCGCCCCGTACCAGTTCCCGCAGCGCCGGTCCCGGCCGCCAGTCGACCCGTACCGCCTCCGGCTGGTGCGCGGCGGGCGTGACGACGTAGCCGCCGGTCACGTCCGTGGCCGGGGGCAGGCCGCCGGCCTCCAGCGCGAGGGCGACGGCGGACGCCAGGTGCCTACGCTCCCAGGCGCAGGGCACGTCGGTGGCGCCGTCGGCGTTGGTGAGCCGGCGCAGCTCGGCGAGGCCCTCCCAGGCGCTGCGCACCTCGCGGGTGCGCGCGGCGGCGTCGGGCGGGGCGGGCTCGCCACCGGTACGGGCCGCGAACACCCCGGGCTCCGCCGGGTCCTGGCCGCCCGCCGGCTCGGCGGCGGTGTGGGCGCCCGCTTCGGCTGCGGCCGCGGCTTCGGCGAGCAGCCGGTCGCGCAGCCCGCGCCCCGCGGGGGTGAGGTAGTGCCGGTGCGGCGGGCGCGGATGCCGTACCGCGAAACCGCCGTCCACCAGACCTTCCAGCACGCGCTCGCTCGCGCGCACCAGCCCGGTCGCGGCGTCGGCCCCGGCCACGGCCCGGCGCCGGGCGGGCGTCAACTTGACGGTGCTCATGGCACCACGGTACGCAGTCGCCGCGCACCCCCTTCCGCGTACCGTCCCGGCTCCTTCCGCGACGGGCCCCTGCCGCCCCGGGAAGACCGCCTGAACGCCCGTTACTCCCCTGGGAGTAAGAAAGTTGACTCCTGTGGACGGACGACCGGCACACGCCTTCACAGGCAGACTGCGTGTAAGCGACGAGGAGGCCGCCCACCATGCGCATCAGCATCAACGTCACCGACTTCTCCTGGCCCGGCGGTCCCACGGCCCTCGCGCCCGCGCTCGCCGAGGTCGTCGGCGCAGCGGACGCGGCGGGCGTGGACACCGTCTGGGTCGGTGACCACCTGCTGCAGGCCGACCCCACGTGCACGCCGGACGAGCCGGTGCTGGAGGCGTACACCACCCTCGGCTACCTGGCAGCGCGCACCGAGCACGTCCGCATCGGCACGATGGTCACCGGCGTCAACTACCGCCCGCCCGCGCTGCTCGTCAAGGCCGTCACCACCCTCGACGTGCTCTCCGGCGGCCGCGCCTGGCTCGGCCTCGGCGCCGGCTACCGCGAGGACGAGGCGTATGCGATGGGGCTGACCCTGCCGCCCGCGGTCGAGCGGGTCGAGCGGCTGGAGGAGACGCTGCGGCTGGCGCAGCAGATGTGGGCGGGCGACACCGGCGCGTTCGACGGGCGGCACTTCGCGCTGGACTACCCCGTGTGCAGCCCGCAGCCGGTGCAGCGGCCGCGGCCCGCCGTGCTCGTCGGCGGCGTGGGCGACGGGCCGATGCTGCGGCTGGCGGCGCAGTACGCGGACGCGTGCAACTTCTTCGACGTACCGGACGGCGGCCTGACGCTCCGCCGCGAGCTGGACGTGCTCGCGGACCACTGCGCCTCTGCGGGGCGGCCGTTCTGGGAGGTGGAGAAGACGGTCACCGCCCGGATGGAGCTGGGGGAGCCGGCGGAGTCGGTGGCGGAGCGGTGCGAGTCGTTCGCGGAGTTCGGGATCGAGCACGTGGTGTTCGTCGCGGTCGGGCCGTGGTCGGTGGAGGCAGTCGAGGCCGTGGGCGAGGCCGTGCCGGTGGTGGCGCAGATCAAGCCGAACAGCGAGGTGGGCGTCTGGTGAGCCCCGCGGCTGGTGAGCCCCGCGGCTGGTGAGTCCCGCGTCTGGTGAGCCCCGCGGCCCTCACGCGCGGCGGAAGGTGACCACCGTCCCCGGCGTCACCGGCGCGGGCGCCTGCGGCGCCGTGGCCACCCGGCGCTCCAACTCCGCGAAGCCCGCCTCGATATCGGCTTCCGGCATGTGCTCGAAGATCGAGAACGCGCGCGTACGCAACCGGGCCAGCGCCCCCGCCCACGTCCCGGGCGCCGGCAGCCCGACCTCTCCCACCCCCTTCAGTTCCCATCCCGCCGTCTCGAACGTATCGCGCAGCACTGACAGCGGCTCGTAGAGCGCGGCGAGGACGTCGCGCCCGCGCGGGAAGGCGTCGAGGTACCACAAGTCGGGCAGCGAGTCGGTGAGTTCGGTACGCAGCATCAGGGTGCCGCCGGGCCGTACGACGCGGTGCAGCTCGCGGGCGCCGGCGTGTTTGTCCCGTACGTGATGCCAGACCAGGAAGCCGAGCGCGAAATCGACCGACGCGTCCGGCAGCGGCAGCGCCTCGGCGCGCCCCGGGACGTACGCGACCCGCGGATGCGCGGCGCCGGCGACGGCCTGCTCGCGCATCCGCGCCGACGGCTCGACCCCGGTGACCGGACCGCCGAACTCCGCGGCGAGCAGCGGCGTGAACCGCCCGGTGCCGGACCCGACGTCCAGCCCGCGCAGCGGCCGGGCCGCTGGCAGGCGGGCGGCGAAGGCGCGGGACCAGGCGGTGCGCTGGGCGTCGGTGAGGGCGCGGCCTGCGGCATAGGTGCGGTGGAGGCGGTCGTCGTAGTCCACGGGGCGCATGCCCGATTCCTACCCGGCGCCCGTCCGTTCGTGCGCTTCCGCTTCGCCCGGTGGACGGGCGGGGTGGGGAGTGGCCGCCACGCGCTAGTCTGGCCAGCCATGTCGCTGAACGGCCCCGCACCGCCTACCGATTCCGCTTCCGCTTCCGCCCACGGGGGCGGTGCGGTGCTCGTGGCGGGCCTCGTGGCGGCGGGCGGCGGCTGGACCGACCGCCACCGCCACCCGGTGCCGCAACTGGCGTGGGCGCGCAGCGGGGTCCTGATGGTGCGGGCGCTGGGCCGCACGTGGGTGCTGCCGGCGACGACAGCGCTGTGGATCCCCCCGGGCGTACGCCACGCGACGGGTACGGCGGGCACGACGGAGCCGCGGGCGCTCTACGTCCGGCATCCGGGCCCGGCGGCCGCTGACCACCCGCTCCGTACGCGCGCGCCGGCGACCGGGCCAGGCTGGGCCGAGCCGACCGTCGTGGCCGTGACCCCCCTGCTGCGGGCCCTCTTCGACCACCTCGCCGGCGACGCCCCCGCCCCGGCCGCCCGCGCCCGCGCGGAGGCCGTGCTCCTCGACCAGCTCACGCCCGTCGCCGCGGCGTCCGTCCTGGCGCCCATGCCCCACGATCCGCGCCCCCGCGCCGTCGCCGAGGCCCTGCGCGACACCCCGGCGGACGCCCGTACGCTCGCGGAGTGGTCCCCGTACGCCGGCGCGGCGCCCCGTACGCTGGCGCGCCTCTTCGTCGCCGAGACGGGCATGCCCTTCGGCCGCTGGCGTACGCACCTGCGCCTCCAGGCGTCCCTGCCGCTGCTCGCCTCCGGCGCAACGGTGGCCACCGCCGCCCGCCACGTCGGCTACGCCTCGTCGAGCGCCTTCGTGGCGGCGTTCCACCGCACCGTGGGGGCACCGCCGGGCACGTACTTCCCGCGCGACTGAGGATCCGCGGACCCGGCACGTACCGTGTCCCCGTGCCAGCCTCCCGCCTCCGCCGCGCCGCCGTCCTCGTACTCGAAGGCGCCAAACCCCTCGACGCCGGCATCCCCGCGCAGGTCTTCAGCACCCGCCGGAGCATGCCGTACGAGGTCCGCGTCTGCGGCGCCGCACCGGGTCTTGTGGCCGGCGGCGACGGGCTCTCGTACCACGTCGCGCACGGACTGGACGCGCTGACCTGGGCCGACATCGTCTTCGTACCCGGCTACCGGTTCCCCGACCGCGACGACCCGCCGCCCGCCGTCACCGGGGCCCTGATCACCGCCCACCGCCGCGGCGCCCGCCTCGCCGCCATCTCGACCGGCGCCTTCGCCCTCGCCGCCACCGGCCTCCTCGACGGCCGCCGCGCCACCACCCACTGGCACTACACGCGCGCGCTCGCCGCGAAGCACCCGGAGGTGCGGGTCGACGAGAACGTGCTCTTCGTCGACGAAGGCAGCGTCCTGACCTCCGCGGGCGCCGCCTCCGGCATCGACCTGTGCCTGCACATCCTCCGCGGCGACCTCGGCGTGGCCGCGTCCAACCACGCCGCGCGGCGCCTGGTGGCGGCCCCGTACCGCAGCGGCGGCCAGGCGCAGTACGTGCCGCGCAGCGTGCCGGAGCCGCTCGGCGAGCGGTTCGCCGCGACCCGGGAGTGGGCGCTGCACCGGCTCTTCGAGCCGCTGACGCTGGAGGCGCTGGCGCGGCACGCGGGGGTGTCGACGCGCACGTTCTCGCGGCGCTTCGTGGACGACACCGGGTACACGCCGATGCAGTGGATCATGCGGGCGCGCATCGACGTGGCGCGCGAGTTGCTGGAGCGGTCCGAGCAGAGCGTGGAGCAGATCGCGGACCGCGTCGGCCTCGGCACGGGCGCGAACCTGCGGCTGCACTTCCAGCAGATTCTGGGGACGACGCCGAGCGAATACCGGCGCACGTTCGCGCGGGGCGAGTAGCTGGCGAAATCCTTGCGGAGGATGGCACCCAGGCCGCTGTCGAGGGCCGGCACGGCGGGCGAACCTGCTGGAAAGGGCAGAAACCCGGGGCCCGGGGGACCCCCGTGGGAAGCCGCAGACACCCGGAAGGCAGGAAGCCCATGACCCGCATCGCCATCAACGGATTCGGCCGCATCGGCCGCAACGTGCTGCGCGCGCTGCTGGAACGCGACAGCAGCCTCGACGTCGTCGCCGTCAACGACCTCGCCGAGCCCGCCACCCTCGCGCGGCTCCTCGCCTACGACACCACCGCCGGCCGCCTCGGCCGCCCGGTCACGGCGGACGGCGACACCCTCGTCGTCGACGGCCGCCGCATCAAGGTGCTCGCCGAGCGGGAGCCGGCGAAGCTGCCGTGGGCCGAACTCGATGTCGACGTGGTCCTCGAAGCCACCGGCCGCTTCACCGCGGCCACGGCCGCCCGCGCGCACCTCGACGCAGGCGCGCGCAAGGTCCTCGTCAGCGCCCCCTCCGCCGGCGCCGACGTCACCCTCGCGCCCGGCGTGAACACCGAGGCGTACGACCCGCAGGCCCACACCATCGTCTCGAACGCCTCCTGCACCACCAACGCGCTCGCCCCCCTGGCCGCCGTACTGGACGAACTCGCCGGTATCGAGCACGGCTTCATGACCACCGTGCACGCCTACACCCAGGAGCAGAACCTCCAGGACGGCCCCCACCGCGACGCCCGCCGCGCCCGCGCCGCGGCCGTCAACATCGTCCCGACCACCACGGGCGCCGCCAAGGCCATCGGCCTCGTACTCCCCGGCCTGGACGGCAAACTGTCCGGCGACTCGATCCGGGTCCCGGTCCCGGTCGGCTCGATCGTCGAACTCAACACCACCGTCACCCGCGACGTCACCCGCGAAGACGTCCTCGCCGCCTACCGCACAGCAGCGGAAGGCCCCCTGGCCGGCATCCTCGAATACTCCGAAGACCCCCTCGTCTCCGCCGACATCACCGGCAACCCGGCCTCCGCCGTCTTCGACTCGGCTCTCACCCGCGTCGACGGCCGCCACATCAAGGTGGTCGCCTGGTACGACAACGAATGGGGCTTCTCCCACCGAGTCATAGACACCCTCGAACTCCTCACCACCACCTGACGCCCACCCGCCCCGTATCCAGAGGGCCAGCCGATCGCCCTGCTCGCCGGTCTGCTTGTGGCACGTCGCGGATCTCACGAGAATGCTGCTCACGACAAGGGGGACTGAGGGGGAGACACATGACCGTGCCGGGTGAGCAGGAACTCGGTGCCTTCGTAGGGCGCCATCAGACCGACGTGGCGCGCCACGGGCGGACCGGGATCATCTCGTTAGTGATCGGAGTGGCGGCCGGGGCCGCGTCCATCCCGATCGTCATCCAGACCTTCGAGGAGTCCTCCAGCGGCACCTTCGCCGGCCTGGTGGTGGGCGTGGCCCTCCTCTGCCTGTGGTCGGGCATCACCAACGGCCTGCGCTACACCACCCGCCACGGCGAGGTCTACACGGTCCGCGAGGGCGGCCTCGTCTACCGCAGGACCGGCGAGTCCCGGGTGATCCCCTGGGAGAGCATCCGCAAGGTCTCCGACAGCGGCCAGCAGAACGCGATCAGCGCGGCCATGGGCTGGGACGTCCACTGCCGCATAAAAGTCCACAACGGCAAACGCCTCCTGCTCACGGGCTTCACCCACGACGCGGCGAACCTCTCCCGGACGATTCAGCGGGCAGTAAAAGAGGGAATCCACCCCCTCCCTCCGGAACGCACCTGACCCTCGTCCGCCGTGGAGTGGATATCGCCTGTAAGCACGGCACTCGGCGCGGCGATCGGCGTAGGGGCCACGCTGCTCGCCGACCGGCTGCGCTGGCGGCGAGAGCGCGAGGACCGCGCGCTGGAGTCGCGAAAGCAGTTGTACGCGGACTACTCTGCGGCGCTTTCGCGCATCAGGACCGCCCTGAACGAAGCGGTGCACGACCAGACACTGTCGGGTGAAGAACGCCGCGCACGCGTACGGGAACTGTTCCTTGCCCCCGGCGCCTACGAACTGCGCCACCAACTCGCCATTCTGGCCCCGGAGACGGTGATCGCAGCCTCCACCCGCGCCTTCAAGATCCTCCGCGACACCCGGGACGCCATCCTCGAAGGCGCCGACGCGACCAGCACCGACTACACCGACCTCGAAGACGCCTTCGACCACGCGGTAGGCGACCTCCGCCGCGTCATGCGAGCGGACCTCGGAGTACGCAACGCACACCCCCGCGGCACCGACTGAACCCCGACCCTGCCCAACCGGCTCCACGCTCCACAACGACCGCTGCGGTACTAGCCCGTGACGTCGAGTGCCGTTCCGTACAGCCGGTTCACCTTCAACCGGATGACCACGCGCCGCTCGGCGACCATCTGCTCCAGGAACGCGCCCTCGTCCTCCGGCTTCGCAGCCCCCGGAACCATCGCAAGCAGTTCCCGCCCCACCGCATCCCCCGGGGCCGTCGAGACGTCGGACACCTCGGCCTCCCCTTCGGCAACGGCGAACGACCACACATCGTCCCCCCGCACATGCACCGCCGCCCGCGGATCGCGCCGCAGGTGCGCAACCTTGACCCGGTCGACCGTCGTCGAAAACCGCACGACGCGAGCGTCCGGGTCCCAGTCGTACAGCAGGGTCGTCATATGGGGATGGCCACTGCGCTTGACGGTGGCGAGAGTGCCGAACTGCTGCTTGCCGAGGAGACCCGAGAGGGCTTCGTCGGAGAGTGGGCGAGGCGCCGGTCCTTGAGTCACGACCTGATCAACGCGTGAAGAAGCCCCACGGTTTCACCGGGTCAGAATGCAACCCCGGCACAAACACCACCCGAGCCCACCGCCACTCTCGGCAGGAACTCAGCCGTCCGACCTGGCAACGCCCACCGGGCAACTCACGCCCGTGCCGCCTATGCCGCAGTAGCCGCCCGGGTTCTTGTCCAGGTACTGCTGGTGGTAGGGCTCCGCCGGGTAGAAGGGGCGGTCGGCTGCCGGGAGGATTTCCGTGGTGATGTCGCCGTAGCCCGAGGCGGACAGGACCTGCTGGTACGACGCGCGAGACGTGTCCGCCGCCTTCGCCTGGGCGGGGGTGTGGGTGTAGACCGCCGAGCGGTACTGCGTGCCGATGTCGTTGCCCTGGCGGAAGCCCTGCGTGGGGTCGTGGGACTCCCAGAACAGCTTGAGCAGGTCGTCGTACGACACCACCGCCGGGTCGTACACCACCCTGACCGCCTCCGTGTGGCCCGTCCGGCCCGAGCAGACCTCCTCGTACGTCGGGTGTGTCGTGTGCCCGCCCTGGTAGCCGACCAGGGTGGTCCACACGCCCGGCGTCTGCCAGAAGTTGCGCTCCGCGCCCCAGAAACAGCCCAGGCCGAAGTCCGCGACCTCCAGGCCCTCCGGGTACGGGCCCTCCAGAGGATTGCCCAGCACCGTGTGGCGCTCCGGGACGGGGAAAGCGGGTGCGGGGCGGCCGGGAATCGCCTCGTCCTTGGTCACCAGGTGGTTCTTGTGGCGGTTCAGGAACATCTCCGGCCTCCTCCGCTGACGCTGCTGATTTCCCTTCGAGAGAACGTATCGTGCACCTCTGACATTCCCCGCCGCCTCACTTCAACGCCGCACCCCTGCCGCCCTCGTACCCCGCTACCGCCAGCGCCCGGTACGCCGCGTACTCCGCCGCCGGCTGCTCGCTCAGCGACCACGGGAGCGCGCCCACGTACCCGTCCACGTGCCGCATCTGCTCCAGTGCCTCCTCGTACCGCTCCGCCCGCACCAGGAAGCACGCCAGCAGGTGCCGTACGTGCGGCAGCATCGGGTGGTCCGCCGGGGCGTGGTGCACGGCGTACTGCGCGCCCTCGATCGCCTCCCTGACGACCTCGCCCTCGTACAGCCCCCGCACCAGGTTCGCCTCCGGCAGGTGCTCCCAGACCGCGAACAGCGGCAGCGCAGGCAGCAGCGTCCCCGGCCCCGCCGACGCGGCCGCGCGCTGCGCGAAGTCGTACGCCGCCTCCCTGGAGCCGTGCCACTTCTCGCACGCGTACTGCAGCGCCGCGAGGTGCGCGCCCATGTGGTCGCCGGCGCGCTGTTCGACCGTGTGCCACAGCTCCTCGAAGTCCGCCTCGCGGTAGTGCGCCCCGCGCGCGATGGCCAGCTCGATGATGTACGGCATGGGGCTGCCCGGCGCCAGCATCGCCGCTTCCGCGCAGACCTTCTTCGCCTCCTCCAGGATCACCGGGAACTCCGACGCCTCCGCTCCGGCCATCCACGCCTGCCGCACCAGGAACTCCGCGTGCACCTCGGCACCGCCCACGTCCTTGGGCTTCTCCGCCCGCCACGAACGCAGCCACGCCCCGCCCTCGCCCGGTGCCCGCGCCAGCTCGAAGGCCGCCGCCCCCGCCAGTGTCTGCACCCGCTGCCAGCGCAGCTCCCACTCGTCGTCGGTGAGCGCGAGCAGCCGGGAGGCGGCCTGCCAGTCCTGGTCCTCCTGCAACTCCCGAAGGACCTCGGCGAGCTGCGGGTCGGGGCCGGGGAGACGGACGTCGAGTTCGTCGACGGGTACGAAGCCGTAGCTTCCGGCCGGGTCGACGGCCCGCGCGTTCGACTGCAGCACCTCCCGGCCGCCCCGGGCACGCCGCAGCAGGGGCACGGCGACCCAAGCGATCAGGGCGATGGCGAGGAGTGCGAACAACAGTTCCATTAATATGTCCTGGGTTCTCAAAGAGGGTGCGGGCCGGGTGGTACACGTACGGGTCCTCCCCTCCAGCAAACCAGACGGCCGCGCGCAGCGGCCCCCCTCCAGGGCTTATCCTCGGGCCGCATGAGCCAGCCCAGCTTCGAGACCGTCGCCATCCACGCGGGCCAGGAGCCCGACCCGGCGACGGGCGCGGTCGTACCGCCGATCCACCAGGTGTCCACGTACAAGCAGGACGGGGTGGGGGGCCTGCGCGGAGGCTACGAGTACAGCCGTTCCGCGAACCCCACCCGCACCGCCCTGGAGCAGAACCTCGCCGCGCTGGAGGGCGGGGCCCGCGGCCTCGCGTTCGCCTCCGGCCTGGCCGCGGAGGACTGCCTGCTGCGCACCGCGCTCACCCCCGGCGACCACGTGGTCATCCCGGATGACGCGTACGGCGGCTCCTTCCGGCTCTTCGCGCAGGTCGCGTCGCGCTGGGGGGTGGAGTTCTCGGTCGCGCACACCGGGGACCCGGCGGCGGTACGGGCCGCGCTGACCGACCGTACGAAGCTGGTGTGGGTGGAGACGCCCAGCAACCCGCTGCTCGGCATCACCGACATCGCCGCCTCCGCCGCCGTCGCGCACGAGGCCGGCGCCCTGCTCGTCGTCGACAACACCTTCGCCAGCCCCTACCTGCAGCAGCCGCTGGCGCTCGGCGCCGACGTCGTCGTGCACTCCACGACCAAGTACATGGGCGGGCACTCGGACGTCGTCGGCGGCGCGCTCGTCGTGGCCGACCGCGAGCTGGGCGAGCGGCTGGCGTTCCACCAGAACGCGATGGGCGCGGTGGCCGGGCCGTTCGACGCCTGGCTGGTGCTGCGCGGCATCAAGACGCTGGCCGTACGGATGGACCGGCACAGCGCCAACGCGGCCCGCGTCGCGCACATGCTGGACCGGCACCCGCGCGTGACGCACGTGTACTACCCGGGCCTCGAAGACCACCCCGGGCACGAGACGGCCGCGAAGCAGATGCGCGACTTCGGCGGCATGGTGTCGTTCCGCGTCGAGGGCGGCGAGGAGGCGGCGGTCGAGGTCTGCAACCGGGCGCGGCTGTTCATCCTCGGGGAGTCGCTGGGCGGCGTCGAGTCGCTGATCGAGCACCCGGGGCGGATGACGCACGCCTCGGCGGCGGGGTCGCCGCTGGAGGTGCCGGACGACCTGGTGCGGCTGTCGGTCGGGATCGAGTCGGTGGACGACCTGCTGGCGGACCTCACGCAGGCCCTGGGCGGCTGAGGACGGGGACGTACCGGGCCGGGACACGCCCGGCCCGGACACCTCGGACCTGGTTCGACCAGGCCGAGACGCACCAGGCGCGGTGTTCACCGCCCCGTTGACGCACCGGCCCCGAGGGCATCGGGGCCGTCCCCGCCCGCGGGCCGGCCGCGCGGTCTCACCAGCCGTCGAAGTCCGGCGTCGTCTGTGCCGGGTGGTCCACCCACGCGCCGCTCACCACGGCCCACACCGTCAGCGCCACCAGCGCCGCGACCAGCAGCAGCCACACCCCGGACCGCAGCAGCGTCCGGCGGCGCAGCAGCCGCCGGCCGCGCGCGGCGGCCAGGTCGGCGAGCTGCGGCGGCACGGCGGGGTGCGGGCCGTCGAGGAGGTCGCGCACGGCCTGCTCCTTGCGGGCGGTGATCGAGATCACGGCGTCGCCACCTCCCGTCGCGTACGCCCCGGGGCCGCCGGCGTGTGCCGGCTGAGCATGGCGGCGCTGGCCCGCATCAGTATCTGGTGGACCCGCTCGGGCGGCAGCCCGAGCGCGGCCGCGGTCTGCTCCTCGGCGACGCCCTCCGACATCCGGAGCACGAGCACCAGCCGCTCCTGCGGTGACAGCCGGTCGAGCAGGCCGCCGGTGGTGCGGCGGTAGCGCCAGGAGGTCTGCGCGTAGCGGGCGACGAGCTGCTGCCGCGCCGTCTCGTACGGATCCTCGCCGCGCAGCCGGTCCCAGCGGGCGTACGTACGGGCCAGGGCCTGGGTCAGGAGCCGTTCGGCCTGCGGGGCGGCGTCCGGCGGCTCGGCGGTGAGCAGTTGGGCGGCATGCAGCAGCCGGCCGGCCGCGCCCGCGCAGAAGGTCTCGAACTCCAGGGCACGGCGGCGCTGTTGTGCCGAGCGCCGCTGACGCACAGCGCTGCTCCCTTCACCGCCCTCGATCCCATAGGACGGCAGCCGGGCGCCGGGGTCAAGATGTCGGCAGCACCGAACGTCGGCAGAGCACCTGACGTCGTCAGTCGCCCCCGCCCCGCGGGCCGCCCAGGCCGTCCCGCCCCCTGCTCTCCTTGCCCCTCTCCTCCTCGCTCTCCTCCCCGTCCTGGCGGCCGGACTGCCGGCCCTCCTGCTGCCCGGCGTTGGCCTGCGAGACCGAGGTGTTGAACCGCGTGAGCAGGGTGCAGAACGTGGCCCGTTCCATCGGCGTCCAGTCGGCGGTCAGCCGTGCGACCAGCTCGCGCCGTGAATCCTGCACCTCGTGCAGCCGCGCCCTGCCGAGCGCCGTCAGCTCCAGCACGACCGCGCGGCCGTCCTCGGGGTGCGTGGCGCGCTCGACCAGCCCGCCGTCGACGAGCGGCGCGACCTGCCGGGTCACGGTCGAGGAGTCGATGCCCATGCCGGCGGCCAGGGCCTTGACGCCCGTGGGGCCGTGCTGTTCGAGGCGGTTGAGCAGCAGGTAGGCGGCGCGGTCCATCGTGTTGCGCATCTGCCCGGCGCCGGCGAGGCGCGTCTGCTCGGCGCGGCGGGCGAAGACGGCCAACTGGTGCTGCAGGTCGCTCAGCAGGTCGGCCGGTGCTGGGGTGTCGGTGGGAGAAGGCGGGGAGGGCATGGACGGTGCTCACTTCGTGAGGACGTTCACTGGCTGCGGATCTGGCTGCCGCCACGGACACGGTGGCAGGGGGTGCGAACGGATGGCTGTGGATACAGGTGGGGGCACGGACGCGGGCGCGGGTCGGTCCGTGGGACGGGGGGTGAACATCGGATTCGAACTGGGCCACAGATTACGCGGCCCCGCCGATTGCCGTACCGCCTGTGGAAAACCCCCTGTGGAAAACCCGGCGTCATCTCAGCGTGCGAGACTGTGGCCATGAGCGCAGCCGCGGCCGGTGCCGTCAGTCTGGACGACGTTCGCGACGCACAGAACATCCTCGCCGGCATCGCACGGGTCACTGCGCTGGAGGGCAGCAGGTTCCTCTCCCGGCTGGTCGACGCGCCGGTCCATCTGAAGTGCGAGAACCTGCAGCGGACCGGTTCCTTCAAGCTCCGCGGCGCGTACGTGCGCATCGCCGGGCTCGGCGAGGGGCAGCGCCACCGCGGCGTGGTCGCCGCCAGCGCCGGGAACCACGCGCAGGGCGTCGCCCTGGCCGCATCGCTGCTCGGCGTGCGCTCGACGGTCTTCATGCCGGTCGGCGCCCCGCTGCCCAAGGTGGCCGCGACGCTGGACTACGGCGCGGACGTACGGCTGCACGGGCAGGTCGTCGACGAGACGCTGGAGGCGGCGGAGTCGTATGCCGCGGCGACCGGCGCCGTCCTCATCCACCCCTTCGACCACCCCGACGTGGTGGCGGGCCAGGGCACGGTCGGCCTGGAGGTGCTGGAGCAGTGCCCCGAGGTGTCGACGATCGTGGTGGGGATCGGCGGCGGCGGCCTGGCGGCCGGGATCGCGGTGGCGGTGAAGGCGGTCCGGCCCGACGTGCGGATCATCGGCGTGCAGGCGGAGGACGCGGCGGCGTATCCGCCCTCGCTCGCGGCGGGGCGGCCGGTGGCGCTGGAGTCGTTCGGGACGATGGCGGACGGCATCCAGGTCGGGAAGCCGGGCGACGTCCCCTTCAAAATCATTGGCGAGTACGTGGACGAGGTGCGTACGGTCTCCGAGGACGCGCTGTCCGCCGCGGTACTGCTGTGCCTGGAGCGGGCGAAGCTGGTCGTCGAGCCGGCCGGAGCGGCTCCGGTCGCCGCGCTGCTGTCCGATCCGGCGGCCTTCGGGGGCGGTCCGGTGGTGGCGGTGCTCTCCGGCGGGAACGTCGATCCGCTGCTCGTCCAGCGCATCCTGAGGCACGGCCTGGCGGCGGCGGGGAGGTACCTTTCGCTGCGGCTGCGCGTGACCGACCGCCCGGGGGTGCTCGCGACGCTGCTGGGGGTGTTGTCAGAGGCGGACGCTAACGTCCTCGACGTGAGCCATGTGCGGACGGATCCGCGCCTCGGGCTCTCGGAGGCCGAAGTCGAGCTACAGCTAGAGACGAAGGGGCGGGAGCACTGTGAACGAGTGCTCGATGCGCTCCGGAAAGCCGGGTACACGGTGACTGCCTGACACACACGAGTACGGCGAGCACGAAGCGCTGTCCGACGCCCACCACGCCCCACGGGCATCACGCGTCACGGAGCGCCCCCGCGCACGACGCACCGGACGCGCGCCGCGGCGCCGCAGGTCCGGCCCGTACGCAACGACGCGCATCGGCGCACACACCTCCCTCAGCCCACCATTCACCCACCCCACGCGACTCTGTCACTCGCGACTTGACGCGATATATCGCGTGTTCTATTCTCCTGCTGTTGTCCGCCCGTCCGCCCATGTCTGACATTTATTGAGAAGTGCCGCCAGACCGTCCGACACCACCGACTTCCATCCAACCTGGGGAGATCTCTATGCCAGGCGCCATCCACGCCGAAGGGCTGGTCAAGCACTTCGGCGATGTGCGGGCACTGGACGGCGTCGATCTCGACGTCCCCGAAGGCTCCGTTCTGGGCCTGCTCGGTCCCAACGGGGCCGGCAAGACCACCGCCGTCCGTGTGCTGACCACGCTGCTGCGACCCGATGCCGGGCGCGCCGAGGTCGCGGGGATCGACGTCCTCAAGCATCCGAACGAGGTGCGTAGATCCATCGGCCTGTCCGGCCAGTTCGCCGCGGTCGACGAGTATCTGACCGGCCGCGAGAACCTCCAGATGGTCGGCCAGCTCTACCAGTTGAGTTCGCGCGACGCCAAGGCGCGCGCGGGCGTGCTGCTGGAGCGGTTCAACCTCGCCGACGCCGCGGACCGCACCGCCAAGACGTACTCCGGCGGCATGCGCCGGCGGCTCGACCTGGCCGCGGCGCTCGTCGTCGAGCCGCCCGTGATGTTCATGGACGAGCCGACCACCGGCCTCGACCCGCGCAACCGCCAGCAGCTCTGGGACGTCATCCAGGAGCTGGTCAAGGGCGGCACGACCCTGCTGCTCACCACGCAGTACCTGGAAGAGGCCGACCACCTGGCGCACGACATCTGCGTCATCGACCACGGCCGCGTCATCGCGCGCGGCACCTCCGACGAGCTCAAGGCACAGACCGGCGGCGAGCGCGTCGAGGTCGTCGTGCACCAGCGCGACGAGATCTTCGCCGCCAGCGAGGTCCTCGGCGCCCTCGGCCAGGGCGAGGTCACGGTCGCGGACCACACCCGCAAGCTCACCGTGCCCGTCAGCGGCGGCGCCCGGCTGCTCGCCGACGTCATCCGGGACCTGGACGAGCGCGGCATCGCCATCGACGACATCGGGCTGCGCCGTCCCACGCTGGACGACGTGTTCATCTCGCTCACCGGCCACGCGGCCGAGACCGAGGACGGGAACGGGAAGGCAACCGAGGACAGCGACCCCACGGCCGCCGCCGACGCCGCGAAGGAGACCGACAAGTGACCGCCTCGACCGCCCCGGCGCGCCCCGGACCCACGGCGTCACCATCCCTGGGGGGTGTCAGCCAGTCCGCCCGCGACTCGCTGGTCGTCGCCAAGCGCAACCTGCTCCGGATGTCCCGGATCCCGGAAGTCGTCATCTTCGGCCTGATCCAGCCGATCATGTTCGTGGTGCTGTTCTCGTACGTGTTCGGCGGCTCCATGAACGTCGGCGGCAGCACGAACTCCGAGGTGTACCGCGAGTTCCTGATGGCCGGCATCTTCGCCCAGACCGTCACCTTCGCCACCGCGGGGGCCGGCGCCGGTATAGCCGAAGACATGCACAAGGGGCTCATCGACCGCTTCCGGTCGCTGCCGATGGCCCGCGGCGCGGTCCTCACCGGCCGCACCCTCGCCGACCTGGTGCAGACCGCGCTGACGCTGGTGGTGCTGGCCCTCGTTGCCGCGCTGGTCGGCTGGCGGTTCCACGAGGGCCTGCTGAAGGCGCTGGCCGCGTTCGGCCTGCTGCTCCTGCTGGGCTACGCCTTCACCTGGGTCGGGGCGCTCATCGGGCTGTCGGTGCGTACGCCCGAGGCGGCCACGTCCGGCGGGCTGGTCTGGCTCTTCCCGGTGACGTTCGTCTCGAACGCCTTCGTGGACTCCACCAGAATGACGCCCTGGCTGCGGCACATCGCCGACTGGAACCCCTTCAGTGCGACCGTGCAGGCGTGCCGCGAGCTGTTCGGCAACCCGGGCGTCAGCCAGTCCGACGCCTGGCCCATGCAGCACCCGGTGCTGGCCTCGCTGATCTACTCGGTCGCCATCATCGCGCTCTTCCGCACGCTGGCGGTGCGGAAGTACCGCAACTCCGCCGGGTAACGCGCCCCGCGGCACACGTCGAAGCCCCCGGTCCGGGAATCTCGGTTCCCGCCGGGGGCTTCGCGATGGGCTGCTGCGTCCGACGCGCGGTCAGGCTGCGTACGGCTTGGCGTTGAGGATCGTCACCATCGCCTTCTTGCCGTTCGGCAGCTCGTAGCTCGCTTCCTCGCCGATCTTCTTGCCGTTGACCCCCCTGCCCAGCGGCGACTGCGGCGAGTACGTCTCGACGTCCCCGCTCGCGTACTCCCGCGAGGCCATCAGGAAGGTGAGGGTGTCGCTCTCGTCGCCGTCGAAGGCGATCGTGACGACCATCCCGGGCTCGACGACACCGTCGTCCGGCGGGGCCTCGCCGACCTTCGCATTCTCGAGCAACTGCTGAAGCTGGCGCACGCGCAGCTCCTGCTTGCCCTGCTCCTCCTTGGCGGCGTGATACCCGCCGTTCTCCCGCAGGTCACCCTCTTCGCGAGCCGCCTCGATCTTCTTGGCGATCTCGCTGCGTGCGGAACCCGACAGGTGCTCCAGCTCGGCCTTGAGCTGGTCATACGCCGCCTGGGTCAGCCAGGTGACGTTGTCGCTGGTCTGGGTCACAGGTGCTCCTTGTCGGTGGTGGTTCTGGTGCTGGGGGAAGTTCTCATGCGTCTGTGATGCAGCAATCGCCCTACCCAGAAGAATTGCGCCTTCGTGGGTGGGGCGAAACCACGATCGTAACAATTCCGGCAGCGGGACGGCGACTGTTATCGCTCGTCGGCCGCCTTGCAGCCGACCAGCTCGGCGTTGGCGCCGCGCCCGGTGGTCCGGATCGACACCACGGTGTCGACGCGGGTCTTCTGCTCGTCGATGCGCACGTCGCGCACGCCCACCTCGGACTTGTCCGCTGCCAGCGAACGCAGCGTGCAGACGGCGTCGACGTCGGCCTTCTTGCGGACCTCGATGTGCGCCTGGACCTCGGTGTCGGACATCACCTGGAAGCGGATCAGCTCCCCGGACGCCTTGGAACCGGCCGTCGCGTCGACAGCGCCCCAGGCCACGAAGCCGAGCAGGGCTGCGCCGAACACGGCGCCGATGACCTTCAGCCGCCGGTCGGCACGGGTGTCGTCCGAGCGGCCGTAACGGCCCTCGGGCAGCGTTTGGGGCGCACCGGCCATGATGGTCCCTCCCGGCAGAGCGGCTGGCTGCGGCTGACGGCGGAATGAATTGTCAGTCCGCTCAGTCACTATAGAAGCCTGCCTAGACGACCTGTTACCGAGGATTGAATCTGTGAGCGATGACCTGCGGCTGATGGCCGTCCACGCACACCCCGACGACGAGTCGAGCAAGGGTGCGGCCACCATGGCCAAGTACGTCTCGGAGGGCGTAGAGGTCCTGGTCGCCACCTGCACGGGAGGCGAGCGGGGGTCGATCCTGAACCCGAAGCTTCAGGGCGATGCCTTCATCGAGAAGAACATGCACGAAGTACGGCGCAAGGAGATGGCCGAGGCGCGGGAGATCCTCGGCGTGAAGCAGGCGTGGCTGGGGTTCGTCGACTCCGGGCTGCCGGAGGGGGACCCGCTGCCGCCGCTGCCGGAGGGCTGCTTCGCCCTGCAGGAGGTCGACGAGGCGGCGGAGGCGCTCGTCCGGCTGATCCGCGAGTTCAAGCCGCAGGTCATCACGACCTACGACGAGAACGGCGGCTATCCCCACCCCGACCACATCATGACCCACAAGATCACGATGGCCGCCTTCGACGCCGCCGGCGACCCCGCGCGCTACCCGGACGCGGGCGAGCCCTGGCAGCCGCTGAAGGTCTACTACAACCAGGGCTTCAACCGGCCGCGGACCGTCGCGCTGCACGAGGCGATGCTCTCGCGCGGGCTGGAGTCGCCGTACGGGGAGTGGCTGGAGCGGTGGAAGGAGTTCGAGCGCAAGGAGCGCACGATCACGACGTACGTGCCGTGCGCCGACTTCTTCGCGATCCGCGACAAGGCGCTGATCGCGCACGCGACGCAGATCGACCCCGACGGGCCGTTCTTCAAGATCCCCATGGAGGTCCAGCAGGAGGTCTGGCCCACCGAGGAGTACGAGCTGGCGAAGTCGCTCGTGGATACTTCCCTCCCCGAGGACGACCTCTTCGCCGGCATCCGCGACAATTGAGCGTGTGAACACCACATTGGCTGCCGATCTCGTCCCGCTCGCGGAGGAGCTCGACAAGAACAAGGTCACGCCGGGCGTCCTCGGCTTCATCGTCTTCGCGCTTCTCGGCGTCGCGGTGTGGTTCCTGCTGAAGAGCATGAACCGACATCTGGGCCAGGTCGACTTCAAGGAGAAGACCGACCGCGGCGACGCCGGTCCGGGCGGCGCCCGCCCGGAGGGCGAGGGCCCGGGAGACGGGGGCGACCCGCGTGACGACGCGCCCCGCGGGGACGCACCGCGCGGGTCGGCCCCGCGCGGTGACGCGCCCCGCGGCGGCGCCCCGCGCGACGACAGCCCGCGGGGCGAGTCGCCGCGCACCCCGGCGCCGGCAGAGAGCCCGGAGGCCGACAAGCAGCCGGTCGGCCGCCGCCGCTGACGACGGCAGGCGGGCACGGCCCTCGCGCCCGTCGGCGGCGGGCACGGCGTCTGGGCTGACAGGTGCCAGTGGCCGGTACGGACCGGTGGCCGGTACGGACCGGGTCCGCACCGGCACCGGTCGGCGCGCCGTACGTATGAGCCGTCCGGTACGCCGAGCCGGGGTGCCAGGCGCGGTCGGCGCCTGGCTATGCCGGAGCGTCATCGGCCGCGGCCGGTCTGTAGTCCCCGCCCGGCTCCGGGCCGCCGTTGAGCCTGCCGGCCGCCGGTCAGCCCGCCAGGGCGCCGTCGCCCGCGGAGGCCGCGCCGTCCAGCGGGACGCCCATGACCTCCCGGGCGTGTCGGCTCGGGACCATCCCCAGGCGCCACGCCTGCCAGCCCGTCTCCGGCTCCATGCCCCGCTCCAGCACGAGCTGGAACGTCTCCGCGTAGTCCTCCAGCGCCGGGTCGACCACCCCGCGGCGCCCCGCGGTCGCCGTCCGGAGTTCGTCCAGCAGCTCTGACAGCTCCTGCTGCGCCACCGCCGCACCCACCACCGAGCCGCCCGGCGAGGCGAACGGCAGCAGCGTGCAGCGCAGGAACCGGGCCCACGTGGCCCCCCGCCGGTCACCGATGCCGCCGAACAGGTCTATCGCCGTGTCCACCAGCTCCAGCGCCTGCCCCGCGCGGCCGTTGCCGGCGTCGATCACCGCCAGCTCGATGCAGGACCACGCCTCGCCGTGGGCCACGCCCACCCGGCGGAAGTCCTGCCTGGCGTCCTGGAGCAACTGCCGGGCGAAGCCGCTGTTGCGCAGCGTGCCGGTCTGCTCGGCGCGCAGGTCGCGGGTGACCCGCGCGGAGTGGTGCCGCGCACAGGCCAGCCCGTACACGTCCCGCATGCGGCTGAACATCGAGCGGGACCGCTCCAGCGCCCGCACCGCCGACTCCCGCTTGCCCGCGCCCTCCTGGGCCTGGCCCAGGTAGTACAGCGTCCATGCCTCACCGCGCGCGTCGTCGTTCTCCCGGTGCCGGGCGAGGGCCGCCTTGAGCTGCGTCACGGCCGTGGCCGGGTCGGCGGCGACCAGCCGGGCGCGGGCGAGCTGCGTCATCGCCCACGCCTCGCCGCGGCCGTCGCGGGTGCGCGCGTACTGCTCCAGGGCCTCCTCCAACTGCACCTCGGCTCCCGGAACGTCGCCCATCCGCAGTTGCACCTGGCCGAGCTGGAAGTGCGCCCACGCCTGGCCGTGGACGCTCTCGCTCTCCTGGTGCAGCGCGAGCGCCTGGTCGAGCAGCGTCAGCGCGTCGCCCAACTGGGCGCGGTCGCGCAGGACGGCCGCCAGCGCGTGCAGCGTCCAGGCGCGGTCGCCGCGCATGTTCTCGCCCTGCTGCATCTGCAGGGCCTCGCGCAGCTTCGCCTCCGCCTCGCGGAGGCTGCCCTGCTGCTGGAGGGTGATGCCCAGGTCGCGCAGGGCCCGGGCGGCGCCGGCGGAGTGCTGGGCCTCGCGGTAGAGGTCGACCACGGAGGACAGCGTCGAGCGGGCCTTGTCCAGCTCGCCGAGCTGCCGGGCCGCGACGCCCGTACGCCACTGCACCGAGCGCATCAGCAGGCCCTGGTCGGCGGCCTTGGTCAGCTCGTTCAGCTCGCCGAGGCGGTACAGGTCGCCGCGCAGCAGGCAGTAGTCCGCGAGGGCGCCCAGCAGATGCAGCACGGCGGCCTGGTCCACGCCCTCGGCGTGCCGCAGGGCGGCGGTGATGAAGCTCTGCTCGTCGTCCAGCCAGCGCAGCGCGGAGTCCAGCGACGTGAAGCCGTGCGAGCCGAACCGGTCGGCGCGCGTCGACGTACGCCCGTCGACCAGCCGGATCACCGAGTCGGCCAGCTCCGCGTAGCTGCGGATCAGCCGCTCGTGCGCGGCGGCGCGCACCTCGGGGTCCTCCTCGTCGAGCAGGCGGGCGTACGCGAAGCGGCGCACCAGGTCGTGCACCCGGAAGCGGGAGCTGCGCACGTGCTCCACCAGCCCGGCGCGGGCCAGCGCCGTCAGCCGCTTGCCTGCCTCCTCCTCGCCGACGTCGAGGAGCGCGGCGCAGGCCGCGGCACCCAGGCTCGCCCGGCCGACCAGCGACAGCCGGCGCAGCAGCGCCCGGGTCGGCTCCGCCAGGTCGCCGTAGCGCAGCCACAGGGCGCGCTCCACAGGACCCACAGGACCGTAGGCGTCCAGCGCCTCCGCGAGCCCGACGAGGCTGCGCCCGTCCAGCGCGGAGCCCGCGATGCGCAGCGCCAGCGGCAGCCCGCCGCAGAGCACCCCGATGCGGTCGGTGGACTGGGCGTCGTACGGGTCGGCGGAGCGCTCCGCGCCCTCCGTCCCCTGCGCCATGGCGCTCAGCAGCTCCTCGGCCGCGGTCGGCTCCAGGCCCTCGACCGGCATGTGGTGCACCCACGCGTCGAGGTCGTCGGGCAGCTCAAGACGCTCCCGCGAGGTCACCAGCACCAGGCTCTCGGAGCGCTCCGGCACCAGCAGCCGGACCTGCTCGGCGTCGACCGCGTCGTCGAGCACTATCGACACCGGCAGCGACGTCAGATGCTGGTGGTACAGCTCGATGAGCCGGCGCAACTGGGCGTCGTGCGCCGGGCGCTCGCGGAACATGAGCTGGTCGCGCGGGGCGCCGAGGCGGTTGAGCAGGTGCAGCAGCGCGTCCCGGGTGGGCAGCGGGTCCTCGCCCAGGCTCTCCCCGCGCAGGTCCACCACCACGGCGGCGCGGAACTGCTCGCGCAGTTGGTGGGCGGCGCGGACCGCGAGCGTAGTGCGCCCGGCGCCGGGCGGGCCGTGCAGCAGGACGACGGTCGGCTTGGTCTCCGTGCTGGCGCGGCCCTGCTGCACCCAGCCGGCGATCTGGGTGAGCTGCGCCTTGCGGCCCACGTACACCCGGGATGCCTCGGGGAGCTGGCGGTAGGACTGCTCCAGGGTGGCCCGCTGCCGCGCCTCCTGGCTGCGGTTCCGGCGCGACTGGGGCTCGCGGTCCGTACCCCCGCCGCCGGTCGTGCTCGGCCGGGGGCGGTCGGCGGCGGGCTCGGCGCGGCTGCCCGTGCGGGTGGCGGCCGAGATCATGCGCTGCTGGTCGAAGAAGGGCCGCACGCCGCGCAGCTCCAGCGCCGTCAGCCACTGCAGCCGGAGCTGCTCCGGGCCGCCGGGCTGCCGGGCGGCGCCCGAGCGCGTGTTACCCGAGAGCCAGTGGGCCAGGCAGATCTGCACCAGGCCCGCGGCGAGCCCGGCGAGGCCGGCCGCCACCCCGGTCCAGAGCGCGGCCGTGGAGCCCAGACCCTCTTCGGCGGAGACGAGCAGGGCGATGGCGGCGGCGGTGAGCGTCGCCGTGACGGCGGGCCCGATCGACTGCGGGGTGAAGCGCTCGGCGAGCGAGCGCCTGCCGGCGGCGGCCTCGTCCAGCGCGCGCACATACGCCCCGTACTCCTCGGTGGCGCGCTCCGCCATGTCGTCCAGCGCCGCCCGCGCCCGGCCGAGCAGCACCACGCCGTCGGTCCGGCCACCGGAGCGGCGCACTTCTTCTTCCACCGCGCGGGTGAGAAGAAGCTCCGCCTCCCCCCGATGCTTGTCGCGCAGTCGGGATGCTGTGCCCGGCATGTGCTCCCCTCCCATACCCGTCGCTCGCTCGTGCAGTTGTCTTGCACCGCCAAGTCTTCCGCGTTTCCCGGGCATTCGGCATCCCCCTGTGGATAACTCGGCCGGATGACGCGGTGAATGAAGAGCTGATATCACCGCGTACCCGGTCCTCAAGCGGAATTGGGGAGGGGGGAAAACACGGACCGGCGGGTACGACGCCGTTGTCGTACCCGCCGGTCCGGCCGGCCGCGTACCAGATCAGCCCAGGCGGTTGACCAGCGCGCGGTACTCGTCCCACAGCTCCTTCGGAGTGTGGTCGCCGAAGGTGTCGAGGTGCGCGGGGATCAACGCGGCCTCCTCGCGCCAGACCTCGGGGTCCACGGAGAGCAGGAAGTCGAGCTGCTCGTCGGTGAGTTCGAGCCCGTCGACGTCCAGTGCGCCCTTGGCGGGCAGCACCCCGATGGGGGTCTCGACGCCTTCGGCCTCGCCGTTGAGCCGTTCGACGATCCACTTCAGCACGCGGCTGTTCTCGCCGAACCCGGGCCAGACGAACGATCCGTCGGCGTCCTTGCGGAACCAGTTGACGTAGTAGATCTTCGGTAGTTTCGCGGCGTCCGCGGAGGCGCCGACCTTGAGCCAGTGGCCGAAGTAGTCGCCCATGTTGTAGCCGCAGAAGGGCAGCATGGCGAACGGGTCGCGGCGCAGCTCGCCGACCTTGCCCTCGGCGGCGGCGGTCTTCTCGGAGGCGACGTTGGCGCCGAGGAAGACGCCGTGCTGCCAGTCGAAGGACTCGGTGACCAGCGGCACCGCGGTGGCGCGGCGGCCGCCGAAGAGGATGGCCGAGATCGGCACGCCCCTGGGGTCCTCCCACTCCGGCGCGATCGTCGGGCACTGCGCGGCCGGCACCGTGAAGCGGGCGTTGGGGTGGGCGGCGGGGGTGCCGGACTGCGGGGTCCAGTCGTTGCCGAGCCAGTCGGTGAGGTGCGCCGGCGGCTCGTCGGTCATGCCCTCCCACCACACGTCTCCGTCGTCGGTGAGGGCGACGTTGGTGAAGACGGAGTTGCCCCACAGGGTCTTCATCGCGTTGGCGTTGGTGTGCTCGCCGGTGCCGGGCGCGACGCCGAAGAAGCCGGCCTCGGGATTGATGGCGTACAGCCGGCCGTCCTCACCGAAGCGCATCCAGGCGATGTCGTCGCCGATGGTCTCCACGGTCCAGCCGCGGGTGGTGGGCTCCAGCATGGCGAGGTTGGTCTTGCCGCAGGCCGACGGGAACGCGGCGGCGACGTATTTGGCCTCGCCGCGCGGCGGGGTGAGCTTGAGCACCAGCATGTGCTCGGCGAGCCAGCCCTCGTCGCGCGCCATGACGGAGGCGATGCGCAGGGCGTAGCACTTCTTGCCCAGCAGGGCGTTGCCGCCGTAGCCGGACCCGTACGACCAGATCTCGCGGGTCTCGGGGAAGTGCGAGATGTACTTCGTCGAACTGCACGGCCAGGGCACATCCTGCTGCCCGGGATCCAGGGGGGCGCCGACGGAGTGGACGGCTCTGACGAAGAAGCCGTCCTCACCCAGCTCGTCGAGGACCGCGCGGCCCATGCGCGTCATGGTGCGCATGGCGGTGGCGACGTACGCGGAGTCGGTGATCTCGACGCCCAGTGCGGAGAGCGGGGAGCCCAGCGGGCCCATGCAGAAGGGGACGACGTACATGGTGCGGCCGCGCATCGCGCCGCGGAAGAGGCCGCCGTTGCCGGAGGTGCCGGTGAAGACCTCGCGCATCTCGGCGGGGTCCATCCAGTGGTTGGTCGGCCCGGCGTCCTGCTCCTGCTCGGAGCAGATGAACGTACGGTCCTCGACCCGCGCGACATCGGTCGGGTCGGACGCGGCGTGGTACGAACCGGGCCGCTTGACGGGGTCCAGCTTCGTGAACGTGCCCTTCGCGACGAGCTCGGCGCACAGGCGGTCGTACTCCACCTGGGAGCCGTCGCACCACACGATCTCGTCGGGCTGGGTGAGGTCGGCGATCTCCTGGACCCAGGAGAGGAGCCCTTCGTGCTTGGTCGGGGTGGTCATGAGTGCCGCTTGCTCCAGATGTAGAGGGTTTTGGACGATTTCTTCTCTGATGTCACATCTATCTGGTTTTCAAGACCGTTACCCCTTGGGGGTGCCAACCCGGTTGCCGCTCATATGAGCCCATCCGGTGTCGGGTGTGCGCTCGTTTGATGATGAGGTAGCTCAGACGTCATGTCCAGCGGGCTCCTGCGTGAACAGCGCCACTCCCGGGCCGCTACCTACGGACGCGTAGGTAGCATGGGCCCATGAGTGCGACGGGCGAGGGAGAGCTGCAGCGGGTGGCGAGCGCCGCGGCCGCCGCGCTCAAGCCGCGGCTGCGCGGCTGGTTGCACGCGGTGATGTTCCCGGCGGCACTGTTCGCCGGCGTGCTGCTGACGGCGATGGCCGAGAGCCCGCGCGGCCGGCTCGCCTGCGCCGTCTACACGTTGACTGCTTGTCTGCTCTTCGGCGTCAGCGCGCTCTACCACCGCGGCGACTGGGGTCCGCGGGGCACGGCCGTGCTGCGCCGGCTCGACCACGCGAACATCTTCCTGATCATCGCGGGCACGTACACGCCGTTCACGATCCTGCTGCTGGAGGGCGGCAGGCAGCAGGCGCTGCTCTGGTTCATCTGGGCGGCGGCGCTCGCCGGGATCGCGTTCCGCGTGCTATGGGTCGGTGCGCCGCGGTGGCTCTACACGCCGTGCTACATCGCGATGGGCTGGGCGGCGGTGTTCTTCCTGCCGGACTTCATGCGCGCGGGTGGTATCGCGGTGCTGGTCCTGGTGGTCGTGGGCGGTGTGCTGTACAGCGCGGGCGGCGTGGTCTACGGGATCAAGCGGCCCAATCCGTCGCCGCGTTGGTTCGGCTTCCACGAGGTCTTCCACTCGTTCACGCTGGCGGCGTTCGCCGTCCACTACGTGGGGATCTCCCTCGTGGCGTACCGCCACGCCTGAGTCGCGCGGGGGCGCGTTCGTACAGGAGTGTCCGACTGTCCGGGTGATCCGATCGTGTCGGCCCGTGAACGTCCCGGGGCGAAAGCCGCGAGGGTGCTGTTATCGGTGGGTACTACCATCCCCCGCTCCTCGTGGAGGCAGAAGATGCGCATCCGTACGCTCGCCCGCTCCCTCGCCGCCAGTGCCCTCGTGATCGGTCTCGCGGGTGTCGGCGCGGCTTCGGCCCAGGCCACCTCGCACCCGAAGCACGACAAGCAGTGCTGCTCCAAGTGGTTCAACCAGGAGATCAGCAAGAAGATCAACACCGAGGTCCACAAGAAGTGGAACAAGACCGAGGTCGAGATCGACGTCGACAACAACATCAACAACCGCGTCAGCGGCAACAAGTACACGGAGATCAACCCCACCGCCTCCGTGCAGTTCGGCTCGCAGCAGAGCCACAACCGCGAGGCGATCGTCATCGGGCGCTGAGCCCTCCGGCCCTGCTGCGGCAGGGCGCTCGCGGCACCACGCGGAGGCACTCTCCACGGATCCCCGGGTCCGGCCCGCACGTCCTGACGTGCGGGCCGGACCTTCGCCGTGCCCGCGGTCCGCCGGTTGTCCACAGGCGGTTGTCCACAGGTCTGGCGATCAAATCTGGGAGTTGCTACTTTTTGCGAGTGACTTCCAAAAAGCGCTGGTGGGCTCTCGGCGGGCTCGTCATGTCCGTGCTCGTGCTCGGGTTCGACCTGACGATCCTCAATGTCGCGCTGCCCACGATGGCGGCGGACATCGGGGCCGACACCGGCGAGCTGCAGTGGATCGTCGATTCGTACGCGGTGGTGTTCGCCGCGTGCATGCTGCCCGCGGGGCTGCTGGGGGACCGGTTCGGGCGCCGCCGGATGCTGGTGGCCGGGTTGGTGATCTTCCTGGCCGGCAGTCTCATAGGCCCGTTCGTCTCCAGTCCGGAGGCGGTGATCGTCGCGCGTACGGTGATGGGCCTGGGCGGGGCGCTGATCATGCCGCTCGCGCTCTCGGTGATCCCCACGCTCTTCGACGACGACGAGCGCACGAAGGCCGTCGGCGCGGTGACCGCCGGCATGGCCGTCGGCATGCCCGCGGGGCCGCTGCTGGGCGGCTGGCTGCTCGACCACTTCTGGTGGGGCTCCGTCTTCGTGCTGAACATTCCGCTGGTGGCCCTCGGCATCGCGGCGGCGCTGCTGCTGATACCCGAGACCCGCGACCCCTCGGTGCCGCGGGTCGACCCGGTCAGCACGGTGCTCAGCGTCCTCGGCCTCGGCGGGCTGGTCCTCGGCGTCATCGAGGGGCCGACGCGGGGGTGGGGCGATCCGCTTGTGGTGGGGCCGCTGGCCGGCTCGGCGGTGCTGCTCGGCTGGCTGGTGCTGCGGGAGCGGCGTGCGGTCCGGCCGATGCTGGACCTGGGGTTGCTGGGCGACCGCGCCTTCCGCTGGAACGCGATCGTGGCCGTGCTCGCGACCTTCGTCATGGCGGGGCTGCTGTTCGTGCTGCCGCAGTATCTGCAGGCGGTGCTGGGCAACGACCCGTTCGGCACGGGGCTGCGGCTGATGCCCGTGATGGCGGGGCTGCTGGTGACGGCGCGGGCGGCACCGCCGCTGATGGCCCGGTTCGGCTCGCGGGTCGTGGTCAGCGCGGGGATGGCGCTCTTCGCGTTCGCCATGCTGCTCGGCAGCCGTACGGACGTGTCCGACGGGTACGCCTTCACGGCGGTGTGGCTGACCGTCACCGGCTTCGGCCTCGGGTTCGCGCTGGTGCCGACGATGGACGCCGCCCTCGGTGCGCTGCCCGCGAGCCGCGCGGGCAGCGGTACGGGGCTGCTGACCACGCTGCGGCAGGTCGGCGGTGCCGTCGGGGTCGCCCTGCTGGGCAGCCTGCTGAACGGGGTGTTCACGGACCGGCTGGACACGGAGGGGGTGCCGGGGGCCGCGGCGGAGAAGGCGCGGGAGTCCGTGGTCGCGGCGCACGCGGTCGCCGGGCGGCTGGGCGCACCGCGGCTCGCGGAGTCGGCCGACTCCGCGTATGTGCACGGCATGGGCCTGGCGTTGCTGGTCTGCGGAATCGCCGCGCTGCTCACGGCGGTCGCCACCGCCGTCCGGCTGCCCGACGGCGGACGAGAGGAGGACCGGGGATCCGGGAGCCCGCGGAAGGAGGGGAGAACGGGGCGCGGCGCCGGAATAGCCGCGGCCAAGGGCGGTGCAGGACAATGAGGAGCATGGCCTCCTCCCGTACCTCCGCCGCCCCACCCGTCGCCGCCTCCCAGGCGGCTTCGGTCGCCGAGGCCGGGCTCGGTCTGCGCGAGCGCAAGAAGCTGCGCACCCGCCAGGCGATCCGGCAGGCGGCGTACCGGCTGATCGGGAAGCAGGGGTACGAGCAGACCACCGTCGAGCAGATCGCCGAGGCCGCCGAGGTCTCGCCGAGCACCGTCTTCCGGTACTTCGCGACCAAGGAGGACATCATCCTGACCGACGAGTACGACCCGGTGCTGGAGCAGGCCATCCTCGACCGGCCGGCGGACGAGCCGCCGCTCGTCGCGCTGCGGGAGGCGGTGGTCGCCTCGCTGCGGCTGCTCTACGACGAGTTCCGGCCCGAGTTCGTGCTGCGGATGCAGTTGGTGCGCGAGGTGCCGGCGCTGCGGGCGCAGATGCACCAGGGCATGGACCAGAACGTCGAGTTGCTGTGCAGGGTGCTCTCCGAGCGCACCGGGCGGCCGAGGGACGACTTCGAGCTCCGGGTGGTGGTGGGGGCCATCTTCGGGGCGCTGACGCAGGTGCTGTTCGAGTGGGTCGACCGGGGACCGGACTGCGACCTGGTGGAGACGGTCGACCGGGCGCTGGCGGTCCTGGAGCGCGGCCTGACGCTGTGAGGCGTGCCCGCGCGCTGTGAGGCGTGCCCCGTCTCAGCCCTGCGCGGGTGCGGCCGGGGTCAACTGGGCGCGTAGCTCTTCGGGCCCCGTCACCGGGGCGGCGCAGACGAAGTGGCGGCAGACGTACGCGGCGGGAGCGCCGTCGACGAGGGGCCGGTCCGCGAGGAGGGGGACGGCGTCCGGATCCTCGGGCAGTGCGGCGGCGGGCTGTGCCGCGGCGGATTCCGCGGTCGCGGCCGCCTCCGGCGCCTCACCCGTACCGGCGGGCGGCCCGGTGGCGACCACCGCGCCGGGGGCGGGGGAGAGGAGGGCCGTGCGGTGGAGCTCCGCGCGGCGGGGGTCCTCCGGGGAGCCCACGACGGCGACCTCGCGGGGACCGTCCAGCGCCGCCTCCGCCGCCGCGAGGCCCCAGCCGACGAAGCGGGGAGCCCGCGGGCCCAGCTTTGCCACGATGCCGAGGGCCTGTTCGGCGGCCTCGCGGTGCCGTTCGCTGCCGGTGTAAGCGGCGTAGGACAGCAGCGCCGCGGCGGATGCCGTCCAGCCGGACGGCGTCGGGTTGTCCGTCGGGTCCTGGGGGCGCCGGATGAGCTGTTCGGCGTCGTCGGCAGTGTCGTACAGCGTGCCGCCCTCGCCCCGGAACCGGTCGAGCACCGTGTCGAGCATCAGCCCTGCGAGGTGCAGCCACGTGCCCTCGCCGGTGACGGCGGTGAGCGTGAGGAAGCCCTCCGCCACGTCCCCGTAGTCCTCCAGCACACCGGCGTTGCCGCCGGCCGCACCGCCGCGCGAGGTGCGCACGAGCCGGGCCACCGTGCCGGGCCCGCCGGCGCCGTCCGTCATGTGCACCCGTACCAGCAGATCCGCCGCGGCCACCGCGGCGTCGACCAGGTCCGGCCGGTCGAAGTACGCACCGATCTCGGTGAGGGCGGCGATGGCCAGCCCGTTCCACGCCGTGACCACCTTGTCGTCGCGGAACGGCCGCGGCCGGTCCGCCCGCGCCGCCGCCAGCCGCTCCCGTACGGAGGCGATCCGCTCGGCGTCGAACGCCACCCCGGTGTCCGGCAGTTGCAGCACCGAGGCACCCTCCTCGAAGGTCGCCGCCTCCGGCGCCCCGGGCACCCCGTAGTACGTACCCGCCAGCGCCGCGTCCTCCGCGCCGAGGACCTCGCGCAGCTCGCCGGGCGTCCACACGTAGTACGCGCCCTCGGCGTGCCCGCCGCCGTCCGGCCGGTCGCTGTCGGCATCCAGCGCGGAGGCGAAGCCGCCCTCCTCGGTGCGCAGTTCGCGCACCATGAAGTCCGCGGTCTCCAGCGCCACCCGCCGGGCCAGCTCGCTGCCGGTCGCGCGCCAGAGGTGGGCGTAGACGCGGGCCAGCAGGGCGTTGTCGTACAGCATCTTCTCGAAGTGCGGGACGATCCATTCCGCGTCGACCGAGTAGCGCGCGAAGCCGCCGCCGAGCTGGTCGTAGATGCCGCCGCGGGCCATCGCCTCGCAGGTGGCCTGCACCATCTCCAGCGCCGCCGCCGAGCCGGTACGGGCGTGGTGGCGCAGCAGGAACTCCAGCACCATCGGCTGCGGGAACTTCGGCGCGCCGCCGAACCCGCCCCGTACCGCGTCGAACTCCTTCGTCAGCTCCAGCAGCGCCCCATGCACCTCAGCCGCCCCGGGCGCCCCGCCCTCCGCCGCGCCGAGCGTCCGCCCGGCAAGGTCGGCGGCAACCCGCGCCGCCACCTCGGCAACCTCCCCCCGCCGATCCGCCCACGCCGCCGCAACCCCCTGCAGCACCTGCCGGAACGACGGCATCCCGCCCCGCGGCCGCGGCGGAAAGTACGTCCCGAAGTAGAACGGCTCCGCATCGGGCGTCAGAAACACCGTCATCGGCCACCCACCCTGCCCGGTGGCAGCCTGCACCGCCTCCATGTACACGGCGTCGACGTCGGGCCGCTCCTCGCGGTCGACCTTGATGCTGACGAACCCGGCGTTCAGCTCCTCGGCGGTCGCCTCGTCGGCGAAGGACTCCCGCGCCATCACATGACACCAGTGACAGGAGGCATACCCCACCGACAACAACACGGGCACATCCCGCCGCCGCGCCTCCTCGAAGGCCGCCGGCGACCAGGGCCACCAGTCGACGGGGTTGTCGGCGTGCTGCAGGAGGTACGGGGAGGTCTCGTGCGCGAGTCGGGTCGCCATTCGGCCATCGTGTCACTGCCGGCGCCCGGGGCGCCGATCGGCACGGCTCGGGATCCGGTGTGACAAGCCTTGGGGGTACGGGCCCGTCCAGCTCCACGGCCCACAAGGGGCTCAGGATCGCCCGCGCCGAGCTGCGCGGCCGGCCTGCGTGACCTAGCGCTGGCGGTAGCCGTCCAGGAAGGTGCCGATGCGGGTGATGGCGTCCGTCAGGCCGTCCTTTTCGAGGAGGGTGACGATGCGGAAGTGGTCCGGGCGGGGCCAGTTGAAGCCGGTGCCCTGGACCAGGAGGATGTTCTCCGCGCGCAGGAGGTCGAGGACGAAGCGGGCGTCGTCCTTGATCTTGTGGACCTTGGGGTCCAGGCGGGGGAAGGCGTAGAGGGCGCCCTTGGGTTTGACGCAGGTGACGCCCGGGATCTGGGTGAGCAGGTCGTACGCGGTGTCGCGCTGGACGAGGAGGCGGCCGCCCGGGAGGATCAGGTCTTTGATCGACTGGCGGCCGCCGAGGGCGGTGGCGACGATGTGCTGGGCGGGGACGTTGGCGCACAGGCGCATGTTCGCCAGGATCGTCAGGCCCTCCAGGTAGCTGCGGGCGTCCTGCTTCGGGCCGCAGACGGCCAGCCAGCCGCTGCGGTAGCCGGCCACGCGGTACGCCTTGGAGAGGCCGTTGAAGGTGAGGACCAGCAGGTCCGGCGCGTAGGTGGCGGTGGGGGCGTGGGTCGCGCCGTCGTAGAGGATCTTGTCGTAGATCTCGTCGGAGCACAGCACCAGGCCGTGGCGGCGGGCGATGTCCGTCAGCCCGCGCATCAGCTCGGCGTCGTAGACGGCGCCGGTGGGGTTGTTCGGGTTGATGACGACCAGGGCGCGGGTGCGGTCCGTGATGCGGCGCTCGATGTCGTCGAGGTCGGGCATCCAGTCGGCCTGCTCGTCGCACTGGTAGTGCACCGGGGTGCCGCCGGCCAGGGAGACCGAGGCGGTCCACAGCGGGTAGTCAGGGGCCGGGATCAGGACCTCGTCGCCGTCGTTGAGGAGGGCCTGCATGGACATCTGGATCAGCTCGGAGACACCGTTGCCCAGGAAGACGTCCTCGACGTCGAGGTCGATGCCCTTGGTCTGGTAGTGCTGCATCACGGCGCGGCGGGCGGGGAGGATGCCCTTGGAGTCGCCGTAGCCGTGGGCGCTGCCGGCCGTGCGGAGGAGGTCCTCCAGGATCTCCGGGGGGCACTCGAAGCCGAAGGGGGCCGGGTTGCCGATGTTGAGCTTGAGGATCTGGTGACCTGCTGCCTCGCGCCGCATCGCCTCTTCGAGCACCGGGCCCCGGATGTCGTAGCAGACGTTGGCGAGCTTCGTAGACTGGATCACCTGCATGCGGCCACTGTACGGGCCGGTCCCCGACCCCGCCTCCGGATAACGTGCGAGGCCGGTCACATGGCCGGGGCCCGCCGGGGCCGGTCCGTAGCTGCCACAATGTCCGGATGGCGGCCCAACCCCCCACCGGCACACCGACGTTCGCCTCCCTCGGGGCCGGCACGCTCGCCCTGGTCAACGACGAGCCCGTGGCCGCCCCCGGCGACGACATCCTGGGCACCGGCCTGGCCGCCGCGCAGCTCGCCCGGCTCCTGCACGCCTCCCGCGCGTCGACGCCGTTCACCCTCGCCGTGGACGCCGGCTGGGGGATGGGCAAGTCCAGCCTGATGCGGCTGGTCGACGCCAGGCTGCGGGCCGAGCCGGACGTGGAGACGGTCTGGTACAACGCCTGGACCTCCACCGGCGCCGATGCCCTCGAAGGGCTCGTGAAGTCGGTGCTCGTCCGCTTCGAGCGGCGCACGCTCAAGCGCGCGCTGGCGCGGATCTCCCGGGCGCGCGCGGTGACGCGCGGCGTACGCGCCGTCACCACAGCGCTCGGCGGGGCGCTCGGCGCCGCCGGACTGGTCGACGAGCTGTGGACGAGCTGGGACGCGGGCCCCGAGGCGCGCAACGGGATGCGCGAGGAGATCGACCGCATGGCCCGCGAGTGGGCCGGGAACCGGCCGCAGCGGCTGCTGGTCGTCTTCATCGACGACCTCGACCGCTGCTCCGAGGAGACGGTCCTCGCCGTCTGCGAGGCCCTGAAGATCTACCTCGACGTGCCGGGGCTCGTCTTCGTCGTCGGCTGCGACCGCTCCGCGCTCGGCCCCAGCGGGCTGCTGCGCGACCTGTCGCCCGCGGGGTCCGCGTTCATGGAGAAGATCTTCCAGACCAGCTACCGCATCCCCGTCGCGGACAACGACGGCGTCGGCCGCTACGTCGAGTGGTGCGCCCGCACCGCCGGCATCGAGGGCATGCTCGACGAGGCGCTGAAGAAGCTGCTGGTCGAGCGGTCGGGGCGGAATCCGCGGCGGATCAAGCGGCTGGTCAACGGCTTCGTGCTGGAGGCCACGCTGAACCCGGTGTGGTCCGGGTTCCGCCCCGAGGCGGTCATCAGGACGCTGCTGCTCCAGTACTTCTATCCGGAGTTCTACCGGATGATGACGGGCGCGTCCGGCGCCCCGGGCGGTGACGTGGTGCAGGAGTTCACGGCCTACCGCCGGGTACGCCGCACGCTGCTGTCGTCGGTGCCGCCGGAGGCGCAGGCGCTGTCGCCGGAGTTCGCCTCGGCCGCGGAGGCCGGCGCGTTCTTCGAGCAGTACGAGTTGTCCGCGCCCGAGACCCGGGGGGAGTCGGAGCACGCGCTGGAGCAGATGGAGCGGCGGCTGCCGGTCGGCTTCCCCGAGCACGCGGACGACCAGGGGTTCACGTCCCTGCTCGGCGACCTGCTGCGGGTGCCCGACGCAGAGCGGCTGCTCGTGCTGCTGCGCGAGGGGGCACCGGTGCCGGTGGAGGGGACGGGCCAGGCGCAGCCGCCGGTCGGGCTCCCGTACGTCGCCGGGCGGGACATGGCGATCGGCCCCTGGGGGGCGTCCGCGGGCGGCGGACCGTACGAGACGGCCTCCCACGGCCACCACCAGCCGTTCCCGGTGCCCTCCCGGCCGGTTCCGAGCCAGCAGGCGTACCCGCAGCCGGGCTACGCGTACCCGCAGGGCGGGAGCCAGCCCCAGCCGGCCTACGCGAGCCCCCTCCCTCCGAGGGGCGACATCGACCTCGGCCGCCCGCTGCCGTCCTCCCTCGCGCTGGAGGGCCTGCGGATCCTGTGGGTCGACGACCATCCCGAGAACAACACGGCCCACGTCCGCCGGCTGCGCAGCCTCGGCGCCAGGATCGCCCTCGCGCGGGATCGCCAGGAGGCCGAGCAGGAGCTGGCCGTCCTCCCGTTCGACCTGCTGATCTCCGACATCACCCGCGGCGGCCAACAGTCGGCGGGCCTCGACGACCTGCGGGCCTGGCGCACCTCCGGGAGGTACGGCGGCCGCGCCGTATTCCTGTCCAGCCGGGTCACTCCCGAGCGCGAGGAGATCGCGGCCGGCCTGGACGCCCGGATCTTCAACAGCGGGGACGCTTTACTGGGCTACGCCATGGAGCTGGCCGCGTCCCTCAGCGCCCTCCGTGTCCCCGCGCCGTCCGCTACCGAACCGTCCGCCCCGGAGCCCTCCGCCCCGGAACCGGCCGCCGCCGAACCGTCCGCCCCGGCACCGCGGTCGTCCGACGCCCCTCCCGGATGACGAACTCCCCGCCCACCAGCACGTACGGCACCCCCACCGGACCCCGCCGCGGCTCGTCGTACGTCGCCCCCGCCGCCACCGTCGCCGGGTCGAACAGCACCAGGTCCGCCACGTAGCCCTCCCGCACCAGGCCCCGGTCCGGCAGCCGCAGCCGGGCCGCCGGGCGGCCGGTGAGGTGGTGGACGCACTCCTCCAGGGGCAGCACGCCCAGCTCGCGCACGTAGTGCCCGAGGTAGTGCGGGAAGGTGCCGTACGCCCGCGGGTGCGGCTTCGCGCCGTGCAGGATGCCGTCGCTGCCGCCGGTGTGCGCCGGGTGGGCCATGATCGCCCGGACGTTCTCCTCGTGCCCCACGTGCTGGAGGATCGTCGTCGCCAGCCGGTCGTCCAGCAGCAGCCCGCGGGCCGCGGCGAAGTCCGGCAGCCGCCGCCCGACCCAGTGCGCGAGCGCCGGATCGCCCACGCCCGAGACCTCGATCGTCGACCAGTCCATCGGCACCCCGTGCGACCCGTCGGAGCCCTCCACGTCCAGCGCGTGCCCGATCCGCGCCGCCGTGTCCGCGTCCCGCAGCCGCGCGAGCGCCGCCTCCGGGCCGCCCACCGCCGCCCAGCTCGGCAGCAGCGCGCCCAGCGTGGTGCAGCCGGCCAGGTACGGGTACGTGTCCAGGGTGACGTCCACGCCCTCGGCGAGCGCCCGGTCCAGCAGGGCGGTCAGCTCGGCGGCGCGGCCGGCGTTGACGTCGAAGTTGAGGGTGGCGTGCGCGAGGTGCAGCGCGCAGCCGGCGTCCCGGGCGAGGCCGAGCATCTCGGCGTACGCGCCGAGGGCACCGGCGCCGTACGAGCGGTGGTGCGGGCAGTAGTAGCCGCCGTACGCGGCGACGACCCGGCACAGCTCCGTCAGCTCTGCGGTCGGCGCGTACATCCCCGGCGTGTACGTCAGCCCCGACGACATCCCCACCGCGCCCTGCTCAAGCCCCTCCGCGACCAGCCGCTTCATGTGCGCCAGCTCGTCGTCCTTGGCCGGCCGGTCCTCCCAGCCCAGCGCCAGCATCCGCACGGTGCCCTGCGGTACGAGGTACGCGGCGTTGACGGCGAGCCCGTCGCCGTCGGGGCCGCGGTCGAGGCGGTCGAGGTACTCGCCTACCGTGCGCCAGTCGAACACCACTGCGTCGTCGCCCGGCCCGCCGCCGTTCCAGCCGGCGATCTGGCGGCGCAGCTCGCCGAGGGTGCGGTCGTCCACGGGCGCGTACGACAGCCCGTCCTGGCCGATGACCTCCAGCGTCACGCCCTGCGCGGCCTTGGCGGTGTGCGCGGGGTCGCGCAGCAGGACGAGGTCGGAGTGGGCGTGCATGTCGACGAAGCCGGGGGCGAGGACGAGGCCCCCGGCGTCGAGGACGGTGCGGCCGGTGAGCCGCGGGCCGATGGCCGCGATCCGGCCCTCGGCCAGCCCCACGTCGGCGCGGTGTCCCGGCGCCCCCGAGCCGTCGACGACGAGGGCGCCGCGGATCACCAGCTCCATGTCTCCCGCTCTCGGGCGCCGCTCAGAAGAAGGTCCGTACGTACTCCGTGACGGTACCGTCCTCCTCCACCAGCGGGATGAGCTGCCACTTGTCGAAGATCGTGCACGGGTGCGACATCGCCAGCGCCACCCAGTCCCCGACCTCCAGCTCCACGCCGTCGGGCGCCACGTCCAGCCAGGCGTGCTGGTCGGAGAGCTTGCGTACGGTGATGCCCGTCGCCGCCCGCTCCGCGCCCGCCCCGCCGGCCGCGTCGAATCTGCGCACCGCCGCCGGCACCGGCAGGTCCAGGTCGTACGCGGCGTCCCGCTTCCCGGCGTTGACGAACGCCTGCCCCGGCTCCGGCCGCGAGACCACCTGCGTCCACAGCCGGAACGCCGGCGTCAGCGACCCCTCGCCCGGCACCCGGTTGAACGGCGTCACCCGGGTGTAGTGCCCGTCGTCGTGGCTGATGTACGCGCCCGAGCGCAGCAGCTTGAGCACCGGCCGGGACAGCTCCGGCACCGCCGCGAAGCCGTCCGCGACGGCGTCGAACCACGCGCTGCCCCCGGCGCTGACCACGATCTCGCCGGTGTCCGCGAAGAGCCCCGCGGCGTCGAACTCCGCCGCAAGACCCAGCAGCCGCGCCATCCAGCCCCGTACCACCGCCGCGTCCGCGCCCGGCGCCTCCGCCTCGTACCCGGCGACCCCGACCAGCCGCAGCGTCCCCGCCCGCGCCGCCGCCTCGGCGACCGCGCGGCAGTCGGCCTCCGTACGCGCCCCGGTGCGCGCGTCAGGCCCCCCGCCCAGCTCGACCGTGACCTCCACGGGCCGGGTGGCCCCGGCCGCCCGCAGCGCCGCGTCCATCAGCTCGACGCCGCGCACCGAGTCGACGTAGCAGACCAGCCGGAAGTCCGGGTCCGCGGCCAGCTCGGCGGCGAGCCAGCGCAGCGCGGCCGCGTCGACCAGTTCGTTGGCGAGGAAGATCCGCCGGACGCCGAACGCGCGCGCCACCCGCACCTGGTGGGGGACCGCGACCGTGATGCCCCAGGCGCCGTGGCCGAGCTGGCGGTCGAAGAGTTGCGGCGCCATCGTCGTCTTGCCGTGCGGCGCGAAGGCCAGCCCGTGGGCGGCGGCGAAGCGGGCGAGCGCGCCGAGGTTGTGCGCCAGCGCGGGCGCGGAGAGCGCGAGCACCGGGGTGGTGAAGCCGCCGGTGAAGAGCGAGCGGCGCTCGGCGGCCAGCTCGCCGACGGTGAGCCCGGCCGCGTCGGGCGGCAGGCCCTTGAAGCGGTGGTCAACGCGTTCTTCTGCCAGCTCGGCGAGCGACGCCATGAAGCCCTCCAGCAGGTTGGTTGCGCAACACGCAACGTGCATTGCGTATATCGACACCGCTGTCTAACATCCGGGCGAACGGCCGGTCAACGGTCGGCGGTACGCAGCCGGGGGTCGCAGCCGGCGTACGGAGCCACGCCAGCGGGAGGTCGCGATGAGCCAGTCGGTCGGCCGCGCGCTCGCGATCCTGCCCATGCTCGCCGAAGGACCCGCGGGCCTGGAACAGGTCGCCACCCGGCTCGGCGTGCACAAGACCACCGCGATGCGGCTGCTGCGGACCCTCCACGAGCACGGCCTGGTCTACCGCCAGGACGACCAGCGCTACCGCCTCGGCGCCCGGCTCTTCGCCCTCGCCCAGGCGGCGGCCGAGAGCCTGGACGTCCGCGAGATCGCCCACCCGCACCTGGTGCAGCTCGGCGAGCTCACCGGGCACACCGTGCACCTCGCGGTCTACGAGGACCGCGAGGTGATGTACATCGACAAGGTCGACAGCCGCTACCCGGTGCGGATGTACTCGCGCATCGGCCGGCCCGTCGCGATCACCGTCGCGGCCGTGGCCAAGCTGCTCCTCGCCGACCTGCCGGAGCCGGAGCGGCGCGCCGTCGCCGAGCGGCTCGAATACCCCATGTACACCCCCCGTTCGACGCCCGACGCGCAGGCCCTGCTCGCCGAGCTGGCCGCGGTGCGCGAGCAGGGGTGGGCCACCGACTTCGGCGGCCACGAGGAGTCCATCAACTGCATCGGCGCCCCCATCCGCGGCGCCGACGGCCGTACCGCCGCCGCCTGCTCCCTGTCGGCGCCGAACGTCGTCGTGACCGCGGACGAGCTGATGACCCTCCTCCCGCAGCTCCGCCGCACGGCGGCAGCGATCAGTGACGACTACTCCGGAAGAGTGCCCGCATGAGCGACAAGGCCCAGAAGACCGACGTCACCCCCGCCACCCACGTCCCGCCGCCGGCGCGCTTCTCCGCGGGCGTGCGCAAGGGCAACATCCTCCAGGTCGCAGGACAGGTCGGCTTCCTGCCGGCCGAGGAGGGCAAGCCGCCGACCCCGGCGGGCCCGGATCTGCGGGCACAGACCGAGCAGACGCTGTCCAACGTCAAGGCGGTGCTGGAGGAGGGCGGCGCGTCGTGGGAGGACGCGGTGATGATCCGCGTGTACCTCACCGACACCGCCCACTTCGCCGAGTTCAACCAGATCTACGACGCCTACTTCGCGGAGCTGGAGCAGCCGCCGGCGGCGCGTACGACCGTGTACGTCGGGCTGCCCGCCGGGCTGCTCGTGGAGATCGACTGCCTGGCCGTCCTCAGCTGAGCGGACGTCCTCCCGGCCCGGCCGTCAGCGCCCCGCGCCGACGGCCGGGCCGCGGAACGTCCGCCGGTAGGCGTTCGGCGTGGTGTCCAGCCGGCGCAGGAAGTGGTGGCGCAGCGTCGCCGCGTTGCCGAAGCCCGCGCGGGTGGCGATGGCGTCCACCGTGGCGTCGGTCTCCTCCAGCAACTGCTGTGCCAGCAGCAGCCGCTGGCCGAGCAGCCACTGGTACGGCGTCGTGCCCGTCTCCTGCTGGAAGCGGCGGGCGAACGTCCGCGGCGCCAGATGCGCCCGCGCCGCCAACTGCTCCACCGTGGCGTCCTCGTCCAGGTGCTCCTGCATCCAGGCCAGCACGCGGGCGATGGCGTCGTCGTCGCACGTGCCGCGCACCGGCCGGTCGATGTACTGCGCCTGGCCGCCGTCCCGGTGCGGCGGTACGACCATGCGGCGGGCGATCGCGTTGGCCACCTTGCTGCCCTGCTCCTCGCGTACGAGGGCGAGGCAGGCGTCGATGCCGGAGGCGGTGCCGGCGGAGGTGAGCACCGGGCCGTCGGCGACGTAGAGCACGTCGGGCTCGACCAGCGCGTCCGGGTACTCGCGCTTGAGCATGTCGGTGTAGAGCCAGTGCGTCGTGCAGCGGCGGCCGTCCAGCAGCCCGGCCTGGGCGAGCAGGAACGCGCCCGTGCAGACGCTGAGCACCTTCGTGCCGCGCGCCACCGCCTCGCGCAGCGCGTGCAGCAGCTCCGGCGGGAAGTCGCGGTGCGCGAACTTCTGGCCGGCCGGGATGGCGATCAGGTCGGCGTCGGTGAACCGCTCCAGGCCGTGCGGTACGTCGACGGGCAGGCCCGGGTGGACGGTGACGCGGCCCGGGCGCGGGGCGGCGAAGGAGAAGTCGTAGAGCGGCAGGCCCTCCTCGCGGCGGTCCATGCCGAAGACCTCGCAGACGACGCCCAGCTCGAAGGCGTTGACGTCATCGGTCAGCAGGCACACGACATTCGACAGCATGGGTCGAGTATGCCATCCCGATGGCAGCAATTCGAAGTTCTATGGCAGGGCTGCCACTGTTTGTGTGTGCAAGGATCCGGGATCGTAGACGACATGAACGCGATCCTCGACTACACCGTCGGCACCCTGGTCCTGCTCCTGATGGCCGCGATCCTCGCGGGTCCGGCCCTGTACTTCGACCGGCGCGAGCGCCTCATCGACCGCCGGCTCAAGGCCGCCGAGCGCGGCGCCGACCCGGCGCCCGCGAAGGACGTCTCCGTACGGGACGCACTCGCCCGCTACGGCCGCGCCGCCTGACCGCAAGCCCCGCAAGCACCGCAAGGTACGGCGCGCCCCCGGTCCCGGGGGCGCGCCGCCGGCGTCAGCCGGTGCAGTACTGAGCCTCCTTGCCGATCGAGCGGTACATGCAGTCGGCGTTCTCCAGCAGTTGCAGCACCGCGTCGCGGTTGCGGCTGGTCTCCCGGTCGATGACCTCGTCGGGCGGGTAGAACCCGCCGCCGCCCGCCGAGCGCGGGTACATCTCGAACGTGTAGCTGAAGATCTTCTGCTCGCCCCAGAGGTAGTCGTTGACCGACCCGTCCGTGATGTAGAGGTCGCTCGACTGCTGCGCCGTGTAGCCGTTGCTCGCGGCCATCTTCCCGCCGACCGCGGCGAACGCGTCGCGGTCGTCCTGCGTCAGGCCCGGCCCGGTGTCGTTGTACGTGTACCCGTACGGCCACAGCACCAGCTCGCTGTACGTGTGGAAGTCGATGCCCGCCTTGATCTGCTGCTTGCCGCCCACGACCCGGCTGCGCGCGAAGTCGGCGACGACCTTGACCTCCTTGGCCGACTCGCCCGCGCTGCCGCGGTAGGTGTCGGAGGACGGGCTGCCGGAGGAGCCGCCGCAGCAGCCCCAGCGGTACTTCCAGTTGCGGTTCAGGTCCGTGCCGACCGCGCTGGAGCCGGAGTTGGGCTGGCGGTTCTTGCGCCAGCTCCGGTACGAGCCGGTGGCGATGTCGTACTCGCCGCCGTCCGGGTTCAGATCCGGCACGATCCAGATCTCGCGGCCGTTGACGGCATTGGTGATCCGCTGGTCGGTGCCGTAGCCGTCGGCGAACTCGCCCAGCAGGTACAGCGCCATCTCGACGGTCAGGTGCTCGCGGGCGTGCTGGTGGTGGGTGAAGAGGACCTCGGGCTCGGCCTCGTCGGTGCGCACGTTGTCGCTGACCTTGACGGCGACGATGTCGCGGCCCTCGTGCGAGGTGCCGATGACCTGCTTGCTGATGAGGTTCGGTTTCGCGGCGATCAGCCGGTCGATCTCCGCGGTCATCTCCGCGTAGTTGTGGTAGCCGGAGTCGGCCGGCGGGAAGTCGAGCGTCGTGGGGGGCTTGTCCGCCAGCCGCGCGGGCGGGGCGGGAAGCCGTTCGAGCCGGTAGCCGAGCGCGCGGAGCTGCCGGGCCTGGGCGCCGTCGGCGGAGACGACCACGGAGTGGTCGCGTACCTCGTCGACGGACACGCCGGTGGCGGCGAGGCGGGTACGGGCCTCGCGGCCGGTCTGGCCCGGGACCTCGTACTGCCGGATCTGCCCGCTCTGCTCGCTCCGTTCCGCCTGAGCCGTACTCCCGGTCTGCGCCGGCTCGGCGCCGGGTTCCGCGCCGGCGGCGCTGAGGGCGCCGGCGGCGGTGAGGGCGAGCACCGCGGTCAGGGTCACCGACCGAATGCGTAGTCGCATGCCTGCTCCTGGATGTGGAGGTGTGGGGTGGTGCATGGCGACGTCGTGTCGTGTGGGGCTGTGATGCGCGTCAATGGTTCTGAACCTGGCGTGATCAGGTCAAGAGGCCGTGCCGGTCTTCCGCCGCGTACGCCCTCTTGTGCGGCCGTCCGGGGATCCCTTTCAATGCCGGAGATCGCAGGGGGGACGAGCTGCGAAGGAGCCGCTCATGGCTGACCGCACCGAGCCTGCGTCCGCACCGCCCGAGATGAGAAAGGCCAAGTGGCGCTACGTCGGGCCGGGGATCGTCGTCGCCGCGACCGGCGTCGGCGCCGGCGACCTGGTGGCCACGCTGCTCGCCGGCAGCAAGTTCGGCTACACCCTGCTGTGGGCCGCCGTCATAGGCTGCGTCGTCAAGGTCGCCCTCGCCGAGGCCGTCGGCCGCTGGCATCTGGCCACCGGACGCACCCTGTTCGAGGGCTGGCGCACCCTCGGCACCTGGACCTCCGTCTACTTCGTGATCTACGTCGTCGTCTGGGGCTTCGTCTACGGCGCCACCGCCATGTCGTCCTCCGCGCTGCCGCTCGTCGCGCTCTTCCCGGACGGTCCGGAACTCAAGACCTGGGGCATCCTCACCGGCCTGTCCGGCCTGGTCTTCGTCTGGTTCAACCGCTACGCGGTCTTCGAGAAGGTCATGACCGTCCTCGTCGGCGTCATGTTCGTGGTCGTCGTCTACGTCGCGATCCGCGTCTCCCCGAACGCCGGGGACGCCTTCGCGGGGCTGTGGCCCACCCTGCCCGACGACTCGCTGCTCTACACCCTCGGCCTGATCGGCGGCGTCGGCGGCACGATCACCATGGCCGCGTACGGCTACTGGGTCAACGCCAAGGGTTGGACGGACATCGGCTGGCTGAAGGTCATGCGGCTGGACAACCGGGTCGCGTACATCACCACCGGCATCTTCGTCGTCGCGATGCTGCTCGTCGGCGCCGAGCTGCTGCACTCCACGAGCCTCTCGCTGGAGTCGGGCGACAAGGGCCTGGTGGACCTCGGCGACATCCTGGAGGAGCGCTACGGCGCGGCCACCGCGAAGCTCTTCCTCGTCGGCTTCTTCGCCACCTCGTTCACCTCGCTCATCGGCGTCTGGCACGGCGTCAGCCTGCTCTTCGCGGACTTCGTCGAGAACGTGCGCGGCGCGGGCGGCGGCGGCGACGGCAGCGCGCGGGAGGTCGCCGCGGGCGGCCGGGAGCGGTCGCTGCCGTTCCGCGTGTACCTGCTGTGGCTGACGTTCCCGCCGATGACGTTGCTGTGGCTCGACGAGCCGTTCGCCATCGTCATCACGTACGGCGTGCTCGGCGCTTTCTTCATGCCGTTCCTCGCGCTGACGCTGCTGTGGCTGCTCAACACCGACCGCACGCCGCGGCAGTGGCGCAACGGCCTGCTCAGCAACTCGCTGCTGACCGTCTCCGGGCTGCTCTTCCTCGTGCTGTGCGTGCAGCAGATCAGGGACCTGCCCTGGTAGCGGGCGGATACGGGCCCGCCCGCCCGGGTTGCACGGGCGGGCGGGCCGTGGGCCGCCGCCGCGGCCGGCAGTGCGGGAGGCGGCCGGCCGCGGGCGGCCGGTCAGGGCAGGGCGTGCACGTGCGGCCCCACGGCGCCGGACCAGGAGTTGCCCGCGGTGGCGTCCCAGTTGGTCGACCAGGTCATCGCGCCGCGCAGGTCGGGGTACGTCCGCGGGGGCTTGAACGAGCCGCAGTTCGTGCCGCGGGCGAGGCAGTCGAGCGCGGCGTTGACGACGGACGGCGCGGTGTAGCCGCCGCCCGCGGCGCGGGTGGACGCGGGCAGGCCGAGGCCGACCTGCGAGGGCGCGAGCCCGCCTTCGAGCTGGATGCAGGCCAGGGCGGTGAGGAAGTTGATCGTGCCCTGGGCGTACACGCCGCCGTCGCAGCCGAGCATCGTCCCGCTGTTGTAGTACTGCATGTTGACGACGGTGAGGATGTCCTTGATGTTCAGCGCCGTCTTGAAGTACTCGCCGGCGGTCGACTGCATGTCGATGGTCTGCGGCGCCATCGTGATGACGAGGCCGGGGCCCGCCTTCTGCGACAGCGAGCGCAGCGCCTGCGTCATGTAGGTGGAGTTCAGGCCGTTCTCCAGGTCGATGTCGACCCCGTCGAAGCCGTACTCCGTCATCAGCGCGTACAGGCTGTTCGCGAAGTTCGTCGCCGCGGTGGAGGAGTTGACGGCGACCGTGCCCTTCTCGCCGCCGACCGAGATGATCACGGACTTGCCGGCCTGCTGCTTGGCGGCGATGTCCTGCTTGAACTCGGCGACGGTGTAGCCGCCGAGCCCGGCCGAGTCGAGGTTGAAGGTCACCGCGCCCGGCGTGCCGGTCGCGTCGGCGAAGGCGACGGCGATGATGTCGTACTGGCTGCTGACGTCGCGGATCTTCTGGACGGTGGCGCCGTTGTTGAAGTTCTGCCAGTAGCCCGTCACCGCGTGCTTCGGCACGCCGGGGCCACCGCCGCCGTCCGGGGTCGTCGTGCCCGTGACCGCCGCGGACTTCGGGGACTCGCCGGCGGCGTTGGTCGCGGTCACCTGGAACTGGTACGCGGTCGAGGGCGTCAGCCCGGTGACGGTCGCGGAGGCGCCGCCGGTGCTGAGCACCTTCGTGCCGTCGCGGTAGACGTTGTAGCCGGTCGCGCCGGTGACCGGGGACCAGCCCAGCGAGACGGAGCGGGCGGCGGTGCCGGTGGCCTGGAGGCCGGTGGGCGCGGCGGGGACGGTGCCGGGATCGCCGCCGGGTCCGGTGAGGCTGACGTCGTCGGCGTGGTAGGCGGGCTGGCCGTACCAGCCGTGGGTGTAGACGGTCACCGAGGTGGTGTTGGGCCCGGTGGTGAAGCTCGTCTTGAGCTGGGTGTACGAGGACGCGCCCGAGGTCCAGGTCGAGACGTCGGTGGTGCCCGTCCCGCCGGCGCCCAGGTAGATGTACGAGCCCTGCACCCACGCGCTCAGCTCGTACGCGGAGTTGGGCCGGACCGCGACGCTCTGCGTGCAGCGGGCGTTGTCCTGCCCCGCCGGGGTGGCGCGCAGCGCCGCGGTGCCGCCGTGCACCGGGCCGGCGACGGTGGTGGCGGCGGTGCCGGAGCAGGTCCAGCCGCTGAGGCCGGACTCGAAGCCGGGGTTCTGGACGAGGTTGGGCTCCGCGGACGCGGCGAGCGGGGCGCCGAGGAGCGTGGCGAGGAGGCCGCCGGCCGCGGCGACGGCGAGCCGGCGGAAGGAGCCTCTGGCGGTACGGACGGTGCGGGGCGTGCGGGGTCTGCGTGCTCGGAACACGGGGGCCTCCGTAACGGGGGAGCGCGTGAGGAGCTGGACCGTGCGGGGTAGTGGGTGGGCCGGGGACGTACGGGTCAGGGACGGTTGCGGGTCGGTGCAGGGTGCGCCGCACAACTTGGTCCAGACCAATGCGGGTGTCAAGTCTTCCCGTACGGGAGCCGCACCGCGAACGGCGCCGTCCGGCCCGCCCCCGCCCGGCCGCCGCGCACCCCAACCCTCTTTGCACAAAAGGTGTTTCCGCAGCCCACGTCCCGGTTATGGTGCTCAGAGCGTGTCTGAGACCGGTGGGGGGACGCCCGACGTGCCAACAGCCATCGCAGTCACCGGCCCCGACCTCGTGCTCCCCGCCCCCGGTCGGCACGGGCCGCTCGGCCGGCAGGGCCCGCCCGGCCTTCCAGGACCCACGGTGATGGCGCTGCGCCACCCGCGGGAGCAACCCCTGGAGGAGGCGCTGGCGGAGGTGTCCGCCGTGCTGGAGCAGCACGGCTTCCTCGTCGTGCTCCACCCCGCCGCCGGCCCGGCCGAGGTGGTCCGCCGGCTGCACACCGTGCGGTCCGTGCTGGAGAGCGACCGGATGGCGCTGATCGCGCTGCCGTTACCGCCGCTGGCCGTCGCCGTCATCGCCCGCCAGTTGCTCCAGTTGTCCACCGCCGACCTCGGCGCCGGCGTGCTCGCCACCGCCGCCCGGCTGCTCACGCACTACATCCACGCGGGCGCCGTGCTCGGCAGCGTCGCCAAGCTCGACCGGGTGCCGGTGACCCTCGGCGCGCACGCCCGCTCCTGGGTGCCGGGCGCGCAGTTCGCCGTCCTCGCCGCGCCCCGCCCCCAGTTGGTACGGATCGGCCGCGACCCCGTGCCGCCGGGACCCGACTTCGCCACCGGGCTCGTGCACGCCTCCGGGCGCGCCGACGCGGCCTGGGTCACGGGCGAACTCGCCGCCGGATGGCGGGTGCAGGCGATGGAGATGGCGCCGCTGCCCGCAGCCTCCGCGCCCTGGTGGGCGACGGACAAGGTGTGCGAGTTCGCCGCCGGGATCACCGATCCGCTGGTGCTGAGCCGGCTGGTCGCCTCGGTGCAGCGGGCCCGCTGCTCGTGGTGCGGGCTGGAGATCATCGGCGACCGGTGCCTGCTGTGCGCCACCCCGGTGCCGCCGGGTCCCGCCGCCCCCTCGCCCCCGCTGCCGCAGGCGGTTCCGCAGTCCATGCCGCAGCCCGTACCGCACCAGGGCGCGCCCCCGCCCCTCGCGCAGCCGCCGCCGCGGTCCGTACCGCAGCCGCACCACCAGCCCGCCGTCGGCGCGGCGCCACCGTCACCCCCCGAGATCAACCGTTGAGGTCCCGTCGATGAACTCACGCCAGCGTCGCGGCATCATCCTCGTCCTGCTGTCGGTCCTCGTCGCACTCGGCGCCTTCGCCGGTGTGCTGGCGTTCGTCAGCGACGTGGAGTCCAAGGTCGGCGACGAGGCCACCGCGTACCGGCTCACCACCGACGTCGAGGCGTACGAGCCGCTGGAGCCCGACCAGTACGAGAAGACGACCATGCCGAAGCGCTGGCTGCCCGACACCGCGGTCACCGACCCGGGCGACCTGGCCGGGAAGGTCGCGCTCACGCCGCTGAAGCAGGGCTCGCTGCTGCAGAGCGACATGGTCAGCGGGCGCCCCGACCTGGAGCCCGGACAGCAGGAGATCGCCATCATGATCGACGCCTCCACCGGCGTCGCCGGGAAGATCACGCCGGGCGCGCGGGTCAACATCTTCGCCACCTTCGACGCCCAGGGCGACGGCGACAAGCCCGTCTCCCAGGTGATCGTCGCGGGCGCCCGGGTCATCGACGTCGGCGAGCTGACGCCGATCGAGCGCACCGGCGACGACGACCCGCGGGCCGACGAGGGCGAGGCCGTGCCGATCACCTTCGCCCTCGGCACCTCCGACGCGCAGCGCGTGGCGTACGCGGAGTCCTTCGCCACCCACGTGCGCCTCGCGCTGGTCGCCCCCGGCGAGGAGGACACCGACATCGCCCCCGAGGACCGCACGTACACCCTCGACGAGGACCGGTGAGGGGCCGCACATGACCATCCGCATCCGGCGCAGGGCCGTCTCCCCGCGGGCGTACGGGACGCGGGGCGCGCCCCCGTGCGCGTACCCGGCGGAAGGGGGCCGGCGGCCATGACCGTACGCATCCAGCCCGTCATCGCCGACCCCGACGCGGCGCGCGCCACCGTCTCGCTGCTCCACCAACTGCCCGACGCCGAGGCCGCCGCACCGATCGGCGACTCCGTCGCGCTCCTCGACCACCTCGCGACGCTCGCCGGCACCGGCGTGGCAGAACTCCCCGAGGTCGTCCTCGTGCACGAGCGGATCGGGCCGGTGCCCGCGCTGGAGCTGATCCGCGACGTCGCGCTGCGCTTCCCCGCCGTCGGCACCGTCCTCGTCACCGCCGACACCTCGCCCGCCGGTTATTCCGCCGCCATGGACGCCGGCGCCCGCGGCGTCGTCGGGCTGCCGCTGGCGTACGAGGAACTGGCCGCCCGGGTGCAGGCCGCCGCGCAGTGGAGCGGCGGCGTCCGGCGGCACCTCGGCGCCGCGACGGGTCCTGAGGCGTTCGGCGGCCCCGGCGGCACGCTCGTCACCGTCAGCGGTGCGAAGGGCGGCGTCGGCACCACCGTCGCGGCGGTGCAGCTCGCGCTCGCCGCGCGGGCCGCCGGGCGGCAGGTGGCGCTGGCCGACCTGGACCTGCAGTCCGGCGACATCGCCTCGTACCTCGACGTGCAGTTCCGCCGCTCGGTCGCGGACCTGGCGGGCATCAAGGACATCTCGCCGCGCGTGCTGCAGGACGCCGTCTTCACCCACCACACCGGCCTCGGCCTGCTGCTCGCCCCCTCCGAGGGCGAGCGCGGCGAGGACGTCGACGACCGGGCGGCGCGGCAGACGCTGAGCGCGCTGCGGTCGCGGTACGAGGTGGTGGTGCTCGACTGCGGCAGCCAGGTGACGACGCCGAACGCCGCGGCTGTCGAACTCGCCGACGTCGCCGTGCTCGTGACGACGCCCGACGTGATCTCCGTGCGCGGCGCGAAGCGCATGCTGCGGCTGTGGGACCGGCTGCAGATCCGCAAGGCGGAGGACACCGTCGTGCTGGTCAACCGGCTCACCCGGAACACCGAGATCCAGCCGTCGATCATCGCGCGGGCCACCGGGACGACGGTGGCGCGCACGGCGGTGCCCGCGGCGTTCAAGGAGTTGCAGCCGCTGGTGGACGCCGGGCGGCTGCAGGACCTGGAGCAGAAGTCGACGGTGCGGCAGGCGCTGTGGGCGGTGGCGGGGGAGCTGGGGCTGACGGTGGTGCCGGACCAGGCGGGCCCGGGTGCGGCCGGTGGTCCCGGCGGTCCGGGGGCGCACGGAGGCGGCGGGCCGCGGGCGCTGGGCGCGGGCGCCGTCGCCGCCGGCGGCCGCGGCACGGGCCCCGCGCCCCAGGTCGCGCAGACCGGCGCGAAGCCGGCGCTGCCGCCCGGCGCCCCGGGGGCGCCGGGGCCTGCCGCCGCGCCGGGTCCCGCGGCAGGGCGCGGGGGGCGCCGCTGGGGGACCGCGGGCAGGTGTCGGTGGAGTTCGCCGGCATGCTGCCGCTGATCGCGCTGGTCCTCGTCGTCGTCTGGCAGTTCGTCCTCGTCGGCTACACCTACTCGCTCGCCGGCAACGCCGCCGACATGGCCGCCCGCGCCGCCGCCGTCGGCGACGACCCGGCCGCCGCGGCGGCGGAGGACCTGCCGGACGCCTGGGACGCCTCGGTGTCGGTCGGCTCGTCGAACGGCGTCACCACCGCCCAGGTCGACCTGAAGGTGCCGGTCCTCTTCCCGGGCGGGCTGGACTTCCCGTTCACGGTCAGCGGCACCGCGGGCGCGACGGACGAGGGAGGCTGAGGTGGGGAGTGGATCGCGTACGGAGACGCTCCGCGCGGAGAGGACCGAGAGCCGAGAGCTGCCCGCGCGGCGACGACGGCGTGACCGCGGACCGTGCCCGCGCGCCGGCGCCCGCGCCGGGCGCCGCGCGCCGGCCGCCGAAGGCCCGCCGCCCGTGCCGGCCGCGCGCGCGGGCGGCGGCACGCCTGCCCGCCCCTGCGCCGAGTCCGCACGCCGCGCATCGGCGGCTGACGGCCCGCCGGACCCGCCGCCGCGGCGAGGGAACCGCGGACCGCGGGACCCGGACGTCGGCGGAGCCGGGCACCCCGCGCCGGCCGCCTCCCCGGGCCCGCCGGCCCCGCGCCGGGACCGGGGGTCCGTGGCGATCGAGTACATCGGCTTCCTGCCCGTGCTCATCTTCATCGCGCTCGCCGCCGTGCAGTTGGGCATCGCCGCCTACACCGCCTCCCAGGCCGGCACCGCCGCCCGCGCCGCGGCCCGGATGGAGTCCCTGGACGACCCGCCGTCCTCCGCCGCGGCCGCCGGCGCCGCGGCGATCAGCGACTGGCTGGACGCCGGCTTCTCGGTCTCCTCCGGCGACGGCGAGGTCACCGTCACCGCCAGCGTCGAGATCCCGTCCCTCATCCCCGGCGTCGACAACTTCGGCTCGGTGGAGCGCAGCTCCACCATGCCGCGGGGGAAGGACTGACGATGAGCCTGCGGGCCCGTATCACCACCCCCGACCACACCACGGAAGGCCACGGCGAGACCCTCGTCCCCACCTACCGCGCCAAGCTGCTGGAGGAGATCGACCTCGCCGAGATGTCGGCGCTGTCGCCCGCCGAGCGGCGCGCCCGGCTGGAGCGGGTGCTCGGCCACATCCTCAGCCGCGAGGGCCCGGTGCTCTCCACCGCCGAGCGCTCGCAGCTCATCCGCCGCGTCGTGGACGAGGCGCTGGGGCTCGGCATCCTGGAGCCGCTGCTGGAGGACCCGAGCGTCACCGAGATCATGGTCAACGGCCCCGACCGGATCTACGTCGAGCGGGCCGGCCGGGTCGAGCAACTGCCGCTGCGGTTCGCCTCCGACGACCAACTGATGCAGACCATCGAACGCATCGTCTCCACCGTCAACCGCCGCGTGGACGAGTCGACCCCCATGGTCGACGCCCGGCTGCCCACCGGCGAGCGCGTCAACGTCATCATCCCGCCGCTGTCGCTGACCGGGCCGACACTGACGATCCGCCGCTTCCCGCGCTCGTACACCCTCGCCGAACTCATCGGCCTCGGCACCCTCGATGAGCACATGCTGCTGCTGCTCTCCGGCCTGGTCCGGGCGAAGTTCAACGTCATCGTCTCCGGCGCCACCGGCGCCGGGAAGACCACCCTGCTGAACTCGCTCTCCGGGCTCATCCCCGAGCACGAGCGGATCATCACCGTCGAGGACGCCGCCGAACTGCAGTTGCAGCAGTCCCACGTCATCCGTCTGGAGTCGCGCCCGCCGAACGTCGAGGGCAAGGGCCGGATCACCATTCGCGACCTCGTACGCAACTCGCTGCGCATGCGCCCCGACCGCATCATCGTCGGCGAGGTGCGCGGCGGCGAGACGCTGGACATGCTGCAGGCCATGTCCACAGGACACGACGGCTCGCTGGCCACCGTGCACGCCAACTCCGCCGAGGACGCGCTGATGCGGCTGCAGACCCTGGCGTCGATGTCCGACGTCGAGGTGCCCTTCGAGGCGCTGCGCGACCAGATCAACTCGGCCGTCGACGTGATCGTGCAGCTCGCGCGGCACACCGACGGCACCCGCAAGATCGACGAGATCGTGATGCTGTCGTCCCGCGGCCGGGAGGTCTACCAACTGGTGTCCGTCTGCCGTTTCCGCGCCCTGCCGATCAGCTCGGACCGGATCGTCCGGGGCCAGTTCGAGTTCTCGCCGCTGCCGCGGCGCACCGGCGACCGCCTGTTCTACGCGGGCGAGCCCGTACCGCCGGCGTTCGGGGTCGCGCCCTCGGAGCGGCACCTGCAGACGCGGGAGGCGAGGTGATGGACCGCCAGCAACTGTTCGCGCTCGTCGTCGGCCTGTCGCTGCTCGCCGGCGCGCTCGCCGTGGGCGGCGTCGCCGTCTACGCCGCGGGCCGCGCCCGCCGCGCCGAGCTGCTCGACCGGCTCGCCGACGCCGGCGACCGGCGGCCCGGGCGCCGCTTCGCGGAGGTCGACCGGCGGGTGCGGCCGACGCGCGTCGGCCGTTATCTGGAGCGGCGCATCGCGACGACCGGGCTGGACGTCACCCCGGGCGAGTTCACGGTGTACGTGCTGGCCGGCGTCGCCGTGCTGTGGCTGCTCGCCGACGCGCTGTTCGCCGCGTTCTTCGGCCCGATCGCCGGGCTCATCGGGGTGTGGTGCGCGCACGCCTACCTCAACTGGCAGCGGCAGAAGCGCATCGAGGCGTTCATCAACCAGCTCCCCGACCTCTCCCGCATCCTCGCCAACGCCACCCAGGCCGGCCTCGCCCTGCGCACCGCGCTCGGCCTCGCCGCCGAGGAGCTGGAGGCGCCGGCCGGCGAGGAGCTGACCAAGGTCACCGACCAGCTCGCCGTGGGCGTACCGCTCGACGACGCCCTCGGCGACCTCGCCGAGCGGCTGCCGTCGCGCGAGCTGTCCGTGCTCGTCTCCACGCTGGTGCTCTCCAACAAGGCCGGCGGCCAGGTCGTCGGCTCGCTGCGGAACCTCACCGGCACCCTCAACGACCGCAAGGAGACCCGCCGCGAGGTGCGCACCCAGCTCTCGCAGGTCACCCTCACCGCGTACACCGTGCCCGTCATGGGCATAGGCACCCTGCTGCTGACCGACCAGGTGATGCCAGGATCCATCGAGCGCATGGGCTCCTCGCCGCTCGGCCAGGGCGCGGTCCTGACGGCGGTCGGGCTGTACGCGCTGGCCATCCTGCTCATCCGCCGGCTCGCGAAGATCGACGTCTGAGGGGCCGGGACTCACATGGCATACGGAACCCTCGGCCTGCTCCTCGCCGCCGCCTTCGGCCTCGCCGCCTTCGGCGTCCTCAGCGGCATCCGCGTCTACCGCGCCGAGGTCAAGCTCCCCAGCGACCTCCAGGTGGCCCTGGAGGTCGGCGCCACCCGCACCACCGTCGTCGGCTCCCTCATCGACCGGCTCGGGATGCGGTTCGCGCCGCTGGTGCTGAAGCTGATGGGCCGGCGGGCGGTGGAGAACAAGCGCCGCAAGATAGACCGCGCGGGCAACCCCGGCGGCCTGACGATCGACCGCTACGCCGCCCGCCGCGCCGTCTACGCCGCCATCGGCTACGGCGGCGCGCTCACCCTGCTCTCCTCCGGCCAGTGGGTCGGCGCGCTGGTGCTGGCGGCCTTCGGCTACGGCTGGGCGGAGGTCGGCATCTGGGCGGCCGTACGCAAGCGGCGCGACGTCATCGAACGCACGCTGCCCGACTTCCTCGACGTCCTGGCCGTGGTGGTCAGCGCGGGGCTCGGCTTCCGGCAGGCGCTGGACCGCGTCAGCGAGCGCTACTCGGGCCCCTGGGCGGACGAACTGCGCATCACCCTGCGCCAGATGGACATGGGCGTCTCCCGCCGGCAGGCGTTCGAGGAGCTGCGCCGCCGCAACGACTCCGAGCAGGTCGCCCAGTTCGTCACCGCGCTCCAGCAGGGCGAGGACCTGGGCGCGCCGATCGTCGAGACGCTGATACAGATCGCCACGGACCAGCGGCGCACGGACGCCCAGAACGCGCGCCGGCGCGCGTCCCGGGCGATCCCGAAGGCGACGCTGCTGATCACCAGCCTGATGGTGCCGGCGACGATCATCCTGCTGGTGACGGCGGTGTATCTGGGCTCCGGCTCGGAGTTCGGCGTGCTGACGGAGTAGCGGACGGGGCTCGCCGTGAAGGCGCTACGACACCAGCGGACGCACCTCCTCCGCCACCCACCGGACGAACGCCACCGGATCCGGCTCGTCGGCGGTCGGCTGGAGCACCACCGTCGTCGCCCCGGCCGCCGCCCAGCGGTCCACGGCGGCCGCGACCGCCGCGGCGTCCCCGGCGACATGGGCCTCCGCGGCCGGATCCCAGCCCATCCGGCGGGCGTCCCCGGCGAGCCGGCGCTCGGCGCCGGGGCCGGTGGCGACGAGGATCGAGGCGACGAGCGGATGCTCCCCGCCCCGCCCGGCGGCGTCCCGCCCGGCCCGTACCGCCTCGGCGGCCTCCTGCACCACCTCGGGGGAGGCACCCCCGGCGAGGATCGTCCCGTCGGCCGACTCCGCGGTGAGCCGCAGCGTCTTGGGCCCCGTACCCCCGGAGAACACCGGCGGCGCCGCGGCCGGCGGCCAGGCCAGCTCGACGCCGTCGAGGGTGACGTACCGCCCGTCGACGGTGACCTTCTCCCCGGCGAGCAGCGCGCGCAGCGCGGTCAGATGCTCCCGCAGCAACGTCAGCGGCGACGCGGCCCGCGCCCCCACCTGCCCCATCCACGACTGCACCCCGTGCCCCACCCCGAGCGTCACGCGCCCGGGGAACAGCCGGTGCAGGGTGGCGGTCTCCATGGCGACCAGCGCGACGTTCCGAAGCGGCACGGGCAGGATCCCGATGGCGACGTGCACCCGCTCGGTCCAGGCGAGTACGGCGGCGGCGGTGGCGACCCCGCTCTCGTAGAAGCAGTCCTCCCACACCCACAACTCGTCGATCCCGGCCTCGTCGGCGGCGCGAGCGACGGCGCGAAGCTGCTCGGGAGGGAACTGGGGGATGAACACGGTGGCAAGTCTCGTCATGCGGCGACGGTACCCGGGACGACCGACACCACCCGGGAGGCGGACATCCCGGGGTATTCCCCGCCGACCTCTCGCGTGCGCGAGGGGGGTGTGGGACAGTCGGCAAGCGGCCGGTTACGCTGCGCAGGTGAACGCGCCGCGGCGCGGGCTGCCGCAGGTGTAAGGCGGGCGGCGAGGGGGAGGACGGAAAATGGCCGTTCCTGACGCCAAGTCCGCTGTTACAGACCACAATTGGCTTGACGGACCGACGGCAACGGCCGCGTTGTCCGACTCCGGAGGTAGACCGCATGTGGAAACCCAACGACGTGCTGCTGAGGTCCCTGGCCGCCACCCAGCGGCTGCACCGCGGCCGCAAGCGCGATCGGGGGCAGACAGCGGTGGAGTACCTGGGGATCATCGCGGTTTCCGTGGTGATCGTGCTGGTGCTCATCCAGTCGGGGCTGGGGGACACGATCCTCAGCAAGATCAAGGCGCAGATCGACAAGCTGCCCTGAGGTCCGATGCCGGGCAGGCATTTCCCCTCTATATCGCGGCCATCGGCGGACTGCTTTTTCTGGCCGTCGCGTACTTCGCCGTCGGCCAGGCCGTGGCGCACCGCAACTATGCCCAGGGGGCGGCCGACGCCGCCGCGCTGGCCGCCGCCCACGACGCGCGCGAGCAGTTGTCGGAGGGGTTGCTGGACACGCTCCTCGACCCGGACTCGTGGGACGACATCCTCGGGGGCGAGGGCTTCGAGTACGGGTCCGCCTGCGCCGCGGCGCAGGACTTCGCCGCCAAGAACGACGCGGACACGACCGCGTGCGACCGTGTTTACGACCCGGACGACGGCTTCACGGTGACCGTGCGGAATCGTGAGGCCGTGGGGGACACGCTCGTCCCGGGAACGGAAAGCAAGCGCTCCGAGGCCACGGCGACGGCGGTGCTCGAATCCCGGTGTGATCTGAAGGAGCCCGAGGGCGGCGACGAAGGCGGTGGCGGAGACGAGGACCGTGACGAGGACCGGGACGAAGACCGGGACGAGCCGCCGCCGCTGGAGCTCGACTGCGACGGCGGCGACTGGTCCATCGACCCCGAAGACATCGACCTCCTGCCCGACCCGGAGGACCTCTTCTCCGTACGTCTCGTCGAATGAAGCGAAGGAACCCGGCACATGAGCATGTGGCGCACGAGCAGAGCCGCCCAGGGGATCGCCGCCGCGGCGCTGGCTGCCGGCCTGGCCCTCTCCGCCGCCGGCTGCGGCAGCGGCGACGGGGACGGTGGCGACGACGGAAAGTCGTCCGAGTCCTCCCAGACGCAGGACAAGAACGGCCAGGCAGGCGGAAGCCAGGACCAGGGCGAGGAGGAGGTCCCGGAGGAGCCGATCGTCGAGGTGAAGAACCAGGCCGGCGTCGTGCTCGGCGTCATGGAGATCCGGCGGGACTCCGGCGGCTTCGTCACGCTGAACGGAGAGCTGGAGAACACCGGCGAGGAGTCCTACCTGGACACGCACCTGTGGGCCGGCAGTGAGCAAGGGGTCGACAAGACCTCGCTCATGGGGGCCACGCTGGTGGACGGGGACGGGAAGAAGCGTTACTACGCCCTGCGCGACACCGACAAGCGTTGCCTGTGCACCTCCGGGCTGAGCATCCTCGAAGCCGGCAAGACCGTTCCCGTCTTCATACAGTTCCCCGCCCCGCCCGACGACACCACCGAGGTCGAGTTCCAGCTCCCCACGTTCCCGCCCGTCACAGTCGAGATCACGGACTGAGGTGAGCACCGCGATGCCCTCCCGCACAGCAGTAGCGCTCGCGCTCGCCTCCTTTCTCGCCGCCACCCCCGGTGTCGCGCACGCGCTCCCCGCGCAGGACGACGTCCCCGTCCCCTCCTCTCCGCCCGGGACCAGCACCTCCGCGCCGCCGCCCGTCGAGACCGACGCCAACGACCCCGATCTCCAACTGGAGGACGGCGCCACCCTCGACGAGCCCAAGGTGCTGGACATCGTCTCCGTCGTCGAGACCCAGGGCGGCGAGGAGCGGCGGTCCGACTCCAACTCGACCATCACCATCGCGCTGCAGGCCGAAGTCCTCTTCCCCAAGGACAGCGCCAAGCTCACCGGCCAGGCGCAGTCCCGGATCGCCGCCATCGCCGACGAGATCGAGCAGAACAGCCCGGACACCGTCCGCGTCTTCGGCTTCACCGACGACCTCGGGTCGTACGAACACGGCGTCACGCTCTCCAAGAACCGCGCCAACGCCGTGCACCAGGAGCTGACCAACACCCTCCAGGCCGCCGACGTCACCTACGTCGTCCGCGGCTACAGCGAGGACTACCCCATCGCCGACAACGCCACCGAGGAAGGCCGGAAGCAGAACCGGCGGGTCGAGGTGAGTTTCCCCCGGGGGCAGTGACCCGGATGTCCGTCGTGCCCGGTATGCTCGCCTCGGCGCGCCTGCGTGCCGGGAGGGGGCGAGGACCGCGTGACCTTCGTGGGGCGGGTGCTGCGGGTTGCCGGTGCCGTGGCCGGTGCCGCGGTGGTGCTGGGCGGCGTGCTGTGGCTCGCCGACGACGTGTTACGGGGGCTGCCCGCCGACTCCGCCCAACTGCGCCCCGCCGCCGGGCGGTCGGCCGGCACGTCGACCTACGCCGCCGCCGATTTCGCCGAGCACGTCACCGGAGTCGAGACCGAGTGGGAGGGCGACACCGCGGTGCGTACGGTCATCTCCACCGACCTCGCCGACGACGCCGCCGGCCGCCGTATCGCCGTCGGCATCAAGGTGGCGCACATGCAGCAACTCCTCGCCGACTGCGTCGAGAAGCTCCCCGTCGTCGTCGTCAACGACCGCGAAGGCGACGAGATCCGCCACGGGGACCTCCTCAGCTTCTCCCGGCAGCGGGGCGACGACTGCCCGGGACGGGCGGCCCTGACCTCCTGAGCCCCGCTCAGAACCTGCGCACCGTCCCCGGCGTGCGCGTCGCGTACACCGTGAACGCCGCCCACGCCTCCGGCGTGAACGTGAGCACCGGCCCGTCCGGCGTCTTGGAGTCCCGCACGTGCACCACCCCGGCCCCGGCGGCGACCTCCACGCACTTGGCCCCGGCCCCGCGGCTGTAGCTGCTCCTCCGCCATTCCAGGCCATCAGGGCCGTGCTCGGTGCTCATCGGTCTCCCCGCCGTATGTCACGTACCGCGCGCCGGACCACGACGCGCCCAAGGCGGCCCAATGCGGGCACAAACCTCGAAACGAATGACGACACGGCACGGCACTTAGTTCCCGTAGGGCCCGTTGTTACCGCTTCTTCCGCGCGTTCCGGTCAGCCGGCGGCGCGTTCGGCGTCGGCCGGCCGCGCGTTCCCCGTCGCTCCCCGCGCGTTCCCGGCGGGCCGACCGCCCGTTCCCGTCCCTCCGCAGGCCGCCGGCTCCTCCGCCTCACACACCCTGCCGCCCCCGCGGCCCGCGGCAGCAGGCCGTGCCGTCCGGGCCGCGGCGGACGAGGAGTCCCGCCGCCGGGTCGGGTACGGCGTCCAGCGCCGCCCGTACGCCCGGCAGCCGGCGCCACGCCTCCCCGTCGCTCTCCTCGCGGAACGCGATCTCGAAGACGATCCCGTCGGAGTGGACGTGCCACTCCCAGGTCGATGCCTTGTTGCTGATCGCCGACTCGACGAGCGCGTACTCGTACGCGTCCTTCCACCGCAGTGCGGAGGAGTGCGCGTCGAACACCTCGATGGACCACCAGTCGCCCATGGCTGCTTCCTTCGGCTTCCCGCCGCGGTCTTCGCCGGTTCTTCGGCCCACCACCGTAGGCCGGGTGCCTGTGCGCGTACCAGGGGCGCTCGGGGTGCGTCGAGGGGCGTTGTCCCGCGGGCCGCCGGCGGTCCACGACCGGGTAACTCCCGTGCGCTCCCCGGGTGTCGGGCTCAGCCCTCGATGAGCCGCTCCAGCACCGCCTGGAACTCCTCGTCCACCATGATCTTGATGCCGTCCTCGTCCATCGCGCTGAGCCGGGTCAGCGCACCGGCCCGCCACCAGTAGACGTCCGGCGTGATCCGCCCGACGCCCTCCTCGAAGCCCGCCGCGGCGAACTGCGCCAGGGTGTTGAGGCCGGCTATCACGTGCCGGTCGCGGATCGCGTGGAACGCGAGCTGGTGCCGGAACGGCACCGCCACCAGCGCCCCGTCGGTGCTCAGGCCGCGGCCGGTGATCCGGGGCACCAGCTCGTCCAGCGTCAGCACCAGGCTCGCCGTGAACATCGACTCGCCCATCACCACGTCGACGCGGGCGCCCTCCTCCTGCTCGATCGTCTCGTGCGCCTCGACGCGCAGCCTGCGCAGGTTGTCCAGCGCCCGCGCCCGCAGCACGGCGACGTCGCCGAAGGGCTCCAGCGAGGAGCGGGGGAGGACCATGACGCTCTCCGGGAGGTCGAGCGCCAGCACCTCGCGCAGCCCCTCGGCGAGCGGGCGCGCGTAGTCGAAGCCGTCCGGTCCTGTCATCTCGTCGGCGAGCAGCCGCGGGTAGAGCTGGGAGCGGAACTTCTCCGCCGGCATGGTCTCCAGCACCGAGGGGCCGTCCATGGCCCGCAGCATGATGCCGATGTGGCGGCGGGTCAGCTCGGGCCAGACCCGCGGCCCGCGGGTGTCGTTGTGGCAGACCGCCGCCAGGTTGCCCAGGCCGAACTGCCGGCCCGAGCTGTCGGTCACCGCGTCCGCGCCGACCGTCACCTCCAGGCCCTGCTCGGCGAAGGCCGCGTGGACCCCGGCGCGGAAGCGGGCGCCCTCGCCCTCGGAGAAGAACTCGAACGAGGCGTCGCGCGTGGTGTCCCGCCCGTCGCGGCGTGGCTTGCGACCGAATATCCCCACGGTGGTGCCCCCTGTACGTCCGTACGTCGTCCGCCCCGCAGCCCGGGCGTGCGGGCCGCGATCACGGTCGTTTTCGATCGTAGCGAGCGCCACTGACGCTCCCGCCGCCCGGTCAGTCCGCCCCCGGCGGGGCGGGGCCGACGCCCAGGCGCACCCCCGGGCGGATGCCCCAGCCGGCGAACGCGCCCGCCTCCGCCTCCAGCACGTGCCGGGCCCGCAGCCGGGGGCGGCCGAGGCGTCCCGGGGGCATGGTGCGTACGGCCAGGACCGTCAGCCGGCGGTCGAGGTACGCGACGTCGATGGCGAAGCGCATGCCGAGGGTGTGCACGCCCTGGGCGGGGGTGAGGAGGAGGGCGCCGGCCAGGCCGTCGCGGCCCAGCAGGCCGCGGCTGCGGCGGGCGAAGGAGGACGCCACCTCCAGCGGCAGCGGGTCCGTGCCGGTGCCGACGGTGAGCGCGGCCGGTCCGTCGGGCCAGGTGGGCATGGCGGGCCTCCCCCGGAGGTGTCGCTACGGGCCGGGAGGCACCGGTACGGTCCCCTCGCCCCCGGCTCCCGAGCCGCCACCGTACCGCCGCGGGCCCGCCGCTGTACCGCCGTGAACCCGCCGCCGTCCCGCCGCCGACCCGCCCCTGCCCCACCCGCGGGAGCGCCGTTAGGCTCACCCCGTGCTCGCCGTCCTCCTCGTCGTCCTCGCCGCCGGCTACGGCGCCGCCGCCGGGGCCCTGCTGCCCCGGGGGGCCTACCGGCTCTCCGTGGCCGCCGACGAGCCGTGGCGCGACCGCTGCCCGCAGGACCACCCCCTGCCGGGCTGGGCCGGCCCGGCGACGTGCAAGGAGTGCGGGGGGAGCCCGTACGGGCTGCGCGTCCGGCTCCCCGCCACCGCGACCGCCGCCGCCTGCGCCGCGCTCGCCGCCGCCACGGGACCCGAGCCGGAGCTGGCGGTCTGGCTGCTGCTGGCGCCCTTCGGGGTGCTGCTCTTCGCCGTCGACCGGGCGGTGCGGCGCCTCCCGGACGTCCTGACGCTGCCGCTCGCGGGGGCGGCCGTGGCACTGCTGGGGGGTGCGGCGCTCGTAGGAGGCGCGGGATCGTGGACGCGCGCCCTGCTGGGCGGCCTCGCGCTGGGGGCGATCTACTTCCTGCTCTTCTTCCTCAACCCCGCCGGCATGGGCTTCGGGGACGTGAAGCTGGCGCTCGTGCTGGGCGTCGCGCTCGGCTGGTACGGCTGGGACGTGCTGTTCACCGGCTCGTTCGCCGGTCTGCTGCTGGGCGCGGGGTATGCGATCACCATGCTGGCGGCCCGCCGGGTCGGCCGGAAGACGGGCATCGCGTTCGGCCCCTTCATGATCGTCGGGGCCTTCGCGGGGCTCGTCGTCGGCGGACTGGCGGCCGGCTGAGCGGCGCGGGGACGGGTCCGCCCGTACGCCCCGCACGCCCCCGGAACCCCTCCCGTGCGCCGCGGACCGCCCCGTGCGGGTGACCTGATCGCAGCGGAGTTCGTATACGGACCGTCACCGCACGAGTACTTTTCGAGGTGACCCGTCCGTTCCGGTACTGAGCACCCCTCACCCTGGGTTATGGTGGAACTCCCCCCCTCGGGCCGGTCCGTATCCCCCCCACGGACCGGCCCGTTCCCTTGTCCATGGACGGCCCCTCCCGAAGCCCTCCGATACCGGCTCTCAGCCCCGTCCGGCCCAGATGTTGACGCCGCTCGTCGTCTTCGCGAACCCGTCGATCTCCGCCAGCTCCGCCGCCGTCAGCTCCGCCGCGCCCAGCGCCGCGACGTTCGCCTCCAACTGCGCCACGCTCGACGCGCCGATGAGCGCCGACGTCATCCGCGGGTCCCGCAGCACCCAGCCGAGCGCGAGCTGCGCCAGCGACTGCCCGCGGCCGCGGGCGATCCCGTTCAGCCCGCGCAGCCGCCGCACCACCTCGTCGGTCAGCAGCTCGGGATCCAGCGACTTGTTCTGCGCGGCCCGCGAACCCGCCGGGATGCCTTCCAGGTACTTGTCGGTCAGCATCCCCTGCGCCAGCGGCGCGAAGGAGATACAGCCCATGCCCTCCGCCTCCAGGGTGTCGAGGAGTTCGTCCTCCTCGGTCCAGCGGTTGATCATCGAGTAAGAGGGCTGGTGGATCAGCGGCCGTACGCCCATCTCCCGCAGCAGCCGGGCGGCTTCGCGCGTCTGCTCCGCGGTGTACGAGGAGACGCCGGCGTACAGCGCCTTGCCCTGCTGCACGGCGGACGCCAGCGCGCCCATCGTCTCCTCCAGCGGGGTGTCCGGGTCGTAGCGGTGCGAGTAGAAGATGTCGACGTAGTCCACGCCCATGCGGCCGAGGGACGCGTCCAGCGACGACAGCAGGTACTTGCGCGAGCCCCACTCGCCGTAGGGACCGGGCTGCATCAGGTAGCCCGCCTTGGTCGACAGCACCAGTTCGTCGCGGTACGGGCGGAAGTCGGCGGCGAATATCCGGCCGAAGTTCTCCTCCGCGGAGCCGGGCGGCGGGCCGTAGTTGTTCGCCAGGTCGAAGTGGGTCACCCCGAGGTCGAACGCGCGCCGCAGGATGGCGCGCTGCGACTCCAGGGAGCGGTCGTCGCCGAAGTTGTGCCAGAGACCGAGGGAGATCTCCGGGAGCTTCAGGCCGCTGCGACCCGTCCGGCGGTAGGTCATCGCGTCGTAGCGGGTGTCTGCTGGCAGGTAAGGCAAAAGACTGTTCACAAAACCTGCCTATCACGAACCCGGTGCGCCCCTGTGACAGGACTGTGGCACAACGGGAAGTACTGTGGCGCCTTCCGGGGGGTGTTCCGAACGTACGACGGAAGGGCTGAACGCCGGATGACCTGGCGCGGCATCGTGTATCGCGTTTACGAGAAGCGGCTGGAGCGCCGTCTCGACCCGGCCCGTGTGCCCAAGCACATCGGCGTCATCCTGGACGGCAACCGTCGCTGGGCCCGCGCCGCGGGCGGCACCACCGCGCAGGGCCACCAGGCCGGCGCCGAGAAGATCCACGAGCTGATCCGCTGGTGCCGCGAGACCGACGTCGAGGTGCTCACGCTCTGGCTGCTGTCCACCGACAACCTGGACCGGCCGGAGCCGGAGCTGAACCCGCTGCTCGCCATCATCGAGGAGGCCGTCTCCGGCGTCGCGGGGCGCGGCGGCGCGCAGGTGCACCACGTCGGCAACCTCGACCTGCTGCCCATGCGGACCCAGCGGATCCTCAAGGAGGCGGAGGAGGCCACCCACGACGTGGTCACCGGGCCCGGCAGCGGCGCCGTCCTGGTCAACGTCGCCGTCGCCTACGGCGGCCGCCAGGAGATCGCCGACGCCGTCCGCTCGATGCTCGGCGACGCCGCCGACCAGGGCAGGTCGCTCGCCGACGTGGCCGAGACCGTCGAGGTGGAGCACATCGCGCAGCACCTCTACACCCGCGGCCAGCCCGACCCCGACCTGGTGATCCGCACCAGCGGCGAACAACGGCTGTCCGGGTTCATGCTGTGGCAGTCGGCGCACTCCGAGTACTACTTCTGCGAGGTCTTCTGGCCCGCGTTCCGCCGCGTCGATTTCCTCCGCGCCCTGCGCGACTACGCGGCCCGCCACCGCCGCTTCGGCGGCTGAAACCCCCGCGGCGCACGCTTTAGCACGTATCCACCGTTACGGCCCCTCGGCCACAGGCATTGCATGCCCCGGGGCTCGCGAGGGAATATCCGTGCTAGCAGGCGGTCCACCGCACCGCCCGCCCGGGAGGGCCCTTTGCACCACGTGCCGCATCACGAGGTCCGTGCGCAGCGCACCATCGCACGTACGGACGGAGCGGAGGGCCGGGGCCCGGTCCTGCGCGCCCGCGTGGCCGCACGGGTCCGGACGCCCGGCCCGATCCCCGCGACTCCGTCGCGTGCCGACCTCATCCGAGGGGGTTCGTCCATCCGTGGTGAACAGCAAGAAGCCTGACCGGCGCACCTACGTCCTCGACACGAGCGTCCTGCTGGCCGACCCCATGGCCATGGCGCGCTTCGACGAACACGAGGTGGTGCTGCCCGTCGTGGTGGTCACCGAGCTCGAGGCCAAGCGGCACCATCCGGAGCTGGGCTACTTCGCCCGCCAGGCGCTCCGCCAGCTCGACGAGTTCCGGGTCAAACACGGCCGGCTCGACGCCCCGATCCCGCTCGGCGACCTCGGCGGCACCCTCCGCGTGGAGCTGAACCATACCGACATCGGGGTGCTCCCCGCCGGTTTCCGCCTGGGGGACAACGACTCCCGCATCCTGGCCGTCGCGCGCAACCTCCAGGCCGAGGGGCAGGACGTCACCGTCGTCTCCAAGGACCTGCCGCTGCGCATCAAGGCGTCGTCCGTGGGGCTGGCCGCCGAGGAGTACCGCGCGGAGCTGGCCATCACGGACTCCGGCTGGACCGGGATGGCCGAGCTGATGCTCAGCGGCGAGCAGGTCGACGAACTCTTCGCCGCCGAGGTCGTCTCGGTGTCCGAGGCGGACGACCTGCCGGTGCACACCGGGCTCGTGCTCCAGTCCGAGCGCGGCCGGGCCCTCGGCCGGGTCACCCCCGACGGGCGGGTCCGGCTGGTGCGCGGCGACCGGGAGGTCTTCGGGATCCACGGGCGCAGCGCCGAGCAGCGGATCGCGCTGGACCTGCTGGTGGACGAGGCCGTCGGCATCGTCTCGATGGGCGGCCGGGCCGGCACGGGCAAGTCCGCGCTGGCGCTGTGCGCGGGCCTGGAGTCGGTGCTGGAGCGCCGGCAGCACCAGAAGGTGATGGTCTTCCGCCCGCTCTACGCGGTCGGCGGCCAGGAACTGGGCTATCTGCCGGGCACCGAGGCCGAGAAGATGAGCCCGTGGGCGCAGGCGGTCTTCGACACCCTGTCCGCGGTCACCTCGCGGGAGGTGATCGAGGAGGTCATCGCGCGCGGGATGCTCGAAGTGCTGCCGCTGACCCACATCCGGGGCCGCTCGCTGCACGACTCGTTCGTGATCGTGGACGAGGCGCAGTCGCTGGAGCGGAACGTTCTGCTCACGGTGCTCTCGCGGATCGGGACGAACTCCCGGGTCGTACTCACCCATGACGTGGCGCAGCGGGACAATCTGCGCGTCGGCCGGTACGACGGTGTGGTGGCCGTCGTCGAAAAGCTGAAGGGGCACCCGCTCTTCGCCCATGTGACGCTCAACCGCTCCGAACGGTCGCCGATCGCCGCGCTGGTGACCGAAATGCTGGAAGACGGCCGGGTATAACGGGATACTGCTCCCCGTGCTACTTCCCGAACGTGTGAACTGGGCGCAGCAGCTTAGCTGTTGCGCCCAGTGCTACGCACGGGTTTCCGTCAACAGCGAGGGGCAAACGCGGTGTGAGCTTTCCCACTGGACGGGGAATTGCGTCCGGGTGTCCGTCTCCGGCAGAGTCTGGGATTCGTCAGGCCCTGCGTACGGCCCCGCACCGACCCCGGTGCAGCACGACTCAACTGAACAGAGCCGCCGTACGCCGCCCGAGCGCAGTACCGGTCCCCGCGGACGCGGGGGCTGCCGGGCCCGCGCCTCCCGTGACCAGTCGGACCGCCACAGTCGGCGGCCCGGAACAAGGGGAGGCCAGTGTCAGGGGCAGGGACGCGTCCGCGAGGTCACCGAAGCGGGCAACGCTGGAAGGACTTTGTGTGAGCCGGATTTCGGTCCGGGGTTTCGCCGTGGCTTCCGCCACCGCGGTCACCTCTGTCGGCGCTGTCGTCGGCGTGGCCACGGGCGCGGAGAAGGGCGACGACTCGACGGCCAACGTCGAGGCGACCGCCGCCGACGCGACGCTCCTCGCCGACGTACCCGCTGGCGCCTCCGCCCAGGTGCAGACCGCCTCCCTCACGGAGCAGGCGGACGCGCAGGCGGACGCCGCACACACGGACGCCCGCAAGGCGGCCGAGGAGGCGGCGCGCAAGTCCGCCGCCCAGGCCGCGGAGGAGAAGAAGGAGGCCGCAGAGCGCAAGGCGGCCGAGGAAGCAGCCGAGAAGGAGCGGGAGGCCGCCGAGGCCGCCAGCCGCTCGGCCGCGGCCGAGTCCGAGTCGGCCTCCGCCGACGCGGGCGACTTCGCTCCGCAGTCGTCCTACTCCGTCGCCGATGTGCAGGCCATGGCCCGCCAGATGGTGCCGGCCGACCAGTACCAGTGCTTCAGCAACATCGTCGACCACGAGTCGGGCTGGGACTACACCGCCAGCAACCCGAGCTCCGGTGCGTACGGGCTGATGCAGGCGCTGCCGGGCGAGAAGATGGCCTCGGCGGGCGCCGACTGGCAGACCAACCCCGCCACCCAGATCGAGTGGGGCCTGAGCTACATGAACGACCGCTACGGCAGCCCCTGCGGCGGCTGGGAGTTCTGGCAGGCCAACGGCTGGTACTGAACCCCGGCGCGCATCCCGCGCCGCGCGTACGCGCAACGCCCCCGGCTCCGCCGCCGGGGGCGTTTCGCGTGCGTACGGAACCGCCGCTCCCGTCCGGCACGTCCTAGGGTCTGTCTTCAATCTCGCGTCGTTCGCCCGCAGGGCGGGCGGCGCGGCGTCTGGTGCGTGCGATCGCAAGGCGGAGGGTCGACCGCACAGTGGGCCTGTTAGGTCGATCCCGACAACGCCGCGAGCGTGCGTGCCAGGGGTCGCGCCGCAGACGGGAGATTGCGGACAGACCCCAGATGACCGGAGCAGACCCCTCCCGTACAGATGGGCCGTGTACGGTCGTGCGGGTGACGGACGGGACTGCGGCGGGACCGTAGGCGGCGTGAGGACTTTTATGTCGAAGATGACGGACTGGCTCGGCGGGGTGGGCGAGCGGGCCAGCCGGATGGCGGAGCGGCGCCGGGCCGCGGCCGCCGACGGGGCGGAGAAGTCCGCGTCCGGGCAACCCGCCGTCGAGGACGCCCCCCGGGACGTGGTCGCCGAGCCGGCCGCCGCCGCCCGGCCCCCCGGGCCGCCGCCGCGGCCCGCGCCGGCCAGCGTGGTGCCGTGGGGGGTGCGGGTCGCGGCCGAGGTGGGCTGGCGGCTGCTGGTCCTCGCCGGCCTGATCTACGTGCTGATGCAGGTCATCAGCGTCGTCAGCCTCGTCGTCATCGCCTTCGCGGTCGGCCTGCTGGTCACCGCGCTGCTCCAGCCGACGGTCGCGCGGCTGCGCCGCTGGGGCTTCAGCCAGGGGCTCGCCACCGCCACCACGTTCATCGGCGGCTTCGTCGCGATCGGCCTCATCGGCTGGTTCGTGGTCTGGCAGATCATGGAGAACATCAACGATCTGACCGACCGCATCCAGCAGGGCATCGACGACGCGCAGGAATGGCTCATCGACGGGCCGTTCCACGTGCAGGAAAAGCAGATCAACAACATCGGCAACGAGATAAGCGACTGGCTGGGCGAGAACTCCAGCGAGGTCACCTCCGCCGGTCTCGAAGGCGTCTCGTACGTGCTGGAGTTCTTCTCCGGCGCCGCCATCGCCGCGTTCGTCACTCTCTTCCTGCTCTACGACGGCGAGCGCATCTGGCGCTGGTGCCTGAACTTCGTGCCCACCGACGCCCGCGACGCCGTGGCCGGCGCCGGGCCGAAGGTGTGGGCCACGCTCACCGGTTACGTGCGCGGCACGGTGCTGGTGGCGCTCATCGACGCCGTGTTCATCGGCATCGGCATCTTCATCCTGGACGTGCCCATGGCCGTCCCGCTGGCCGTGCTGATCTTCCTCTTCGCGTTCGTGCCGCTCGTCGGTGCGCTGGTCTCCGGCGCGCTCGCGGTGGTGGTGGCGTTCGTGACGAACGGGCTCGTCACCGCGCTGCTGGTGCTCGGCGTGGTGCTGCTGGTGCAGCAGATCGAAGGGCACGTACTCCAGCCGTTCATCCTCGGCCGCATGGTGCGGGTGCATCCGCTCGCGGTGGTGCTCTCGGTGGCCATCGGCACGCTCGTCGCGGGCATCCCGGGCGCGGTGGTGGCGGTGCCGCTGATCGCGGTGCTCAACACGGCGGTCGGATACCTCAAGGCGTACCACCGGGAACACGCGGCGGATCCGGGACCGCCGCCGCACGGGTCGACGGTCCTCGAAATCTCACCGGCCACGCCGACCGACACCCCCGCGCCCGGCTCGGACGCGGAGACGGAGGAGGCCGCGGCGGCGACGCGGGAGGGCCCGGAGGCCAGGGGCGGCGACCCGAAGAGCTGACGGACGGGCGCGTACGGGGCGCTCGGCGCCGGCGGCCGAACCGCGGCCGGCGGTCAGCCGGCGCCGAGCGCCTCCTGCGCGTCGAGGACCGTGCCGGCGGCGTGCACGAGCGCGGCGACCTTCAGCGCCTCCTGCACCGTCTCCCGGTCCGCGCCGGTCCGCCGCAGCGCGGCCTCGTGCTCGTCCAGGCAGGCCCCGCAGCCGCCCACGGCGGACACGGCGACGCACCACAGCTCGTAGTCCGCCTTCGGTACGCCCCGGGCGCCCAGCACGTTCGTCCGCAGCCCGGTGCGCAGATGGCCGTAGCCGGGGTCGGAGAGCAGGTGCCGGGCGCGGAAGAAGACGTTGTTCGCCGCCATCGCCGCGGCGGCCGCGCCTGCGGCCTCGTACGCCTCGGGCGTCAGCCGCCGCCGCGCCTCCGGCGCCACCGCGCGCAGCACGGCGGCGGAGCGTACGGCGATGGCGCAGGCCAGCAGGGCGCCCCACAACTGCCGTTCCGGCAGCCGCCCGTCGTCGACGACCGAGGTGAGGTTGCGGCGCAGATCCCCGGCATAGCCGGGGAGGGCCGACTTGAGCGCATCGAGTGCCACGCGCCCGACCCTACAGAACGTACGGACCGCGCCCGGCGGTCCGTACGGGACCGGCCCGGCGCGCCCCCCTATGACGCGCGCCCCGGCCGGTCCCGGTCTCTATTCGGTGCGCAGCCCGTCCGGGCGCATCAGCCGGATCAGCAGCGGCATGCTCAGCCCCGTGACCGCGGCGACGACACCGGCGCCCGCGCCCGCCATCAGCAGCACCGACGCCCAGTCGACCGCGACGGGCGTGTCCGCCATGCGCAGCAGCACCGTGCCCAGCACGAGCCCGAAGCCCATCGACAGGGTCATGCCCAGCGCCACCGGGATCGCCGTCTGCCAGAGCACGGACAGGCTGAGCGTCGAGCGCCGGGTGCCGAAGGCGACCAGGGACGACAACAGCTTGCGCCGCTCCCGCAGTTGTTCGAGCTGGCCGACGAGCAGGCTGCTGCCGATCAGCACCAGCACGCACGCGGCGCCCACCGCCAGCCCGGTGCGGATGCCCGCGAACTCCTCCGCGACGAGGTAGTCGTCCAGCGTGTGGACGGAGAGCAGCGGGTCGGTGCCGTCGACCACGTTGCGTACGCGCTCGGCCGCGTCCGGCACGGCCGGGTCGAGCCGCACGTCGATCCAGCCGTTGAAGACGCCGGAGTCGTGGACGTCGGGGACGGCGCCGGGGGTGGCGACGATGCCGTCGTACAGGTTGCCGTCGTCGTCGCGGAGGGCCTTGGCGGTGCGGGTGCCGGCGGGCGGGGTCCAGGGGATCGCCTTGCCCGGCATGCCCTCGTACGACGGGTTCAGGTACAGCGGGCCGCCGGCGCCGATCATGCGCCCGGTGCCGGCGGCGCCGTACGTGTCGGTGAGGCGGAAGACGTCGCCGTCGCGGCAGTCGGGGAGCTTCGCCAGCGTGCGCAGCTTCGCGCAGGTACCGACGGTCAGCGTGGCGAAGTTCTCCGGATCGCGCGCGCGGTCGGCCACCTCGACGCTGATCCGGCTGACGGTCTCCTCGACCCCCTCGGCCGCCGCGACCTTCTCGCCCACGCGGAGGTCCTGCCCCGCGTCGACGTAGATGCCGAGCTGGAACCGGGCGGTGTCGTGCCCGGTCGCCTCGCTGTAGTCGTCCTCGACGCCGGTGAAGACCATCTGCAGCGCGATGGCCCCGGCGACGGCGACGGCGATGCCGTTGACCAGCCGGGCGGCGGTGCCGCTGCTGAGCTGGAGCCGGCGGACGGCCAGTTGCCAGGACGTCGGCCCGCGGCCGAGGCGGGCGACGACGGCCTCGACGAGCCAGGGCAGCAGCGCGGTGATGCCCGTCAGCAGCAGGACGGTGCCGCCGATGACCTGCCACTCGGGGAACGAGCCGGCGTCGTCGCCGCGGCCCATCATCGGCGCGAGCAGGGCGAGTCCGACGGCGGGCAGCAGCAGCCGCCACCAGATGCGGCGGCGGGCGGGCCGCGCCGACCGTACGACGCCCAGCGGTTCGATGACGACGCCGCGCAGCGCGAGCAGCGTGACCCCGACGGCCGCGGCGGGCACCGCCAGGGCGACCAGCAGGGCGAGCATCGGTGAGGGGTTCAGATCGGCGGCGAAGATACTCATGTCGTAGACCGTGACGCCGCCCGCGAGTTCCCGCCCGGCGAGGAACAGGAGCGTGCCGACCGCGAGTCCGAGCAGCGCGCCCGCCAGCGCCTCGCCGGCGGCGATCCGGCGCACCGCGCGGCCGTCGGCGCCGACGAGCCGGAGCGCGGCGAGCCGGCGGTCCCGGCGGTCGCCGCCGAAGCGTACGGCCGCGATGAGGAAGACCGCGACGGGCATCAGCAGCGCCACGAACACGATCATCGCGAGCAGCAGCAGCACCGGATCCATGGCCCGGTCCGCGGACTCCTCGCCGAAGTCCACGACGCGGCTGACGTTGACGTCGGCGGCTTCGATGTCGTCGCTGCCGGCGTAGTACGTCAGATCGCCCGGGTCGACCAGCCCCGCGTCGGAGACGGTGCCGGCGATGCCGTAGTCCAGGCGCTCGCGCAGCAGGCCCGCGCCGGGGTCGTCGAGCAGGTCGGCGAGCGCGGGGGAGACCACCATCTCGCCGGGCTTCGGGAACTCCGCGACGCCCGGGGGCAGCGGCGCGCCGGCTCCTTCGGGGCGCAGCAGCCGGCCGCGGATCGCGGTGTCGTGGTATTCGGTGTCGGCGGTGCCCACCAGGACGGTGTCGCCCGTGTACTCGGCGTCGGACGCGAGGACTTCGACGCGGTCGTTGTCGCGCTGGTCGCGGTCGGCCAGCGCGCCCGGGATGGCGGTGGTGAGCAGCAGCAGCGCCACCCCCAGCCCGACGCCGATCGCGGTGAGCACGGTGCGCATCCAGCCCTCGCGCCCGCCGCGCAGCGCGAACGCCAGGCCCATGCGCAGGTCGTCGGCCCAGACGCGCAGTGTGCCGCGCGGGTCGGGGGGCGGTCCCCCGGGCAGCGCGGGTCCGGTGCCGGTGGCCTTCTCGGCATACGTCACGTCGCTCATCGGCCGGCCGGCTCCAGACTGCGGGTGCGCCCGTCGCGTACGACGATCTCGCGGTCCGCGTACGCCGCGACGCGCGCCTCGTGGGTGACCAGGACGACGGCCGCGCCGCTGTCCTGCGCGGCATCGGTGAGCAGTTCCATGACGCGCTCGCCGTTGAGGGAGTCGAGCGCCCCGGTCGGCTCGTCGGCGAAGACCACCCGCGGCGTGGTCGCCAGCGCGCGGGCGACCGCGACGCGCTGGCCCTGGCCGCCGGAGACCTCGCCGGGCCGCTTGTGCGCGATGTCGTCGACCTCCAGCCGCTCCAGCCACGGCCGGGCCGCGCGTTCTGCGTCCCGGCGGCCGAGGCCCGTCAGGCGCAGCGGAAGGGCGACGTTCTCCACGCACGTCAGCTCGGGTACGAGCTGGCCGAACTGGAAGACGAAGCCGAACTCCCTGCGGCGCAGGGCGCTGCGCTCGGCGTCGGAGAGCGCGGCGAGGTCGCGGCCCGCGTACGTCACGGTGCCGTCGTCGGCCGGGACGATGCCGGCGAGACAGTGCAGCAGCGTCGACTTGCCGGAGCCGGAGGGGCCCATGACGGCGACGGTCTCGCCGGCCGCGATGGCGAAGTCGGCGCCGTCGAGCGCGGGGGTGCCGGCGTAGACCTTGCGCAGGGCGGTGGCGGTGAGGATCGGCGCCGGCCCGGCGAGCGGGCCGGGGGCGGGTGTGGTGCTCATGCGCGTACCTCCGCGGCGAGTTTGCCGAGGCGCGCGGCGGTGAGCTCCAGCCACCGCAGGTCGGCTTCGAGGTGGAACAGGGCGTGGTCGCAGATGAGCTGGTCGGCGAGGTCGCCGCCCTTCTTGCGACGGGTCAGCTCGCGCATCAGGCGCAGATGCTCCGCGCGCTGTACGTCGAGGAGTTCGGCCGCGTCGCGGCCGGTGAGCAGCGCGAGGACGACCTTGGTGTACAGGGTCGACTGCAAGTACGGCTCGGGCTTCTCCGGGGTGGTGAGCCAGCCGGCGACGTCGGTGATGCCGGCGTCGGTGATGGCGTAGCGCTTGCGCTCGGGACCGCCGCCGGGCTCTATGCCGTCGACCTCGACGAGGCCGTTCTTCAGCAGCCGGGACATCGTGGAGTAGACCTGCCCGTAGTGCAGCGGGCGGTCGTGGCCGAAGCGCTCGTCGAAGGCGCGTTTCAGGTCGTAACCGTGGCGGGGGCCGGACTCCAGGAGCCCGAGGAGGGTGTGGCCGATCGTCATGCGGAGGACTCTACACGGTGTGTATACGTCCTGTGTATAGACGGGGTGTTTAGTGCTTCACGGCTGGTGGGCGCGGTGCCGGTCGGCTGCCGCGGTGGTGCCGGGTTCGGGGCGGCTACTCCTCCGGCTCGCGGGGCGGGCGGCCGCGACGGGGGTGCGGGCAAGCGTTCTTGGGGAGCCGGCCGGCCTCCGCGAGGGCCCGGCGGAGCAGGTAGTCGATCTGCGCGTTGGTGCTGCGCAGTTCGTCCGCCGCCCACCGGGCCAGCGCGTCGTGCACGGCCGGGTCGAGCCGCAGCAGCACCTGCTTGCGCCGGGCCCGGGGGGCGCGGTCGGGGGCGTCGTCCGTCACTGGTAGAGGGACCCGGTGTTGAGGACGGGCTGCGGGGCGCGGTCGCCGCAGAGTACGACCATGAGGTTGCCGACCATCGCCGCCTTGCGCTCCTCGTCCAGCTCGACGATGTCCTGCCGGATGAGCCGGGCGAGCGCGTCCTCGACCATGCCCACCGCACCGTCCACGATCTCCCGCCGCGCGGCGACCACCGCGCCGGCCTGCTGGCGCTGGAGCATCGCGGAGGCGATCTCCGGGGCGTACGCGAGGTGGGTGAAGCGCGACTCGATGATCCGCACTCCGGCCGCCTGCACGCGGGCGGTCAGCTCCTCGGCCAGCTTCTCGGTGATTTCCTCGGCGTCGGCGCGCAGCGACAACTCGTCGTCCTCGTAGGCGTCGTACGGGTACTCGATGGCGATGTGCCGTACCGCGGTCTCGGTCTGGGTGGCGACGAACTCGGTGAAGTCGTCGACGGCGAAGACCGCCTGCGCGGTGTCCTCGACCTGCCAGACGACGACGGCGGCCAGCTCGATGGGGTTGCCGCGGGCGTCGTTGACCTTGAGGACGGCGGTCTCGTGGTTGCGCACCCGGGTGGAGATCTTGCGGCGGGTGGTGAGGGGGTTGACCCAGCGCAGGCCGTCGTCGCGGATGGTGCCGGTGTAGCGGCCGAAGAGCTGCACGACCCGGGCCTCGCCGGGCTCGACCATGTTCAGCCCGGCCATCGCGACGAGCGCGGCGAGGAAGAGCAGGGCGCCGAAGACGAGGACGGGGACGCCCGCGGCGGGGGTGCCGCTGCCCGCCAGGGCGATGCCCAGGGCGAGCAGGCCGGCGCCGGCGAGGGCGCCGGCGAGGCCGAGGACCAGGGCGAGGGCGCCGCCGATGCTGTTGGCCTGCCGCTCGGCGACGGGTGGGGCGGGCATGTCGGGCGGGGTGCCCGGGGCGTCCGGGGTTTCCGGGGCGGGGGTGTGCTGGCCGCGTGGCTGGTCGCTCATGTGAGATCCCCGTTCTCGATCCTGGATGGTGGCTCGGAGGTTAGCAAAGTGCTAGCACTTTTTGAAGGTGGATTGTCATGCCCCCTTCCGGTGGGTGGTCTACACCGGTCAGAATGGAGCCGCCTGCGGGAGCAGACGCCGGCATCACCGTCCCCGTGTCACCCCCACGAACGACAGGAGACAGCGATGTCCTCTATCCGAGCCGTGTCCGCAGCCGGAGCGGGCGGCGTTCTCGTCGCCGCCCTGGTGCTCACCGGCGGGCCCGCGCAGGCGGCCGAGCCGGGCCCCGCCGCGGGCGCCGGAGCCGCGGCTGCCGGCGCGTACAAGGAGCGCACCGACACCCTGCCCGCCGAGCGGCTGACGGCGGAGCAGCGGCGGCTGCTGGCCGAGAAGTCGGCGGCGGCGAAGGGCGCGGCGCAGCAGTCCGCCGCGCGCGGCGACGTCGGAGCGGCGGCGATCGTCTCCTCAGGCGCCGTACAGCAGTCCCAGATCAACTCCTACTACTGCGGCCCCGCCACCCTCGTGATCACGCAGTCCGCGCGCGACGAGGTCGGCAACCGGTCCCAGACGCAGGCCGGCAGCGAGCTGCGTACGAACTCCTCCGGCACGGCCTGGTACGGCATCAACGCGAACGTGCCCAACCCGACCGGCTATCCCATCCCCGACGTGCTCAACTACCGCCTGCCGGGTGCGGGATACGTGCCGAAGGCGCTGCCGTACACGCCGAGCGCGACGGACAAGGCCAACTTCCGCGACCACATCGTCCACAACACCTCGGGCGACTACGCGATCGCGGGCAACGCCTGGGAGGTCGTCGGCGGCCCGCACCTCGTCGGGCACCCGAACCGGGAGATATTCCACTGGGTGTCGATAGACGGCCACAGCGACGACGGGGCGCGCACCGTGCAGTACCGCGACCCGGTGGGCGGGGTGCCGACGAGCGTCATCTCGTGGGCCGGCAGCGTGCCGCGTACCGCGACCATCTCGTCGGACACCATCACGACCATCATGGGCGGTCGTGGGTACGTCTGGTGAGGCCCGGCCCGGCGCACTCCGCGCGCGCGGCCTAGCCGCCGCGGCGCTGGGCGCGGTCGTCCTCCTGGCGGGCACGCCCGCGTGCTCGCCGGGGGGCGGCGACGGGTCGCGTGAAAGGTCACGCGAGGGCTCGCCCACGGCGGCACCGCCGACCGGCGCGCCCGTACGGGACCGCGCCTGCGAGGTGGAACTGCCGGGCGGCTGGTCGGACGCACTGGCGGACGGGCGGGTCCCGGTGCCGGAGGGGGAGCGGGCGGTACTCACGGAGGTCGGGCCCGGGGCCGGGTGGTCGGTGCTGCAGTCGTCCGGAGCGGACCGGTCGATCGTGCTGCGGGAGGGGGACGAGGAGCGGCGGGTGATGCGGCTCGCGGACCCGGTCGAGCATCAGGTGGGCAGCGCGGACTTCGACGGGCGATGGCTTGTTTTCGACGTTGTAAAGGGGCGGCAGTTGGAGAGCCCCTGGACCCTCTACGCCTGGGACGCGACGAGCGGGCGCCGGAAGGCGGTCGCGGAGGCGGAGTCGGCGGCGGACGGGCAGAGCGCGGTGCCGGGGCCGTTCGTGCAGGCGGTGGTGCGGTCGGGGCGGCTGTTCTGGGCGCAGGGGACGGGCGGCGGCCGTTCTGCGGTGTACGCGCGGGACCTGGGCGGCGGCGAGCGGCGGACGGTGTACGAGGGCGTCGTCGACACGCCGTTCGCGGCGGGCGGCCTGCTGGTGTGGCTGCGCCAGTCCGAGTCGCCGTCGGGCGACCCGGAGACCCGTCTCTCCGCGGTCTCGACGGACACGCTGCGGCGGGCGGAACTCCCGGCCCCGATCGCGGCCCTGCGCAACGTCCGGTACCTGGCGTCGGACGGCCGCACGTGGGCGTGGGCGGGCGGCGAGCCGGACCGTCCGCGGCTGTACGTATGGCGGGAGGGCTGGCCGAAGCCGCTGCCGCTGGTGCGTGGCGGGTCGGCGGGGGCGGTGGCGGAGCCGGAGCTGGGGGGCATCGACCAGGTGCAGGTGAGCGGCGAGGTGGTGACGTGGCGCACGACGGAGGCGGCCTGGGCCCTGGACCTGCGGTCGCGCGCGTACACGCGGATCACCCCGGGATACGGGTACGCGCTGGCGCGGGACGGGGGACTGGGGGTGGCGTACCCGGAGGGCGAGGCGAAGGCGGCGAACGCAAAGGACGCCATCCAACTCACCGAAACCGCGACGCTACCCCCGCTACCGGCCTGCGGCTGAGGGGGTCGGGGAACAATCCTCCGGCCGGAACCGAGGGCGCACTCCCCTCCCGAGGACCGCTCAGATCTCGAACCACACCACCTTGCCCACACTGAGCCGCTCCGCGCCCCAGTGCCGGGCCAGCTTGTTCACCAGGAACATCCCGCGCCCACCCTCATCCGCCGGTCCCGCCCGCCGCATCCGCGGCAACTGCGGGACGTCGTCCACCACCTCGCACCGCAGCCTGTCCGTGTGCACAAGGCGCAGCGTGACCGGGCGCTGCGCGTAGCGCACCGCGTTCGTCACCACCTCGCTCACCAGCAGCTCCACGATGTCCGTCAGCTCCTCCAGGCCCCACCCCGCCAGCGCCCCCCGCGCCAGCGACCGAGCCTCGCGCGGCGCCTGCGCGCGCGGGTCAAGGGACCACTGCGCCGCCGCACTGGGCGCTATGCCGTCCAGCCGCGCCGCCAGCAGGGCGATGTCGTCGTCCCGGTCGCCCGGGCCCAGGACGTCCAGCACCTCGTCGCACAGCGGCTCCAGCGGCGGCGGGTTGCCAGGACCCGTGAGGGCCGCCGTGCGGGTCAGCCGCGCGCAGAGCTGGTCGATGCCCGTGGAGACGTCCATCAGCCGGGACTCGACCAGGCCGTCCGTGTACAGCAGCAGCGTCGAGCCCTGCGGCGCCTGCAGCTCCACCGCCTCGAAGCCCACGCCGCCCACCCCGATCGGCGCTCCCGGCGGCACGTCCAGCACCTCGCTGAAGCCGTCGCGGCGGAGCAGGACCGGTGGCGGGTGGCCGGCGTTGGAGGCGGTGAGGGTGTGGGCGATGGGGTCGTAGACCGCGTACAGGCACGTGGCCATGCGGTCGTCGCCGAGGCGCTGCGCCTGCTCGTCGAGGTGGTGCAGCACCTCCTGCGGCGGCAGGTCGAGCTGGGCCAGCGTCTGCGCCGCGGTACGCAACTGGCCCATGATCGCCGCGGAGGTCACCGAGTGGCCCATGACGTCGCCGACGACCAGCGCGACCCGGCTGCCGGGCAGCGGGATCGCGTCGTACCAGTCGCCGCCGACCCGCGCGGTCTCGGCCGCGGGGCGGTAGCGGCTGGCGAGGCGGACGCCGGTGGGCTCCGGCAGGTATTCGGGCAGCATCGTGCGCTGCAGTTGGTCGGCGATGTACGCCTCGCGGTCGTAGATGACCGCTTTGTCGACACCGAGGGCCGTGTGCGTGGCCAGTTGGGCGGCGATCAGCAGGTCGTCCTGCCCGTACGCGGGCCGCGCAGGACCCCGTACGAGCACCGCCACCCCGATCACCCGGCGGCGGCCGCGCAGCGGGGCGACGATCGTGCGCTTGTCGGCCGGTGCGTTGGCGAGCGGGCTTTCGCGGCCCAGCAGTTCGATGAGCGCCGCGCGGGCGGCCAGCGTCTCGCCGAACACCGGGCGGACGCCGCGCAGCACTTCGAGCAGCGCCCCGGCCCGTACGACGTCGACCTGCTCGGCCGCGCCGAGGCCCGGGGTGTCCGGCTCCGCCGCCGCGGGCAGCAGCCGGCTGCCGCCCATGCTGTCGACGTCCTCGACGCCGTCGGTGATCCGGTCCGTACGCCGCAGCCGCAGCCGGAACGGTTCCGTCGGCTGCTCGTCGCCGACCGGCAGCGGGTCGCGGAGGTAGACGAGGATCGCGTCCGCGAAGGACGGGACGACGGAGCGGCACAGGCCGAGCACGATCTCGTCCAGGTCGATGCCGCGGGCGATCCTGCGGGTGGCCGCGCCGAGGAACCGCAGCCGCGCGGACGCGGCTTCCTCCTCGGGCCGGCCCATCCCCCGGGCCGGGTCGGCGTCCCCGCCCGCGCCCGGCTGGGGGCGTGGCCGGCCGCCGCTGGGGGTGTCGTCGGCGCCCTGGTGCGCCGGTACGCCGCCGGTGGCGGCCCCCGGGGCCGTCGCGGGCTGCGCCGGTTTCGCACGGTGCAGGGCGTCACGCGGGTCGGGGATGGCCTCGCCCGCGTTCGCGGTGGGTGCGGTCGGCGACACCGCCTCGTCCGTGCCGGAGGCGGCAAGGGTGTTGCCGGACTCCGTCCGCTCGGCGGCTGCCCGCCGCCTGTCGCGCTCCGTCACGTGTCGGTACCGTCCATCCGGCCGTTCCACCCAAGTCTCCACAGGGCGGGTTGAGTTGTGGGTACTGCGTGCTGTGGACGTCGATCCTACGTTTGACCTACCGGGGCGCAGCAAGGGTCTCATGAAGACAAGCGCGCGGGTGTGCGGTCCCAATCCGCCGGAAGAAGCGGAACTGTCCACTTCGGGTCGGGGCGCCAGCGTTCCCAGCCTTCGGAGAACGGCGGCCCCCACGCCCCGATGGCGTCGACCGCCCGCCGTCCCGCGTCCCGTACGGCCGCGGCCCGGGCGGCGGACATCAGCCCCGCCCGCTGCGCGGCGGCGAACTCGTCCTCGTCCCGCCACTCCCAGGAGCGGTCGGGGTGGACGACGAGATCCAGGTAGTGGTCCTCGGAGTCGACGCCCCCGGCCCAGCGCACCCGGGGCGCTTCGAGGTTGACGTAGAAGGACTTGAAGGTCCAGTCGTTTTCCCAGAACAGCCAGACCGACCAGGGCTCGTCCGGCCGGGCGAGTTTGAGCACGCCGGCGCCGAACCAGCGGGTGCGGAACGGGCGGTGCGGCTTGGTGTAGCGGGTGGCCAGCGGCTCGCGGTGCAACTCGGTGCCGTCGGCGAGCACGGGGCGTACGCACTCGGTGTCCGGCGCCACCCAGACGGCGAGCGTCCCGGCGTCGTCGCGGACGACGGTGACCGGGCGGCAGACCGCGACGGTACGGCCCAGCCGCCCGGCGTCGCCGGCGCTGCCCGTGCCGTCGGCGGCGGCTGTGCCGGCCGCCCCGGGCGCGTCGGCGCGGTAGCGCCAGAGGATGTGGTCCCCGGGCGTCCACCGGCCGCCTGAGACGTTCCTGTCGCTGTCAAGCGTCGCGTCTGGCCCGTGCATCAGACGATGGTAACCAGGGGCGCGTCACGGCCGGGTCATCCTCAGCACGTCCAGCGCACCGTCCAACTGCTCCTCCGTGAGCAGCCCGCGCTCGACGTACCCGCCCTCCAGGACCACCTCGCGGATCGTCTTGCGCTCGGCCAGCGACTTCTTCGCCACCTTGGCCGCCTCCTCGTAGCCGAGGTACCGGTTGAGCGGCGTGACGACGGACGGCGACGACTCCGCGTACTCCCGGGCGCGCCCGGCGTGCGCCGTGATGCCGTCGACCGTGCGATCGGCGAGCAGGCGTGCGGCGTTGGCCAGCAGCCGGACGGACTCCAGCACGTTGCGGGCGAGGACGGGCAGCATCACGTTCAGCTCGAAGTTGCCCGAGGCGCCGGCGGTGGTGACCGTCACGTCGTTCCCGACGACCTGGGCGCAGACCATCAGCACGGCCTCGGGGATCACCGGGTTCACCTTGCCCGGCATGATCGACGAGCCGGGCTGGAGGTCGGGCAGCGCGATCTCGGCGAGGCCGGTGCGCGGGCCGGAGCCCATCCAGCGCAGGTCATTGCAGATCTTTGTCAGTCCGACCGCGATCGTGCGCAACTGGCCCGAGGTCTCCACCAGGCCGTCGCGCGCGCCCTGGGCCTCGAAGTGGTCGCGGGCCTCGGTCAGCGGCAGCCCGGTGGCCCGCGCCACCTCGGCGATGACGGCGGCGGCGAAGCCGGGCGGGGTGTTGATGCCCGTACCGACCGCGGTGCCGCCGAGGGGCAGCTCGGCCAGCCGCGGCAGTGAGGCGTGCAGCCGCTCGACGCCGAAGGCGACCTGCGCGGCGTAGCCCGCGAACTCCTGGCCGAGGGTGACGGGCGTGGCGTCCATCAGGTGCGTCCGCCCCGACTTCACCACCTCCGCGAACTCCTCCGCCTTGCCCGCGAGCGCCGCCTGCAGATGCGTCAGCGCGGGGATCAGGTCCTGCACGACCGCGCCCGTCGCGGCGATGTGGATGGAGGAGGGGAACGTGTCGTTCGACGACTGGCTGGCGTTGACGTGGTCGTTGGGGTGGACCACCGGCCCGCCGGCGCCCAGCTTCTCCTGCGCGAGGGTCGCCAGCACCTCGTTCATGTTCATGTTCGACGACGTGCCGGAGCCGGTCTGGAAGACGTCGACCGGGAACTGATCGTCCCAGCGGCCGGCCGCGACCTCCTCCGCCGCCGCCTGCACGGCCGCGGCGATGTCCGCGTCGAGCACGCCCAGCTCGGCGTTGACCTTCGCCGCGGCGGCCTTGATCCGGGCCAGCGCGGCGATGTGGGCCGACTCCAGGCGCAGCCCGGAGACGGGGAAGTTCTCCACGGCGCGCTGCGTCTGGGCGCGCCACTTGGCGGCGGCGGGGACGCGGACCTCGCCCATCGAGTCGTGCTCGATGCGGAAGCCGTCGGATGCGGGGCGTTCTGCGGGGGACCGGTCAGCGGGCTGGCTCATGCTGCCGAGGATACGACCGCCCGCCGACACCCGCGCCGCCGTCCGTGCCGGTGCGCCGAACGGTGGATTCGGCGGGTACGGCCGCGGACTTGCCGCGGCGGCTGCCGGGGGCGCGGGCAGGTGCGCGGTGGAATCGACGGACCGAGGAAATCAGAAGAATCCGAAGAAACCTGAAGAAACCTGAAGAGAACAGAAGAGAACAGAAGAGATCGGTAGACAACCGCCAGGTTCGGCCCGAGGAGTGACGTGACGACCAGCCTTCGCACCCGCCGTTTCCGCAGCGGAGCACGCGCCGCCGCGCTCGCCTGCGCCCTGCTCGCCGCCGCCGCGCAGCCGGCGGGCGCCGCCCCGTACGACGACGGGGACGACAAGGGGAAGGACGTCCGGGGGGTGACGGGACCGGCGATGAAGATCGCCATCGACAACGCGCGCAAGACCTCGGGCCCGGGGCAGGAGGCCACCTACACGATCCGCGTCTCCAGCCTCCAGGACGGGCCGATCGAGGGCCTCGTGGTCCGGCAGACGCTGCCGGACGGCATGGACCTGGTCGAGCCGGGCCCGGGCGGCAAGGTGCGGGGCGGTCGCGAGGTGACCTGGACGGCGGACCTGAAGGGGCACAAGTACGCGGAGTTCACCGCGCGCACGCGGATCGCCGAGGGCGCGCCGACGGCGGGGGACCTGGCGGCGACGGCGTGCGCGTACGAGACGGGCGCGGAGGCCGCGGTGGTGTGCGCGCCGGACATCGACAAGCTGACCGACGCGCCGGCGCCCACCGGCGACGACGGCCGCGGCGGCGACCGCGACGCCGAGCCGCAGGCCGCCGCCGAGTCCGACAGCGCCGTGGCGTACGGGCTGGGCGCCGGCGCGCTGCTGCTGGCCGGCGGGGGTGTGGTGTTCGCGCTACGGCGCCGGGCGGCGGCCGCGCGGCGCGGCTGACGGCGCCGGCGTACCGCCCGGCTCGTACGCCCGCGAGGGGCGCCCGGCGCGCCCCGGCCACCCCTCCGGCCCGTACGCGCCCGCTACGGCTGCGCCGCGCCCCGCACCGGGATGCTCGTCACGAACGGCTTGACCGGGCCCGGGTCGGTGAAGAAGTCGTTCCCCTTGTCGTCCACCACGATGAACGCCGGGAAGTCCTCCACCTCGATCTTCCAGACCGCCTCCATGCCCAGCTCCTCGTACTCCAGGACCTCGACCTTCTTGATGCAGTCCTGCGCCAGCCGCGCCGCGGGACCGCCGATCGAGCCCAGGTAGAAGCCGCCGTGCGCTGAGCAGGCGTCGGTGACCTGCTGGGAGCGGTTGCCCTTGGCCAGCATCACCATCGACCCGCCCGCCGCCTGGAACTGCTCGACGTACGCGTCCATCCGCCCCGCCGTCGTCGGCCCGAAGGACCCGGAGGCGTAGCCCTCGGGGGTCTTGGCCGGGCCGGCGTAGTACACGGGGTGGTCCTTCAGGTACTGCGGCATCTCCTCGCCCGCGTCCAGCAGCTCCTTGATCTTCGCGTGCGCGATGTCGCGCGCCACGACCAGCGGGCCGGTCAGCGACAGCCGCGTCTTCACCGGGTACTTCGTCAGTTCCGCCCGCACCTCGGCCATCGGCCGGGCGAGGTCGATCCGTACCGCCTCGTCCATGGCTCCCGCGGACCCCGCGGTCAGCTCCGCCGCCGTGGTGTCCGGCAGGAAGCGCGCCGGGTCGTGCTCCAACTGCTCCAGGAAGACGCCCTCCGCCGTGATCTTCGCCAGCGCCTGCCGGTCGGCGGAGCAGGAGACCGCGATGGCCACCGGGCAGGACGCGCCGTGCCGCGGCAGCCGGACGACGCGCACGTCGTGGCAGAAGTACTTGCCGCCGAACTGGGCGCCGATGCCGAGGGTCTGGGTCAGCTCGAAGACCTTGGCCTCCAGCTCGGTGTCCCGGAAGCCGTGGCCCGCGGGGGAGCCCTCGGTGGGCAGCGAGTCGAGATAGTGCGCGGAGGCGTACTTCGCGGTCTTCAGCGCGTACTCGGCGGAGGTGCCGCCGACGACGATCGCGAGGTGGTACGGCGGGCAGGCGGCCGTGCCCAGCGAGCGGATCTTCTCCTCCAGGAAGCGCAGCATCGACGCCTCGTTGAGTACCGCCTTCGTCTCCTGGTAGAGGAACGACTTGTTGGCGCTGCCGCCGCCCTTGGCCATGAAGAGGAACTTGTACGCGTCCCCGTCGGCGGCGTAGAGCTCCACCTGCGCCGGCAGGTTGTTGCCGGTGTTCTTCTCGTCCCACATGGTCAGCGGCGCCATCTGGGAGTACCGCAGGTTGAGCTTGGTGTACGCGTCGTACACCCCGAGCGACAGCGCCTCCTCGTCCCGGCCCGCGGTCAGCACCTGCTGCCCGCGCTTGCCCATGACGATCGCCGTGCCCGTGTCCTGGCACATGGGGAGCACGCCCGCCGCCGAGATGTTGGCGTTCTTCAGCAGGTCGAGCGCGACGAACTTGTCGTTGGCCGACGCCTCCGGGTCGTCGCAGATGGCGCGCAGTTGGGCGAGGTGGGCGGGGCGCAGGTAGTGTGAGATGTCGTGCATCGCCTCCGCGGCGAGCAGCCGCAGCGCCTCCGGCTCGACCTCCAGGAACGTACGCCCGCCGGCCTCGACCGTGCGTACGCCCTCCTTGGTCAGCAGGCGGTACGTCGTGGTGTCCGCGCCCAGCGGGAGGAGGTCCGTGTACTGGAACGCGGGGCTGGCGGGGCGGGCGGTGGCTGTCATCGCGTTCCTTGTCGTCGGCGGGCGGCGGCTGTGCGTCCCCCAGGTTAGGACGGCCGCGCGGGCGCGGCGTGGCGAGGTGCCCCTCCGCCCGCCGCCGGGGCCCTAGTCACGATGTATCGCGTTTGGTTACGCTGGTCCCGTGGACGAGACCCCGCGCGACAACGCCCCCGTGCCCGCCGCCCAGCCGTCGCTGTCGAAGAAGCCGGTCGCGGAGGGAGAGCTGCGCGCCTCCGACGCGGACCGCGACCGGGTGGCCGACATCCTCCGCGAGGCGCTCGCCGAAGGGCGGCTGGACCCGGAGGAGCACGCCGAGCGGATCGACGGCGTCTACAACGCCAAGACCGTGGGTGAACTGGAGCCGCTCGTCCGCGACCTGCCGGTCGGCCGGCGCGCGCCCGGCCCCGCGGCGCCGCTGCCCCCGTCCGCGTACCCGCAGCCCCAGCCGCAGACCCTCGTCGCGATCTTCAGCGGCTCCACGCGCAAGGGGCGCTGGAGCGTGGGGCGCAGGACCTCGGCGTTCGCGCTCTTCGGGGGCGTCGACATCGACCTGACCGAGGCCGTCTTCCACCAGCAGGAGATTGTCATCAACGCGACCGCCATCTTCGGCGGCGTCGACATCAAGGTCCCGGCCAACGTGTCGCTGCGCGGCTCCGGCACGGCCATCTTCGGCGGCTTCGACGTGCACGCGCAGGAGGCGGACGACCCGCGCGCGCCGGTGGTGGTCGTCACCGGTTTCGCGCTCTTCGGCGGGGTGGACGCAAAGGGCAAAAAGGGCAAGTTCCTGAGGAATCTGACGGACCGGATGCGCAAGCACGGCCTCGGTCACTGACCCCGTTCCACCGCGTTCCCGCCGCCCTCAACTCCCCCCGCAGACACGCGGGGAGCACCGCCATCCCGGGTGGCCACTCGGCGCATAAGCGCGCGCACAGCGGGTAGAGCACGTGCATCGTCTCCTCCGTACGGCTGCAGGTGCGAACGGTCGTACGCCCTTCGAGACAGCTTTGTCCCTGATCCGTCAACGCCGTCGTCAGGAGTGGACCGTGCTGCAGTCCCACCAGCAGTCCCTGCAGGAAGCCCGGGTGCCGATCCAGCGCTCCGGACGGCGGGAAGAGGGGGATCCCTGGCACACGGAGGCGGTGTGCCGGCGGGACGAGGCCGCGCTGTTCTTTGCTCCGTCGAAGGAGCCGACCGCCGACCGGCTGTCGCGCGAGGCCGCCGCGAAGCGGGTCTGCGCGCGCTGTCCCGTGATGGTCGAGTGCCGGGAGCACGCGCTGCTGCTGCCCGAGCCGTACGGCGTGTGGGGCGGCCTCACGGCGGCGGAGCGGCGGGTCGTACAGGCGCGGCGCAGGCGGCGGGAGACGACCGAGAAGCTGACCGCACCGCGAGGGATAGCCCAGGCGGGCTGAGGCGGCCCCCGGGTCTGGACAAACGGTTCTGCCGGGGGTGTCGCCCGTACGCGCCCGCCGCCCCGCCCGCGCCTGTTACTGGGCCCGGTCGAAGTCGACCGAGCTGTACGCGCGCAGCTTCGACAGCCGGTGCTCCGACTCGATCTGCCGGATCGTGCCGCTCTTCGACCGCATCACCAGCGACTGCGTGAACGCCCGGTCCGCGCGGTAGCGCACGCCGCGCAGCAGCTCCCCGTCCGTGATCCCGGTGGCCACGAAGAACACGTTCTCGCCCCTGACCAGGTCGTCGATCAGCAGCGTACGGTCCAGGTCGTGCCCGGCGTCGAGCGCCCGCTGCCGCTCCGCGTCGTCCCGCGGCCACAGCCGGCCCTGGAACGTACCGCCGAGGCACTTCATCGCGCAGGCTGCGATGACGGCCTCCGGGGTGCCGCCGACGCCCAGCAGCAGGTCGACGCCGGTGCCGTCGCGGGCGGTCATGATGGCGCCGGCGACATCGCCGTCGGAGATGAACTTGATCCGCGCCCCGGCCTCGCGGACCTCCTGGACCAGCCCGTCGTGGCGGGGCCGGTCCAGCACGCAGACGGTGACGTCCCCGGTGTTGCCGCCCTTGGCCTTGGCTACGCGGCGGATGTTGACGGCGACGGGGGCGTTGATGTCGACGTACTCGGCGGCCTCCGGTCCGGTGGCGAGCTTGTCCATGTAGAAGACCGCGGACGGGTCGAACATGCAGCCCCGCTCGGCGACGGCCAGCACGGAGACGGCGTTGCCCATGCCCTTGGCGGTGAGCGTGGTGCCGTCGACCGGGTCGACGGCCACGTCGCACTCGGGTCCGGTGCCGTCGCCGACGCGCTCTCCGTTGAAGAGCATCGGGGCGTGGTCCTTCTCACCCTCGCCGATCACGACGACGCCGTTCATCGAGACGGTGCTGACGAGGGTGCGCATGGCGCGTACGGCCGCGCCGTCGGCGCCGTTCTTGTCGCCGCGGCCGACCCAGCGGCCGGAGGCCATCGCGCCGGCCTCGGTGACCCGGACGAGCTCCAGGGCGAGGTTGCGGTCGGGGGCCTCGGGGGCCACCTCCAGTTGCTCGGGGAGGTGGTGGGGCGTCTCATGGGACTGCGACATCCGTGAGGACCTTTCGGCTCGGTCGACGGCCGGAGGGGCGCGAGGGGGTGCTCTGACCCTATCCGTTTATCGCCATTATGAGCACACCGCCCCTCGGATGAGCGGTTCGGCTTCTCCGTTGTCCGCCGCCCGCCCGCACCCCGGGGAAGGGGGTGCTCCGCAGATGAGGGACGATGGAGGGGTGGCAGACAGGAACAGCATGCGGACGGTGCGCAATCTGGTGGGCGCGCTGACGGTCACCTGCGGGGTGTCGTTGGTCGTCTACTGGGGCGTCCTCCCGCGCGAGGGCGACGGCAACGAGATGGAGGCCGTCTCCTACAGCCAGGAGCTGGGCCAGGCCCGCCGCGCCGCGCCGTTCCCGGTCGTCGCGCCGGTGGGGCTGCCGGACGACTGGCGGGCCAACTCCGTGACGTACCGCGGGACCGGCGACCACGGCACGACGTGGCACATCGGCTTCGTCACGCCCGACGACGAGTACGTGGCGGTGGAGCAGGGGAGCAAGAATGCCGACCGCTTCATCCGCAAGGTCACCCACGACGCGCGGCCGACGGGCGAGAGCCGGCAGGTGGCGGGCGCGGAGTGGGCGCACTACCAGGGCAGGACGTACGACGCGCTGGTGCACAAGGGCGACGGGGTGACGACCGTGGTCACGGGCACGGGGAGCGTGAAGCAGATGGAGCGGATGGCGGCGGCGCTGCAGGAGAAGTGAGCGCGCTGCGGGCCCGCGGAGAGCCCTGACGCGGTCCGTACGACGGGCGTACGGAGGGCCGCGCGCGGGACGGTTCGAAACCCGGCCCGGCCGCATCCGGATCGAAGCCGCCGGCGGGCACCTCAGCCCGTACGGTCGGCGGCGGCCTCCTCCTCGTCCTCTTCTTCGTCCCCCTCGTCCTCCGACTCCGCCAGCGCCGCGTCGAGCCGCTCGCGGGCGCCGTCCAGCCACTGCCCGCAGATCCGCGCCAGCTCCTCCCCGCGCTCCCACAGCGCCAGGGACTCCTCCAGGGTCGAACCGCCTGACTCCAGCCGGCGCACGACCTCCATCAGCTCGTCCCGCGCCTGCTCGTAGCCGAGAGTCCCCCGGTCCTTCGTCTCTGCCATGGCCCCCACCTTAGGACCCGCCTACGACACCGGGCCGACCGTGACACCGAACTCCCCGTCGGCGACCCGGGCGCGCAACTCCTCGCCCTCGCTCACCTCGTCCGCCGCGCGCACCGCCGCGCCGTCCTGCCGCTGGAGCACCGCATAGCCGCGCTTCAGCGTGGAGGCGGGGGAGAGGGCGACGACCCGGGCGCGGGTGTGCGCCAGCTCGGAGTCGGCGCGGTCCAGCAGATGCGCCAGCGTGCGCCGCCCGCGCGCGAGCACCGCGTCCACGACCTCCGCGCGCTCGTCCACGATCGCGTACGGCTCGGCCATCGCGGGCCGGCTCAGCCACGCCGCCAGCCCGCGTTCCTCGCGGTCCAGCACCCCCGTCAGCACGCGCAGCGCGCGCAGCCGGAGCTGCTCTATCCGCACGCGCTCCTCGCCGACGTCCGGCACGGCGTCCTTGGCGGCGTGCGTGGGCGTACGGGAGCGGAGATCCGCCACGAAGTCCAGCAGGGGGTTGTCCGGCTCGTGGCCGATGGCGGAGACCACCGGCGTACGGCACGCGGCCACGGCCCGTACGAGCTGCTCGTCCGAGAACGGCAGCAGGTCCTCCACGCTGCCGCCGCCCCGCGCGACGATGATGACGTCCACCTCCGGCAGGCCGTCCAACTCCTGCACCGCCTTGACGATCTGCGGCACCGCGTGCACCCCCTGCACCGCCACCGGCCGCACCTCGAACCGCACCGCCGGCCACCGGTGCCGCGCCGTCTCCAGCACGTCCCGCTCCGCCGCCGACGCCCGGCCCGTCACCAGCCCGATGCGGCGCGGCAGGAACGGCAGCGGCTTCTTGCGTTCGGGCGCGAACAGCCCCTCGGCGGCGAGCGCCTTCTTCAACCGCTCCAGCCGCACGAGCAGTTCGCCGACGCCCACCGGGCGGATCTCGGCGGCGCGCAGCGAGAGCTGGCCGCTCGGCGCGTACCAGACCGGCTTGGCGAAGACGACGACCCGCGCGCCTTCCTGTATGACATCCGCCACTTTGTCGAACACGTCGCGGAAGCACGTCACCGTCAGGGAGACCTCCTGCGCCGGGTCGCGCAGCGTCATGAAGACCACGCCCGCGCCCGGCCGCCGCGACAACTGGGTGATCTGCCCCTCCACCCACAGCGCGCCGAGCCGGTCGATCCAGCCGCCGATCTTCCGCGAGACGACCCCGACGGGCATGGGTGTCTCGGCCGTGTTCACCGCCATGGGCCCGAGCCTAACGGCGGGGTACGACACCCGGGCGCCTCCGGCGGACGGGATCGCAGGTGGCGCACCCTCGAATCGGGGAGGTGGTGTTCCGTACGATGGCGGCATGACTGCTTCGAGCACGCCGCAGCCCGACCGCCGCGTCCTTCTCGCCGCTCCCCGGGGCTACTGCGCCGGTGTGGACCGGGCGGTGATCGCCGTGGAGCAGGCCCTTGAGCAGTACGGCGCACCGGTGTACGTGCGGCACGAGATCGTGCACAACAAATACGTCGTCAAGACGCTGGAGCGCAAGGGTGCGATCTTCGTCGAGGAGACGGCCGAGGTGCCGCCCGGCAACATCGTGATCTTCTCCGCGCACGGCGTCGCCCCCACCGTCCACGACGAGGCGAAGGAGGGCCGGCTCGCCACGATCGACGCGACCTGCCCGCTGGTCACCAAGGTGCACAAGGAGGCCGTCCGGTTCGCCAAGGACGACTTCGACATCCTGCTCATCGGCCACGAGGGCCACGAGGAGGTCGTCGGCACCTCGGGCGAGGCGCCGGAGCACATCCAGCTCGTCGACGGTCCCGAGGGCGCCGACCAGATCGAGGTGCGCGACCCAGACAAGGTCGTCTGGCTGTCGCAGACCACGCTGTCGGTGGACGAGACGATGGAGACGGTCGACCGGCTCAAGGGCCACTTCCCGAACCTGCTGGACCCGCCGAGCGACGACATCTGCTACGCCACGCAGAACCGGCAGGTCGCGGTGAAGCAGGTGGGCGCGGAGTCGGACCTCGTGATCGTCGTCGGCTCGCAGAACTCCTCGAACTCGCTGCGGCTCGTCGAGGTCGCCGTCGACGCGGGCGCCGACGCGTCGTATCTGGTCGACGGGGCCGAGGAGATCGACGAGGCGTGGCTCGACGGCGTGACGACGGTGGGCGTGACGTCGGGGGCGTCGGTGCCGGAGGTCCTGGTCGACGGCGTGCTGGAGTGGCTCGCGGAGCGGGGCTACGTGGACGTGGACCTCGTACAGCCCGTGGACGAGCGGATCACCTTCTCCCTGCCGAAGGAGCTCCGCCGCGACCTGCGCGCCGAGGCGGCTGCGCTGGGCGGCGGCGCGGCGGACTGACCGCCGCGGCCTGATCCGGGGCCCGCCGCGGCTTCGCCCGCCGGCGCGCCCCGGAGGACGGCCCGCCCTGGGGCTCCCCGCCCCCGCCGGGGCTGCGCCGTACGGCGAGCATGGCGAAGTGCCGCAGCAGCGCGACGGCGGCGGCGAGCAGCGTGCCCCCGTAGAGCCACGGCGCCTCCAGGGCCAGGGTGGTACCCGCGGCCATCAGGTGCGCGGAGATCCCGCCCGAGCCCTCGCCGACGGCGAGCGTCCCGGCGGCGAAGGCGATCGGCATGGCGATCGGCGCGGCGATGACGTCCGCGGGCCGGATCCACAGCGCGCAGCACACGGACAGCACCAGGAACACCACCCCGAAGAACACCGGCGCCGTCCCCATCACCACCTGCACGAACGCCCCCGTACCCAGCATCACCGCCGCCGCCAGCAGCCCTCCGCCGGCCGCGGTCAGCCGCGGCCCGGCGGGCCGCAGCAGCGTCCGCAGCACCGGCGGCACGGGCCGCCGCGCCGCGGCCCGGTACACCACGGCGCTCTCGTCCGGCCCGGGAACCCCGGGAGCACCGGCAGCCACGGCGGGGTCGGGCTCGCGGGCCGGTCGCGGGACGTGAGCCTGCCGTCGCTCTCCGTCAGGATCCGTATTCGTACGGTGATGCTGCATCGCTCCACGTTAGGCCCCGAAGCAGGTGAAACCCCGGGAGGGGCACAGAATGCGCTCATTCGGAGTGCCGGAGTCCCACAGGACGCACACACGGGGCGCGCGGGACCACCCGTAGAATCACACCGGGCCCTGCCGCGCCCCCGTCCCCGTACCTCGTAGGAAGTCGTTCACGTGTCGCTCACGATCGGAATCGTCGGACTGCCGAACGTCGGCAAGTCGACCCTCTTCAACGCCCTGACCAAGAACGAGGTGCTGGCGGCCAACTACCCGTTCGCCACCATCGAGCCCAACGTCGGCGTTGTCGGCGTCCCCGACCCCCGCCTCACCACCCTGGCGGGCATCTTCAACTCCCAGCGCATCCTCCCGGCGACGGTCGACTTCGTCGACATCGCCGGCATCGTGCGCGGCGCGAGCGAGGGCGAGGGCCTGGGCAACAAGTTCCTGGCCAACATCCGCGAGTCCGACGCGATCTGCCAGGTCATCCGCGCCTTCCGGGACGAGAACGTGGTCCACGTCGACGGCAAGGTCTCGCCGAAGAACGACATCGAGACCATCAACACCGAGCTGATCCTCGCCGACCTCCAGACCATCGAGAAGGTCCTCCCGCGGCTCCAGAAGGAATCCCGCATCAAGAAGGACCTGGCCCCCAAGCTCACCGCCATCGAGGAGGCCAAGGCCATCCTCGACACGGGCCAGACCCTCTTCGCCGCGGGCATCGCGCAGGGCACGGAGCGCGCCGAACTCCTGCACGACCTGCACCTGCTGACGGCGAAGCCGTTCCTCTACGTCTTCAACGTCGACGAGGACGAACTGGCCGACGAACCCTTCAAGGACGAACGGCGCGCCCTGGTCGCCCCGGCAGAGGCCATCTTCCTCAACGCCAAACTCGAATCCGAACTCGCCGAACTCGACGAGGCCGACGCCCTGGAACTCCTCCAGTCCGTAGGCCAGGAAGAACCGGGCCTGGTCACCCTGGCCCGCGTCGGCTTCGCCACCCTCGGCCTCCAGACCTACCTGACCGCAGGCCCGAAGGAGGCCCGCGCCTGGACCATCAAGAAGGGCGCCACGGCCCCGGAGGCGGCGGGCGTGATCCACACGGACTTCCAGAAGGGCTTCATCAAGGCGGAGGTCATCTCCTTCGACGACCTGGTCACCACAGGCTCGGTCCCGGAAGCCCGCGCGGCAGGCAAGGCCCGCATGGAGGGCAAGGACTACGTGATGCGGGACGGCGACGTGGTGGAATTCCGCTTCAATGTATGAATGATTCCGTCCCTAGCCCCGCGCGATGAATCCGCAGGTCAGGGGGTGTTTTGTGGGTTGTGCGGATGGTGTGTTGTCGCGGTCCCGCGGAATGTTTGAGTAGCTGGGTGGTAGCTGCGGGTTTCACGTGTTCGCAGGTCGGAGGCGTGGGAGGGCTGCCGGGAGCGGTGTGTGACGGTGCGGTCACCGTCACGGTGGCTGGATTGTGGCTGGATGATCTGACGTGCCGTCATGTGCATCGTGTTGAGTGCGCGTACGGGAGGGGGCGTCCCAGTCGTGGTGTAGCGGATCCGGCATCACGACTCGGCAGGCCATGGCCCCGAATGAGGCCCTCGCTCTCCCGCAGCCGTGTGCGAGGTACTTCTGGGCACGGGTGACGGCAACGTAGAGGGGGCGTCGCTCGTCTGCCTCGGCGCCGAGGTAGTGGGCCGCGCCCGGGATGGGGTCTTCTTCGACACGTGGATGACGCCGAGTCCGTCCCCGGCCGGAGGCGGGGAAGGTGTTCTTGCACAAGGCGGGCAGGAAGAGCGCGGGCCACAACATGCCCTTGACCTGGTGGACGGTGGCGATGACGACGGCGTTAGGCTAGGCGTAGCCGTTGTCCCGTTGGGCTCCTCGTAGCAGTCGGGTGCCTGGGGCTCGACCCATCGGGCGAACCCGTCGAACGCTGCTCGGGTTCGCTGGTGAGGCGGAGGCGCTCGAAGTCTCCGGTCGCGGTGGAGAAGCGGCCGAAGTTGTAGTAGACGAGTTCGCCCCGCTCGTTCGGAACGCGCTCCTCGCGCAGCTCCACGGCTTCGAGGAAGACGCCTTGGAGCGTGGTCGAGTCTTCAGGGCTTTGAGGCATCCCACTGCATGGCGGCGGTGAGTATGGGAAGCCAGGCGCGGACGTCGCCCTCCGCAAGCCCGTGTGAAGGTGCAGGCGGAGGGCGGACCCGCGGAAGTTCGTGGCGACGATCCAGCCGAAGGAGGTTGCCCACAGCCCCCAGGCAAGCAGGAACGGTCCACCATCCGCCGTGTGCTTCCCCTTCCTATTGCGCGGCGGGTTGGCGGTTGTGGCGGGGGAGGTTTGCGCTGCAGGTGGCGCGGCCGTGGGGGCCGGTGGCGGTGGCGCGTTGGGCGAGGTTGCCGCGGATGGCCAGGGTGCAGGTGGCCTGGCCGCCGTCGTCGGGGAGGATGAGGGAGATCGTGGGGGTTTGACCGAGGGGAACGCGTACGGATTTCCGCCAGGGCAGGGCTGCTTCCTGGATCATGGTGCCGGCACCGGTGGTGCTTCGTGCGATGTAGGTGATCTGGGCGGTTCCTTGGCCGTCGACGGTGTACGTGACCGGGGCGGTGGGCACGGGGCGTTGTTCGGGTGGGGCGTCGTTGTCGCGAGTGAGGGTGTAGCCGAGGAGGGCAGCTGCCGCCAGCGCGGTGGCGGTAAGGGCGGCGGTGAGGGTTCGGCGGTGCCGCGAGAGGAATCCGGGTGGCGGGTGCGGATTATCCTTTTCGGCTTCCGCGGTCGTCGCGGTAGGCATGGGTGAGGATCCCTTCGCCTTCGGGCGCTGAATTCCTGGCAGGCCGAGAGTGTCACATGCCCGCTCGCCGGGGAAGAGTGGCTATCCCTTCTCTCGTTCTGGCGAGAATTCACCGTGCACGGGTGAGTCCCAGTTTCCGGCGGCAACGCGGTTGCGGAGCGCCCCCGCTGTGGTGCGTTGACCAGGGAAGCTGCGGGACTCACTGTGTGTAAGCGGCGCCACGCTGCGTCGCTCATTGAGGCGAGTTTATCCAGATTTCCTTGCATATCACCGATCGCTTGACAGGTACACCACCGTCCGTTGAAGATCGGGCGACTACCCCCCATGCACTGCGTGCTTTGTGCTGGCCGGGCACCTGCCCGTCCGGTTATTCGGCGTGCCGTTTTCCCGTGTGTATTCACGCGCGGGGAAATGGCGTGAAGGGGTGCTGGATGAGGGCTCGGCTGGGGCGGTTCGTTTCGTCGGCGGTGGCGGCGGCTTTTTTGGTGACGCTGTTGCCGCAGCCGGCTTTTGCGGCGGGTTCCACGCCCGGGGCCGGCGGGGTCGTCGACACGGTCAGGGACTGGTTCAGCGACGACGATCCGGATGATGACGAGCCGCCGTCGAGCGACAGCATGAACCCTGCGAGCCGGGAGAAGCTGCCTGCGGGCAAGGCGGAGCCGGCGGCGAAGCGGGTGAGGGAGCTGACCGGGCGTCGTACGCCGGAGGCGCGGTTCTGGCGGATGTCGGACGGCGGGGTCGAGGCGGAGCTGGCCGCCGCACCCACGTCGTACGAGACCCGTGGCGGCGCCTGGAAGGCGATCGACACCGCGGTGACGGAGTCCGACGCCAAGGGTTACGCGTACGCCAATACCACCAACCTGGCCCGTAGTTACTTCGGTGACTCGGCCGAGCGGCTGCTGAAGGTCGAGGCCCAGCTGGGTCAGTCCGTGACGTTCGGGCTGAAGGGCGCGAGCGGTGGGCTGAAGCCGCGGGCCGAGGGCGGCACGGTCACCTACCCCGACGCGGTGAACGGTGCGGACATCTCGTACCGGGTGGGTGCGGGGGAGGTAAAGGAGGACATCGTCCTGGGCGAACGGCCCGGTGGGCCGGTGTCGTTCACCTTCACCATGGACGTCACCGAGGGTCTGACGCCCGAGTCCCGCAAAGACGGTTCGGTTGCCTTCTTCCACGAGACCAGCCCGGATCCGGTGCTGGTGATCCCGGCGCCGTTCATGACGGATGCGGCCAAGGACGCCTCCTCCCCGTATGGGAAGGCGTGGAGTCCTAAGGTCACGCAGAAGCTGAGCCGGGACGGGAAGCGGTGGCTGCTGACGCTGACGCCGGATGCGGGGTGGCTGGCTGCGAAGGAGCGGCAGTACCCGGTGAAGGTCGACCCGACGATCACGATCGCGCCGTCGTCGGCCCAGTCGCAGGACGTGATGGTGCTCTCCGATGAGCCCGGGGTGAACTTCGCCCCGGCGTGGAATCTGTCGGTGGGTACCACGCCGACCGGTGTGGCGCGCTCGCTGATCAAGTTCCCGTTGAACGAGATTCCGGCGGGTGTGACGGTGGATTCGGCCCGGCTGAGTCTGTATTACGACCAGACGCACACCACCGGCGGCAAGAGCGTGAAGATCGAGGCGCACGAGGCCACCGGACCGTGGGACGAGACGACGGCCACCTGGGACAGCACCAAGGACCTGCTGGGCGATCTGTCGGGTACGAAGGTGCAACTCGACGACGGCCGCGCCGGCACCGCCGCGGTCGGCGACTGGATCCGGGTCGCGGGGGCGGGGATCGAGTCGGACTACCGCTACAACCAGAACTCGGCGACGGGCGAGTCGTACACCTGGCAGCCCGAGGTGCCCGAGACCGCCAGCTACCTCGCGGACGTGTACATCCCCGGGGTCGCCGATGCGGCGTCGGCAGCGCCGTACGAGATCAAGCACCGCGGCGGCACAGCGAACTTCACCGTGGACCAGCGCGGGACGTCCGGCCGGTGGGTGGACCTGGGCACGGAGGAACTGAGCTACGCCAAGGGCACCGCGAACACGATCAAGCTGGGTGACACCGGGGACGCGTCGGGCAAGAACGTCGCGGACGCGGTGCGGCTGGTCAACCGGGCGGAGCTGTGGAAGGACGCCGGGGAGTACAACGCGTGGCACAACTTCCCGGTGAAGAACTCGGTGCAGGAGTGGGTGAACGGCACCCTGCCCAACAACGGCTTCGTACTCAAAGCGTACGACGAGGCCCCCAGGGATGAGGACGCGCGGGGCGGGCCGCGGTACGAGGCCGGCGACGGCTCCTACGGCGGGGAGACGTCCACCATCCCCAGGCTCACGGTCTCCTACGGCCGCATCGGCACCGCACTGGATTCACCGACTGTGGTGCACGGCACTGGCCCCGAGCTGCACTGGAAGCCCTACACCAACACCACCGCCGATGCCGGGGCGGACTTCGTCGAGTACCAGATCCACCGCTCCACCCAGCAGGCATTCACCCCCTCCGCGGCCACACTCATCGCCCCGATCGACGATCAGCAGAGCGACGATTTCACCGATACGACCGCGGTCCCGACTCCGGACTCGTCGGTGGACGAGATCGGGAAGTCGTACTACTACCAGATCGCGGTCAAGACAGCGGACGGTGACCTGCTGGGCTCACCCACGCGGATCGTGGGCATCCCCAAAGCAGGCCGGACCATGAAACTCATCCAGGGCTCCGCCAACGCGGCGGTGACCGACACGACGCTGTCCTCGGCTCAGCCGAACACCAACCAAGACACCATCGAATCCTGGGGTGTGGGCCAGAACTGGCTGTCGGTAGGCAACAACTCCGACACCCACGGGACCACCCGCGCCGCACTGGACTTCGACACCTCCACCATCCCCACCACCGCGACCGTCCTCGAAGCCCAACTGCAGATGTGGGGCACCGAAACCACCCGGGACACAGGGTCGACCGGCGCGGGCTACGAACTGCGCGCCCTCGACCGCGGTTTCGATGAGACCACCGCGACGTGGAACAACGCCACCGCCACCACCGCCTGGACCAAGCCCGGCGGGGACCACAGCGCCACCGTCTCGTGGACCGTGCCGCAGTGGAGCAGGGAGGTGGGCCGCCAGACGTGGAATGCCACGTCCATGGTCCAGGGCTGGACCCGTACGCCCGAGTCCAACAAGGGCGCGATGGTCAAGCTGGCCGACGAGTCCGCGAGCGGGCCGCGGGAGCGGTCACTGTGGTTGTCGAGCGAGGGCCAGGATCAGCAGCTCGGTCCGCTGATGCGCGTCATCTACGTCGACGCGACCGCCGAGTCGACGTACTACGCACCCGGCACGCCGCAGCGGATGACGCCGAACAGCACGTACAACGTCGAGGTCACGTTCACCAACACCACCAGCTTCACCATGAACGAGGCCAATCCTGATGGCTGGGGGCTGTCGTACCGGTGGACACTGCCCGACGGCAGCACCCCGCCCGGCCTCGGGCAGCCCGTCGTCACCGGGTTGCCGGAGAAGATCCGACCGGGTGAAGAACGCACGGTGATCGCGCAGGTCAAGACCCCCATCAACTCCGATTCGGGCAACAAACGCACCGAGTACAACCTGACCTGGGACGCCTACGCCCCCTCGCTGGACGCCTGGCTGTCCGACCGCCACCGCATCCCCGCCCTCACCCAGCGCGTCGCGGTCGAGGACCCTACGTCCGACGAGCTCGGTCTGGAGAAGTTCTACTCCTACACCGGCACGTCCACCGGCGCCGGGTCGGCGGTGATGAACAACACCGCGGCCGGTAACGCGGTGTGGTCCTACGACGCCTTCACCAACCCCGGCCGCGGCCTGAACACCTTCTTCCGCGTCGCCTATAACTCCCTCGACACGTCCGACACCATCACCGGCCACGGCTGGTCCGCCCAGGCCGCCGGCCCACTGCGCCTGGGCGCCCCGCTGGACTTCCACCCCAACCCGCGCCCCACAGAGGTCCGCTGGCCGGACGGCGACGGCACCACCCACATCTTCCGCAAGCAGGAAGACGGCACCTTCAAAGCCCCCGCGGGCGTCCACTACAAGCTCGCACCCAAACAGGACGTGGACTGTACCCCGGCGAAGGACCCGATACCGGACGCCTGGACGGGGACCCGCCCGGACGGCACCCGGTTCCTCTTCGGCTGCGACGGCTACCTGACCTCGGTTGTCGACCCCAACGGGAACACGCAGACGTACACGTACACCGAGCGCAAGTCCAACAACAAGCCGGTGAAGTTCCTCGACTACATCACCGACCCCGCCGGCCGGAAGTCCCTCGAGATCGACTACTACCAAAAGGGCGACACCTCGTGGGACTTCATCGACGACACGGGTAAGCAGGTCGCTGGCACGGGGAAGCTGACGGAATCCAAGATCTACGACCACATCAAGTCGGTCACCGACATCTCCGGCCGAAAGCTCGCCTTCTTCTACACCACCAAGGGCCTGCTGGGCCGCATGACCGACGGGGCGGGCAGCGCACAGCCCAAGGAATTCGACTTCACCTACGACGCCGGCCAGGGCAACAAGAACGTCAAACTCACCGGCATCCAGGACCCGCGCCAGAACACCACCGCACTGGACTACAACACTCCCAGCGCCGGGGACGACCCCAAGTACCACTGGTGGACCAAGACCATCACCGACCGCCTGCAGAACCCCACAGGCTTCGTCTACGCACCGAACACCGGCAACGCCAAGTTCACCGACACCACGGTCACCGACGCCCAAAACAAGGCGACCACCTATGTGACGGACGACTTCGGCCGACCGGTCAAGACCACCAACGCCAAGAACGAAACCACCGAACTGTCGTGGGACGCGGACAACAACGTCACCCTCCTCCGCGAGGCCAACGGCGCCGAAACCGCCTACTGCTACGACCCCGCCACCGGCTACCCCCGCTGGCAACGCGACGCCGAACAGAACAAGGCCGCCGGCGGCGTCCCCGACCCGGCCGTCTGCACCGACGGCGCCACCCCCGACAACGCCACCGTGTACGAGTACTCCCCTCGCGTCGGGGACGCGTACGTGAAGGACCTGTGGCACAAGACCTCGCCTGAAGGCCGCACCTGGACCTTCACCTACGACGCGTACGGCAACCTGCTCACCGTCACCGACCCCAAGGGCACCGCCACCGAGGAAGCGGGCGACTACACCACCCGGTACACCTACGACGCCCACGGCCAGCTCCAGACGGCCACCGACCCACGCAACAACACCACCATCAACGCCGCCTTCACCCCCACCGGCTACCCCCAGCTGATCACCGACGCCAAACAGCACCAGACCGGCTTTGTCTACGACGAACGCGGCCAGGTCCTCAAAGTCACCGATGCCCTGGACAAGACCACCACCCAGACCTACGACACCTACGGCCGCCCCGGCGAGAACGTCGTCCCCAAAACCGCGAGTGAGTTCATCACCACCCCCGCCCCGGTCTACGACGCCAACGACAACATCACCCGCGCCACGGCGCCCAACGGCGCAGTGTCCACGGCGGTGTACGACGAGGCCGACCAGGTCACCTCGGCGACCGCTCCGGACAACAACACCACCGGCCGGGAGACCCGCTACACCTACGACCGCGTCGGCAACCTCCTCACCACCACCGAACCCAAGGGCGTCGCCACAACAGACAACCCGGACGACTTCGTCACCACCAACACCTACGACGCGATCTACCAGCTCACCGACGTCGTCAACGCCGACGGCGACAAGCTCTCCTACCGCTACGACGACGTCGGCAACGTCACCCACGTCATCGACCCCAAGAAGAACACCACCCCCGACACCACCGACTTCACCACCCACACCACCTACGACCTCAACCACCGCCCGGAAACGGTCACCGACGCCGCAGGCGAAAACACCAAGACCACCTACGACAAGGACTCCCTGGTCGTCGCCACGACCGACCAGGCAGATAAGACCACCGAGGTCGACTACGACGAACGCGGCCTGCCCATCGCCCAACGCGTCCCCTACGACACCGACGCAGGCACGGTACGCACCACGAAGTTCACCTACGACCAGGCCGGCAACCCCACCGAGGTCGAAACCCCCCGCGGCGTCAACACCGCAACCGCCGGCGACTTCACCCACCGCACCACCTACGACGAACTGAACCGCCCGGAGCGGCAGTACCAGCCCTACGAACCGGCCGACGCCCGCTACAACAACCCGGACGTCTACACCGAGACGCTGTACGACGAGGTCGGACGGGTCAAGACGGTCTCGGCACCCCCCTCGGAGGGCCAGACGGTCCGAAACGAGACCACCTACGAGTACTTCGACAACGGCTGGATCAAGACCGCCACCGACCCGTGGGACATCGTCACCCGCTACGACTACAACGACCTCGGCCAGCAGAAGAGCCGAGTGATCTCCGCAGGCGGCTCCTCCGAACGCCCGATGGACTGGGCCTACTACCCCGACGGGTCCCTGCAGACCAAGAAGGACTCCGGCGTCCCCGACGGCTCCGCCGTGGTCCTGGTCGACAACTCCGACACCCAGCACACCTCCACCTCCGGGTCCTGGAAGGCATCGAAGTCCATCGCACTCTCGGGCGATCCGACGGACACCGGGTTCAACCACCGCAGCCAGGCATCAGGAACCGGGACGTTCACCTGGCAGACGGTCATCCCCCGCGACGGCGAGTACACCGCCTACGCCAAGTACCCGGCCAAGTCGGACGCCGGCACCGCCACCTACCGCATCGACCACGCGGGCGGCCCGGCGACCAAGAAGATCGACCAGGCCGAGAACGCCAACCGCTGGGTGAAGCTCGGCACCTACCGCTACAAGCAGGGCACCAAGTCGATCACGGTCTCCGGAACCGGCCAGGGCACCGTCAGCGCAGACGCCGTCAAGCTCGTCCGCTCGTACGATGCGGCAGCTGACGCTGAGGAGAAGGTCTTCGGCTACCGCTACGACCTCAACGGCAACCTGACCGACGTCGACGACACCTCGTCCGGCACGCGGATCGACGCCTACACGATGGCCTACACCGGGCTGAACCAGCTTGCGAAGGTCACCGAGAACCTGGCCGGCGAGGAGAAGAAGTCCACCGCCTTCACCTACGACGCCAACGGCCAACCGGAGACCTCCACCCACCCCGACCAATGGGCCGGCTACACCTACAACGCACGCAACCTGATCGAGACCGTCAAGATCGCCGACACCACCTCGGAGACCGACCCGACCCGCAAGACCACCAGCTACACCTACACCCCCCGCGGCATGGTCGATGTAGAGACCAAAGCCAACGGCAACCTGCTCGACCACGACTACTACGCCAACGGCGCGCTCAAGAGCAGCCGGGAAACCAACGACGGAGCCCCGGTTGCCTCCCACGCCTACGACTGGGACCCCAACGGCAACAAGGCCAAAGACGTCTTCAGCCGCATGAACGCCGACACCGGCGCACTGGCGGACACCACCAGCACCTACACCTACGACCCGGCGGACCGCATCGCCAAGCTCGACAAGGCCGGCCTGGGCGCCGGGATCGAGACCTACGTTCACGATGCGAACGCCAACGTCGTCGAGCAGACCGTCGACGGTGTGAACACCCGCTTCGACTACAACCTCAACCGGCTACAGCAGGCCACCGCCACCGGCGACGGCTCCGGCGGAGTCACCTCGGCATACACCTACGACCCCTACGGCCGCCTGGAGGCGGTCACGGCCGACGGCAAGATCCTGGAGCAGAACACCTACGACGGCTTCGACCACGTCGCCGAACACACCAAGCTCCAGGAAAACGGCACCACGGCGACTACGAAGTACACCTACGACCCCCTGGACCGAACTACCTCCAAGACCACTGGCGCCGGCACCTCAAGCCCGAAGACGACGGACTTCACCTACCTCGGCGTGTCGAAGGAAGTCCTCGACGAACGAGTCGGATCCGAGATCACCAAGTCTTACCAGTACGGGCCGTGGGGACAACGCCTTTCGCAGATCACCCACAAACCTGACGGCACCCAGCAACTCGGCGTCTACGGCTACAACAGCCACTCCGACGTCGAGACCGTCACCGGCGAGGACGGCGACACCGACGCCACCTACGGCTACACCGCCTACGGCTCCAACAACGACGCCGAGTTCACCGGCATCGACAAGCCGGACCCCGCGAATCCCGACGAGGACGCCTACAACCCCTACCGGTTCAACGCCAAACGCTGGGACGCCGCCACCAGCACCTACGACATGGGCTTCCGCAACTACAGCCCCGGCCTCAACCGCTTCCTCACCCGCGACACCTACAACGGCGCCCTCGCGGACATGCAACTCGGCACCGACCCCACCACCGGCAACCGCTACGCCTTCACCGGCGGCAACCCCACCACCAACATCGAACTCGACGGCCACCGCCTCGCCTGCGGCGGAGGCGAAGGATCAGGCGCGCTGGACGTCAGCTGCGGCACCGGCAACGAGACCCGCGCCGACGGAACCCTCTCCTTCGACGGGGAACCCACAGGCGGGGTCCGTGCCGCCTTCACCTTCGAGGGGGAACTCTACGAGGGGATCGCGAACGCCGACACGGGAGAACTCGACCTCTTCGGCAAGATCAAATACCTGAAGAACCCGGACAAGGCCGTCGGTTACATGTGGCTGGGCGACCAGACCCCTCCCGCCGACGAGTACTCATGGTTCGACAAGGCGGGGATCTTTGCCACATCGTTCCTGCTCCCAGACCCCGCCACTTGGAAAGAATGCTTGACCGACCCGAGCCTGGGGTGCCTGGCAGAAGCCCCCGAACTGATCCCAGGCATAGGAAAGGCCGGGAGTCTTCTCCTCAAGGGTGGGGCAAAGCTCCTGAAGAAGACCTTCGGGAAGTGCCACAGCTTCACCCCCGGCACCCGCGTCCTCCTCGCCGACGGCAGAACCAAACGGATCGAAGACATCGAGATCGGTGACCGCGTAGTCGTCACCGACCCCGACACCGGCGAAACCACCACCCGCACCGTCAAACGACCCATCACCACCCACAGCGACAAGAAATTCGTCCGCCTCACCCTCACCACAGAAGACGGGCAAACGGGTCAGCTCACCGCCACCACCACCCACCCCTTCTGGGCCGAGTATGCAGGCGAATGGATCGACGCCGGCGACCTCCTCCCAGGCACAACCATCCGCACCACCACCGGCGACACCGCCACCGTCCAGGCCGCCGACCACTACACCAAGCGCCAGACCACCCACGACCTGACCATCCGCGACATCCACACGTACTATGTGCTGGCGGGGGTCGCACCGATCTTGGTGCACAATGCCGACTGTGATGACCTGGTGTCCAAGCCGAACGCACTCGCGCGTTCGACCGGGTATTCTGCCAAGCAAATCAAGGAAGCCATCCACAAGGTAAAGGGCCAAGGCGGTTGGCGTGGGATAGGCGGCAATAAGAACCCTGATATGCTAATCGATCCTACGACTGGTGAAGTGTACCCCCAGATGCCAGACGGAAGTCCTGGTGACAGCATTGGGAATATTTTCGACTATCTCCCGGAGGAGCCGTGACGGAGGAGTTGGGTGATCGCTGGATCCTTGGGCTGCGAGGTTCCCCAGTTGTATCCGTGTCGGTATCTCAGGCTTCGGATTATCAAGAGTTGGCACTGATGCTGGACTGCGGAGCCGGGCTAACAATCAGAGGTCCGGTGTCCCTGACCCATGGTGCAGTCTCGGCCCCAGGTGCGGTTCCGCTTCTCGGTGAAGAGTGGCAGAAACTGGTCGGTGCGACCATTGTATCGGCGGTCGCATTCAAGTCTGGGGCTCTGCGAGTCGTGTTCAGTACGGGGCATCATTTGAATGTTCGAGCGGGGAGACCTGAGACGATGGTTCGTATTCAGAGGCCAGATAAATTCGATTGGTCGTATCACGGGGGATCGGGTGTCATGAGGACTTTCGGCGACGCTGCTTTGTAGCGGGGAACCGGTAGGGCGCCCAGGAGCAGCGACCCACACGTTGGGATGAGAAACGTAGATGGGCAGCTGATCGACTCGTTCGGGAATACGGCCACTCGGAAGAGTCCCGGTAATCACACGCCCATTGAATGGGACTTGCGATGAAAGACTATAGGGAAGTCGACCAGCTCGCCGTGTACCACCTGGAAGAGAGCTATGTGCTCGACATGGCTTCCCGATTCGGTAATCTGACGTACGAGATAGATCTTGCCCTGCGCTCCGAACACCCCGAGCATGCCTCACCCGCACCTGGAGAAAGGCACTGCTACAGGTGTGGGTGGTTGAGGTTTTCTCAGGTGTCTGAATCGCATTGGATTGATCAGGGGTTGCGGGGCGGGTGGGAAGGATGTCGCCGGGTGAGTGCGCCCCCAGGGATGTCCGTAATGGCTGCCCACGACCCATACGTGCGTTCGTTCGAATTCCGCGGTCCACCGTGTTACGTTGCCGCCCCTCGAGGGCTGTGCCGCGTCGTTCCTTGTGGATTCTCGCCGGACAGCCGCCTTTCCGACGCCTTTTGGAGGTGCTGCGTGGCCGCACGCCGCAAGCCGAACCGAAGACGATCGATCGTGCGAGCCGGACTCGCCACCGCGGTGGCCCTGGCGGCCACCAGTGGAGCTCTGCCGTCGCTCATGACCACCGCCCACGCCGGACCCATTCCGGTGACGATCCCCGCGCCCGACCGCTTCAAGCCGGTCGCCAATCCGCTGTACGGGGCCGGGCCCGGCGGCGTCGTGGAGCGCACGGAGGTCGCGGACGCGAGCGCGCTCAGCTACTACCGGTGGTTCCCGGACGACGGTACGCCGGTCAACCTGCCCGCCTCACGCCCGAGCGATGACTCCAACCCGATCAACGGAAGAGACCACGTCTCCGTCACCAGCGGGGACACCGTCGCGATCTACATCTCCCCGAGCAAGGTGCTGGTGAAGGACATGGAGTCCGGCCCCACCACGACGTACACGCTGCCGGCAGGCCACTTCTACCGGGGCGTCTTCGGCTCCACCGTGCTCACCGCCACCAAGGACGCGAACGGCAAGCGCAACGTCCTGCACGTCCTGCGGATGGCGGACGGGCAGCTCATCGACACCCTGGTCACTGGCCTCAACGGCTGGGTCGCGGAAGACGGCATGACGCTCGGCGGCGACGACCGCTCGGTCGCGATCTGGTATGCCCACCCCGACGGCACCCGCGGCGTCGGCCTGCTGGACCTGGCGACCGCCGAGGTCACCCCGGTGCTGCCGGGCGCGACCGGCGCGAACGCCGAGGTCGTGTTCTCGGACACGCACATAGCCTGGTACTCGCCCGAAGGCGGCAACACCACGGCCCGCGTACTTCCCCGCGCCACCCCGCAAGCGGCCGCCACCGAGATCGAACTCGGCTCGGACGACGAGGGCACCCCGCACCTCGGGCTCGTCGGCGACTGGCTGCTGACCACGCGTGAGTTCAAGCAGGACACGGACGACCTCCGCGGCCGCGAGGGCGCACCCCTCACGGCCCGGCCGATCGGCGGCGGCGAGCCGGAGACCCTGCTGGAGCACGCCCGCTGGCGGATGGCGCAGGTCCCGGGCGGCGGCGTGGCCGTCACAGGCGGCACCTCGTCCCGGGACTGGGCCGTACACCGCGTCCACATCGGCGACGACAGGGCGCCCGCGCTGCGGAAGGTGCGCGCGGTGGCGCCCAAGCAGGCCGATCTAACCAACCTGTCGCTCACGGCCGGACAGCTCGTCACAGCCGAGAACGACGCCACGTACCTGCCTGCTCTCTACCAGCGGGACATCGGCGCGATCCCGTCGGTGGGCGAGCGATCGCTGCTCGCGCGCCCGGACGCGCAGGCCACCGGCTACACGGAGCAGCGCGTCTACCAGAACCGGCGTCCAGTCGGCACCGGAGACGGCCGCACCGTCGTCGCCACCCTCGACGCGAATGGCGACCAGGTACTGGTCGTACTGGCGCCGGACGGTACACGGACGGTTGTACCGGCCGTGGACCCGGAGACCGGCGAGAAGATGCCGACGGGCCCCGATCACAACTCGTTCGTCCGCTCGGCCTCCGGCCGCTACGTGGTGTTCGGCGGGAGCGGGAGCGGGACGGACGACCGGCAGTACGTCGTCGACCTGGACGCCTTCGGCGGACCTAAGGTGATCCGCGTTCACCGGGGCCTGGGCGGGCTCGCGGTGTGGGGAACCAAGCTGTGGATGCCCGGGGTCACGGAGGGCACGCTCCAGGCGGTCGACCTGAAGACCGGCGAGGTGGCGGAGACGGAGCCGTTCACCTTCAACGGCTGTGCGCCCAAGGAGATGCAGGCCGTGGGGCACTGGGTGTACTGGGACTGCGATCCCCGGGGGATCACCGACTCCGGCCACGGCGTCTACAACACGCAGACCCGGCGGACGTCGTACACCCCGCGCGGTGTTCTCGGCGACGGCTACGTGCTTGCGTACCAACGCGAACGCCTCCGGCTCCTCCTCACCCCGATCGGGGGTAACCCGTACGTCGTCGAGAGCTTCGCGTCCCGGTACCAAGGCCCCCTCGTGGAGACCGATCGCTTCGGCGGCACCCTCGCCTACTCCAAGGAGGACGACGCCCAGATCACCGTCGTCGACTCGGGCGTCGCTACCGCCCCGGTGGCGGAAATCGAGGCACGCGTCGAGCAGTCGGTTAACCTGGCATCGCCAGCCGACCCCAGGTGGGACGCCGACTGGCAACTCTCCAAGCCGGCCACCGGCACCCAGGTGATGATCCGGGATAAAACCGGCCGCACGGTACTCACCGCCCCGGCCGACGAACACGCCGCCGCCGTCGCCTTCTCCTGGGATGGCCGAACCGACAACGGCCTCTACGCCAACGAGGGCACCTACACCTGGGAACTCACCGCCGCCCCGGCGGACGGCAGCGGTGCACTGCTGAAGACCACGGGCACGATAGAACTCACCAACGCCCAACCCACGAATAAGAAAACTCGGTAACCGCCCCAACACCCCCAATAAACAAAAGCCCCCAAGCAGACACCGCCACGTAGCCCCTCCGGCCTCCGGAGGGGCTACGCACCCCCGGCAAAAATAATCCTCGGGGTGCTTACCTGGGGAAGTTATTCTTGCCTCAGGTCGTGCTTGTCGTGTCTGTCAGGCTAAAGGGGATCCGAATCCAATCAATCATATGCTTATGCGAAACGTTAGGTATTCTGGGTCGTCAGTCTGGACACCAAGAAGATGGAGCTGATCGGCGACTATGAGAACGCCGGGCCAGGTCCTCCCCTGCCAGGCCAGGAAGGCGATCCCGTGCGACGCCGGCCCGTAGATTCAGGGTAGACATGGGTCATAGCGCCTCGTTTCGGGTGGCTGGATTCTGGCTGGATCCGTCCCGGCCCTCCGGTGTTTCCGCAGGTTAAAACTGTGCATCCGGTGTTCCGCTTCAACGTCTAGGCTCCGCGGTAGCGCGAACTTGGCGAATCAGCAAACCGCCAGGTCAGCCGGGTGCGACCCGAATTCGGGTCACACCCGCACACGTACGGTGGCTGGATCTTGGCTGGATGACCTGACGGCTCGTCACCTGTCGTCATCTGTCGTTCTCCGCACGCTGGCTGGATTTTGGCTGGAGAGCACCGAACGGCGGGTCAGCGCAGGGGGCATGCGCCGACGGCGTGTACGCCGGCATCGGCCGAGCGTTTCGGTGAGCGCACCCGGGGATCCGGTGTGCACGAACGGCCGTGCCGCAGCCCGCGTGGCCGCCGGGCGGGGCCGCCCGGCCGTCCCGTGCGCTCGTTTGGTCGCAGGTTCGAGCCCCGGGCGGGGGTCCCAGAACATGGGAACAGGCAGGGAACCCGGAGATCGGGGGTCAACTAGTGATCACTACCACCATCCGGGTCAAGCGATAGACCTCCGGTCGCTGGTTTGTGTCCAGGGCAGGGCACCACACAGATGGGAACGGTCATAGGCCATGGTCACCGGGCGCACGGATCACCATCGAGTCCACTTTGCCCCTCTGAGGCCCCAGCGCTTGCCGAGGGGTCGAGTCCTGGGTGGGGCGGTAGCGGGCACAGAACATGAGCTGACTCACCTGCCCACCGGCCAGCCACGACATGGACTGGCCCCACTGGATCAGCGACGCTGCGCTCCCTGAGCGGCTACCGGCCGTTCATATATATGACCATGGCAAGGAAAATCCCTCCGATAGTTACTGCGAGCAGCCGCAGCCTCCAGGTTACGGGATGGGTGATCACTCGCTGAGCCACAGCCGAATGTCGGTGGAGGAGGCAGCCGGCTAGATCGAGGCAGGCCGCTGCAACCCCCGCCATCACGATGAAAGGCGTGATGGTGTGGACGAGTTCCCTAAGCCCGGGCAGAAGCTTCCCACCAGATACGGACTGCGTCCCCCATGCCACCCCCGGGCAGAGTGTCCACGTCAGCGTGACAGCCGTCCAGACTTGCGAGGGAATCGATGGCTTTACGGAGCACGGCTCGGCAGTGGCCATGGCAAGATTCTGAGTGCCCCCAATTACGGTAGGACCGCTGAAGACGTTGTGGTGAATCTCTGGGCCATGGTCAGAGTTCCGGCTCATGGTCCGCCTCCGGCATGTGGACGATTTGAACGCCGCCGATCTGCGTCGGACCGCGGAACTGATTGTCATGGATGTTCAGTTGGATGTCGGGCTCTGACGTGCTCAGGGTGTCCCGTAGCTGCCGCAGAAGCTGATCGTCGACAGACGCAAGTCGACGGATGGATTCGTGCACAGCACTTCGCAGCGTCGCAGGATCCGCTCCACGTATACGATCAAGGTCCTCGATCTGAGGGCCTTCCGCGCTTCGTGAACGCCTCAAGATCGCGCTCAGTCTTGGACGCACCGCCGTGTAGGCGTCGCTGACCAGCAGCCCTGCTAGCGCTGTTGTGACACTCTCAGTAATGGATCCAAGATCCGACATGGCATCACCAGTCATCTCGAAATCACCAAGCGATTGGATGAACGGTCTGTGTGCTGCCGAACAGCACCTGATCGCCTCAATTACGCAGTTCTTCGCCGTATGGAACCCGGTGTCCAATCTCGGGATCAACCTCAAAGCGCCAGCAACTTGATGGAGGCGTCCCCCCGGGTCCGGAGGATTTCAGGGTGCGCTCCTGTATTGCGAGGAGGGCGTTCTGGCGCGCCCCCGCTCCGAAACGCGCGGTAGTCAGTGGCTGGGGGTCGTCAACTGCTTTCTTGTACCTTGGCGAGCACTCCGTGCTCGTTTGGCTCGTAGGTGCGCGCCTGGTTCTTGGAGATCTTTTTCTCTACCTCTGTCTGCAGGTCAATGCTGTTCATCTCGGCCAAGGCGGTGAGGTGTCTCGAACTCGAGGTCATCAAGCTCGTGGAGAGGTACAAGTAGTGAGGCGTTTCTGGGACTGGTTTGGCGAGCGAATCGACAGCTACCTGCAGTTCCCGGTGCCGCTTAGGTGGGTTGTTGCAGTAGTTGCCTTCGTTTCCATGTTTATCGCTCTCTCGGGAACCTCCCCTCGTCTGCAATGGCCTGTTTCGGTTGTGGTTGGCGGAATACTCTTCGTGTTGGCATTTGGTAGGCCTCCTGATGCGCAGGACTGACGCAAAGTCCGGGTCTGTGCAGGAGTTGGTGGAATTCCCGGGAGCTTCCTCGGTGCCCTTGTTCCCTTGTCGTGATTGGAGTCTCTTTACTTGCATCAAGGGGCTCGACCCAGCCCGCTCGATGGGTCGGGGTCGGGCGAGGGGGTGCGGACGGATCATGCAGAACATCCGGCGGCCAGATAACCCCGCGGCCGAGCACAGGGGTGCACGCGTGGAGCCTCGAGCGGCCCGTGGATCCATCGAAAACGGGGGGCATGGACCGGCCGTTTCCGGTGGCTGGATCGTGGCTGGATCCCGCTCGGCTCTCCGGTGTTTCTGCAGGTCGAAACGGGGGTTCGCGCTGGTCGACGCGGTCGATGGCCGAAGCAACCGGCATGTCGCAGTCGGCGGTCTCCCGGATCTGGCGGGCCTTCGGTCTCAAGCCCCACGCCGTGGAGACCTGGAAGCTGTCGACGGATCCGGAGTTCGTGACCAAGGTCCGCGACGTCGTGGGGATCTACATGGCTCCGCCAAAGAACGCCCTGGTCCTCGCGGTGGACGAGAAGTCGCAGATCCAGGCCCTGGACCGCACCCAACCAGTGCTGCCCATGGCGCCGGCGACGCCGGCGAAGATGACCCACGACTACGTCCGGCACGGCACGACCAGCCTGTTCGCCGCCCTGGACATCGCCTCCGGGTCGGTCCTAGCACAGCACTACCGCCGCCACCGCCACCAGGAATTCCTCCGCTTCGGAAAGGCCGGGACGGGCATTCCGGCAGGACCGTTCGGGTGCCGGGAGGCACGGAGCATGGGCCGCCGACCGGGCCGGTGCCGGCAAGCGGGTGGTCGGCGCAGCGGACACCGTCCTCCAGCTCCGGGAAACCCCTGGAAGATATGTGACCGCCGTCACTGCTCCGACACACTTCCGTCCGGTCGTCCCCGCTGGTGCAATGCCTGGAATGCCGGAGACGGGATCCCGGCTACGACGGGGGGAGTCGGCTGCTCGGCCCGCGGCGGCGCGAACCGCGCCGGGGCCCGAGGCGCCACGGCCATCTCAGCCCGCCGCCCCCACGCTCCCGCCTGCACACGCCCCACCGCGCGCGACACCGCGGGCCGGTGCTGCGCGCGTACGTCCGAGGCCACGTACGGAGAGGAAGCGAGAGGCGCATGAGATCACGCATCAGACCAGGTTTACGGCGGCTGGCCGCCGTTGTGGCGGCAGCCGTCGCCGTACCGGTCGTCCTGGCCGTCGGCGCGAGCGGGACCGGCGGATCCGCCGACGCGCCGCCGGCCGCCCCCGCCGCCTTGGGGGAACCGGCGTACGCCGTCGAGGACTTCGCCTATCCGGGGGCGGACGAGATCCTCGCGGAGCGGGGAATCCTGCTCAAGCGGGGCAACGGGCACATCACGCTCACCGACTGCGGCCCCGCCGGGCTGCTGGAGGTCTGGGCGCGCAGCAGCGAGAAGATCTGCTTCCAGGTCACCGGGGTCGAGGGGTACCTGAGCCTGGAACTGCCGTCGGTGTACGCGATCAAGGGCAACGACTACGCGGCAACGGCCAACATGACCGTCGACGGTGAGGAGACCTCCTTCGACATCGCCGAGAACTCCTGGACGCCGGTGGGGGAGAGCGCGGACCCCGAGGGGCGTGAGCACATGCTCGTCGAGCTGATCACCGCCCGCTGAGGACCCGCCGCTACCACCCGAGGAGTTGACCATGCACCCGTCCGGAAGAAGACGGCCGCTCAGACCGGCCGCGGCCGCCGCGGTGGCCGCGGTGTCGGCCGTCGCCCTGGTCACCACCGCGACACCCGCGCAGGCGGTCGCCGGCACCCCCGAGACCTCGTACGCATTCACCGCGCGCATCACCGTCGGCGACGTCCACCGCGGCTGCTCCGGCGCCCTCGTGGACCGCGAGTGGCTGCTGACCGCGGCCAGTTGCTTCGCCGAGAACCCGGCGGCGGACCTGACCGTGCCGGCCGGCAGACCGGCCCGCGGCGCGGTCGCCAGGATCGGCGGCACCGACCTGCCCGACCAGCGGGGCGAGGTGCGCACGATCGTCGAACTCGTGCCGCGCAACGACCGCGACGTGGTGCTCGCCCGGCTGTCCCGGCCGGTCACGGGCATCGCGACGGTGGACATCGGCACCACGGCGCCCGCGGTGGGGGAGGAACTGCGGATTGCCGGGCACGGCCGTACCGCGCAGGAGTGGTCGCCGGAGACGCTCCATGCCGGCACCTTCGGCGTCGACGCGGTCACAGGCTACGACGTCGGCGTCTCCGGCCGCGACGGGGCGGCGGTGTGCGCGGGCGACGCCGGTGGCCCGGCGCTCCGGCAGTCCGCCGCGGGCCCCGAACTCGTCGCCCTGAGCAGCCGTTCGTACCAGGTCGGCTGCTACGGCGTGGAAACACCGGCCGACACCCCGGACACCGCCGTCGGCACCCGCGTCGACGACCTGCGCGCCTGGATCGACGGCCAGGTTGGCGCCCCCCGCATCACCGACTTCGACTGCGACGGCACAGAGGACGTCGCCATCGCCGACCCCGAGGCGGCGGTGGGCGGCGACGCCAAGGCCGGCCTCGTCCGCGTCGCCTACGGCGGCGGGAGGGCGGCCGCCGAGATCACCCAGGACATGGCGGCCGTGCCGGACAGCTCCGAGCCGAACGACCGGTTCGGCCACGCGCTCGCCACCTACGACCAGAACGAGGACGGCTGCACCGATCTGGTCGTCGGCACTCCGTACGAGGACGTCGGCACCGTCGCGGACGCCGGGACGGTCAGCGTCCTGTACGGCGCCCCGGGCGGCCTGACGACGGGGAAGGCGTCGTTCGACTACGTGCAGGGCGCCGGCTCCGGCGACTTCGCCGTGACCGTGTCGGAGGCCGGCGACCGGATGGGGTCCGCGCTGGCGGCCGGGCACACCACGGCCGGCGAGCCGTACCTGGTGATCGGCGTCCCCGGCGAGGACATCGAGTCCGGCGGCACCACGGCCGTCGACGCCGGCGCCGCGTACTACGTGCGGGGCGCCGTCAGCAAGGCGGTCAACCAGAACCAGCCCGGCGTCGCCGGCGGCGCGGAGGCGGGCGACGACTTCGGCGCCTCGCTCGCGGCGACCCCCCAGCACATCGCCATCGGGGTGCCCGGCGAGGGCATCGGCAGCTACGCCGACGCCGGCGGGCTGCAGTTGCTGGAGCACACGGTGAACGCGGACGGCATGCCGAACCCGCTGCCCCCGGTCAACCAGGACCTCGACTACGTCAGCGGCGGCGCGGAGCCCGGCGACCGGTTCGCCGAGGCCGTCGCGGGAGTGGCCTACCGGCCGGCCGGCTCCGCCGCGGCCACCGACTCGATGTTCTCCGTCGGCTCCCCTGGCGAGGACACGACCGTCAACGGCGCGCGCGTCGCGGACGCCGGCTGGGTCGCCAGCCTCCGGGTCACCGCGGCGGGCGTCACCAGCCAGCACACCGCGATCGTGCAGGGCTACGAAGACGTCGCCGGCGGGCCCGAGAACGGCGACCGCTTCGGGGCGGAGCTGGCCGCGGCCAACCTCGCGCCGAGGGCGGTGAGCGACGCCTTCACCCTGGAATTGGCCGTCGGCAGCCCGGGCGAGGACCTCTCCGGGATCGTGGACGCCGGCGCGGTCCAGACCTTCGCCCTCACCGAGACGGCACCGGGCGCGTCAGACGGGTGGATCCAGCCGGGCAACACCTCCGGGCTGCCCGGCAGCCTGGGCGCCGGCCAGCAGGTGGGCAGCAGCCTCCACGCCACCGGGCGGCACCTGTACGTCGGCATGCCCTACGGGCCCTCGCCGCACGGCGCGGCGCACGCGCTGCCGTGGGCGAACGCCCGCGCCTGGCCCGGCAAGTCCCCGGTGACGTCCTACGAGCCGGGCAAGGGCGGACTGCCCGCGGCCGGCCTGCGGTTCGGCTGGGCGATGCAGTAGCCGGCCCCGAGCCGTGCCGTACCGGCGGGGGCCGGCACACCACCCGGCCCCCGGACCGGGGAGCCGGGGGCGTTCCCGCCCACCCCACCCCCCGCATCGTCCGACCCCAGGACAGCTCGCAACCGGGGCCGGCGCGTTCGCGCCGGCCCATCTCGGCCAGAGGAGAGCATCCCGATGCAGACGATGTACTGGAGCAGACGGCGCGTGCTCGGCGCACTCGCCACCACCGCCGCCGCTGGCTCCCTGACCCTCGGGTTAGCCCGTCCCGTCCGTGCGGCCGCGGCCGCGGACGACGAGGCGCCCGGCGCCTTCTCCTTCCCCGACACCGACCGGGGCAGGGTGATCAAAGCCTGGCTCACCGGCGGCAAGGCCACGAAGGCCGCCGCCGCACACGTCCTTGCCGGCACGGAAGCCGACATCGCCCGCTTCCTCGCCGACGAACTGCCCACCGTGACCGCCGAGGACAACCGCGTCGCGGTCTTCAGCAGGCTGGCCACGGCCGGCAAGGGGCTGCAGCGGGCGGCGACCGCGGCGCTGGACGGCGGCGACCCCGCCGTCCAGGCGTTCCTCGACGACGGCTTCGTCCCCGCCGTCACCGAGGATCTGCGGGTGGCCGCCACCACGGCGGCCTACAACGGCGGCCCGGCGCTCCAGCGGGCCGGCACCGCCGCGCTCGACGACGGCACCGACCAGGTCATGATGGACTTCCTCCTGGAGGGCCAGTACGCCGCCCGCGAGGAGGACATGCGGGTGGAGGCCACCGGCATGCTCATCTCCGCCGGGCCGCAGGTGCAGCTCTACGCCGGCCGGGCCCTGGACGGCACGGCCGAGGACCTGGAGTGGTTCCTCGACACCGGCCAGCACATCGCCCGCGCCCGCGACCAGGAGGCGGCCACGATCGCCGAGCTGGTCGCCGTCGTCGAACGCGAGGGCAAGCGCGCCGAGGCGGAGACCGACTCCGCGGTCGCGGCCTCCGAACGCGCCCAGGCCGCGGCCGAGAAGGCCAAGCAGGCCGCGGAGCGCGCCGCCGAGGAGGCGCAGGAGGCGCAGGAGGACGTGATCAAGGCCGGTGCCGCGGCCCGCAAGGCGGCCGGTGCGGCCAAGGGAGCCGCCGACGCGGCCCGCAGCGCCATCAACGCCTCACGTTCCGCGGTGTCCGCGTCCCGGCGCGCCGCCCAGGCCGCCACCGCCGCCGCCCAGGCCGCCGCGCGGGCCGGGCAGGCGGCGGCCCGCGCCTACAACGCCGCCATCGCGGCGTCCCGCGACGCCTCGCACGCCTCCGCGGCCCGGAACGCCGCGGTCACCGCCCGCAACGCCGCCGCCAAGGCCCGGTCCGCCGCCGCGGCGGCCGGCCACGCCGCCGACGCCTCGGCCGCGGCGGCCGGCGCCGGCTCGGCGGCGGCCTCGGCCGCCCGCAACGCGGCGTCTGCCGCCAACGCCAGCGCCGTCGCCGCCTCGGCCGCCGGTGCGGCGCAGAGCGAAGCCGCCGAAGCCCGCAGGCAGGCGGCCATCGCCAGCAGCGCCGCCGCCCGGGCCACCAGTGCGGCCTCCCGGGCGCAGACGCTGGCCGGCAACGCGGCGGCCGCCGCCCGTACCGCCCGTACCGCCGCCAACGCCGCGGCTGATCACGCCGAGAACTCCGCGGCCGCCGCCGAGGAGGCGGTGAAGTACGCCGGCGAGGCCCGCGACTACGCCAACAAGTCCACCGCGCACGCCAACGCGGCCACCGTCGCCGCCGACAACGCCGCGCAGGCCGTCCAGGACGCCCTCACGGTGGCGCAGGACGCGCGGGACGCGGAACTGGCAGGGCTGGACGAGGACCGGCTCCAAGGGCTGAACGACGCCGCCCAGTTGTACGAGGAGGAGGAGAAGCGGCGCCGCGCCACCGAGGGCAGGCGGACGCAGGAGGAGCAGACCACCCAGCAGGTGAAGGACCTGATCGCACGGGCGGAAGAAGCGCTGACCGGCGGGGACCTGCCGGCGGCCGCGGCGCTCGGGCGCCAGGCCGCCGTCGGCCTGCTGGACTCCGGCGGGAGCTGGACGCGGCAGGCGGCGCAGTTCGCCCTGGCCGGCACCGACGCCGACGTGCACGTCTGGCTCGAAGCCGACCGGACCCTCGCGCAGGGCCAGGACGACCGGGAGTCCGCCCTCTACCTGGCCCGGATCTCCCCGCCGGCCGTCGGCGAAGCCGCCGAGATCGCGCTCGCGAGCGACGACGTCCAGGCCACCCGCGACTTCCTCACCACCGGGGCGAACGTCGCCGCCGCGGAGGACTACCGCTTCCACATCGCGCGCATCCTCGCCGACAACCCCGGCAGGGCAGTGGAGGCGGCGGCGACCGCCGCCCTCGACGAGGGCACGCCCGCCGCGCTGCTGCACTTCTACGAGGACACCTACCCCGACGCCCTGGTCGAGGACGACGGCGTCGCCACCACGGCCCTGCTGAACAGCGGCGGCCCCTACACCCGCGCGTACGCCGAGGTCGCCCTCGCCGGCACCCCGTGGATGCGCCGCAACTTCGTCCTCAAGACCCACCACTGGACCGCCCGGCTCGACGAGGACTTCGCCGCCCACCGGGCGGCCATCGCGGGCGCCATCGCGGCGGCGGCCAAGATCGCCGAGAAGGCGCAGGAGGACGCGGCGCGGGCGCAGGAGGCGGCGGCGGAGGCGCGCAAGGCCGCGGCCGAAGCCGCTGAATGGGCCCAGAAGGCCCTCGCCGCCGCATCCCGTGCCGCCGGCTACGCCGCCGAGGCGCGCGAGCACGCCGACGCCGCCGACCGCTCGGCGGCCGCCGCCCGGGAGTCCGCCGAGCGGGCCACGGCTGCCGCCCGGGTCGCCCAGCGCGCGGCCCGCAAGGCGAACTACTCGGCCAACCAGGCGACGGCCTCCGCCCGCACCGCCGTGCAGTACGCCTACAGCGCCCAGGCGTCCGCGAGCAGTGCCCGCCAGTCCGCCCTGGCTGCGGGCCAGGCGGCCCGCGAGGCGGCGGTAGCCGCCAGCGACGCCCGCCGTATCGCCACCCGGATGCGGCAGGCGGAACTGGAGGCCCTGGCCCGGCAGGCGAAGCAGGAAGCGCTGCGCAACCGCGACGAGAACACGGATCCCTCCGACCGGCCGGACAACGACGACATCAACGTCGACGGCGACGGCGGCTGGGGCGACGCCGAGTGGTGGGCCGAGACCACCAGTCTCATCAGCAACGTGTTCGGGGGCATCGCCATCGGCTGCACCCTCGGCGCGCTGGCCCTCTCCCCCACGGGCGTCGGCGCGGCGGTCCTGGGCACCGCGGCGCTGATCGCCGGTGCGATATCCGCCGTGGCGGGCGTCGCCAACGCCTTCTTCGTCGGGAGGTCGGAAGGGTTCGGGAGCTACGCCTTCGCGAAGAGCGCCGCGTGGGCCGCGATCGGGGTGGTCACCTTCGGCCAGGGCACCGCCCTCGCGCAACTGACCCGCAACGCGAGAGGGCTCGGCAGATGGGCCTCGTCGATCACCCAGGGCGGCCTGGGCGGCATCCCCATCGTGGGCGGGCTGTTCTGACACGGCGGCGGACCCGGGCCACGGGACCGGGCACGGCGGGGGTGCGCACGCGCCCCCGCCGGTGGGCCGGTGTCCGGTCACCCGCGGGCAGCCGGACGTCCGGCCGCCCGCGGCACCGCCGGGCGGGTGCCGTCAGGTCGGCAGACCCAGTCCGCCGGCCAGCCGGTCCCAGTGGTGGTCGGCGTCGCCGAAGGCCAGCGCCCACGCCGCCATCTGGCGGGAGTGGAAGTGCAGGTCGTGCTCGTAGGTGAAGCCGATCGCGCCGTGCACCTGGTGGCCCGTGTCGCAGACCCGCCGGCACGCCTCGCTCACCCACGTGTGCTCGACCTGTCTTTGCCTGAGGCGAAGACCGCGATCTACGCAAGCACCGCCTGGCGTGATCAGCAGAAGGATTGGGAGCGGCTTCAGTCTGGCCTTGAGGAGTGAAGATACTCGCCAGCCTGAAATCGCGGTAGCAACTTGAAGTCCCGCCAAGTTTGGGTCTGCGTAAGAGTTGGTGGAATTCCCGGGAGTTTCCTCGGTGCTCTTTCACTCTTATTGTGCTTGGAGTCTCTTTCCTTACATCAAGGAGCCCGGACTGGCCCGCCCGGTGGGTCGGAGACGGGCGAGGGGGTGCGGACGGATTATGCAGAGTATTCTGCGGCCGGATAACCTCGCGGCCGAGCGCAGGGGTTGCAAGCGTGGAGCCTCGCGTGGCCCGTGGATCCAGCGAAAACGGGGGTCATGGATCGGCCGTTTTCGGCGGCTGGATCCTGGCTGGATCCCGCTCGGTTCTCCGGAGTTTCCGCAGGCCAAAACTGTGTACCTGGTGTTCCGCTTCAATGTATAGGCCACGCAACACCGTGGCTCCGGCGAATTAGCAAACCACCAGATCAGCCTGGGGCGGCCCGAATTCGGGCCGCCCCCGTTCGTGTACCGTGGCTGGATTTTGGCTGGAGAACGCTGAACGGTGGGCCAGTAAAGGGGGTACGCGCGGACGGCGTTAACGGCCGCGTCGGCCGCGGGCTTCGGGAGATCGCGTCCCGTCCCGGGGGTGCAATGCCGATCGCACCCCGCAAGCTGGCCCGCCTGGCGATACTGGCCCGGATATCGCCGAACCGGGGAGTTGCGCATGTACCGCCTGCTGACCCGCCGCCTGGACACGATCGGCGCCGAACTGGCCGAGCACACCGGGGCGCTGCCCGGCGACACGTCGGCTCTTCGCCCGTCAGGTGCCGATTCGACCGCGGTTGCCGGGGATTTCCCGAGAGCTGACCTCGGTCCCGGCCGTTGGGGCGTCTGAGGCCGGCCCCCACGCGACTCCGAAGCAACTCTGGGGTTGGCTTCGGGGAGTTCGCTACTCGGAGCCGCGTGCCTCCTGGAGTAGCTCCCATCCGGCCTCGGCGGCTTCCCCAGCCACGGCACGCGGGTCGCCCTCGCCGGCCAGCACCTTGTACTCGGTGTGTCCGAGGAGCTGCCACGCTGCACGCATCTCCGGCCACGACGGCATCACCTGGCCGTTGTCACATTGACCGATGTACGGACGCAGGACCGCGTCCCGGGCGGCGACGGTGCCCATCGCCTCCTCCTGTACGGGTACTAGCTGCTGAAGCTTGTTGAGGTCTTCGCCCGCGTCCGGCTGGGACAGATAGGAGGTCACCAGGTCGCGTGCCGCGGGAACGTTCGGTGCGCCCCGGTAGATGTAGAAGCCGTACACCGAGACCATCGACACGGCTTGCCTGTCACCCAGCGGAGGTACCGCGGCGACGCTCACGTCCATGCGCTGGTCCTTGATCGAGGCGAGGGCACGTGACGAGCAGACCAGAAACGGGGCGCGGCCCTCCAAGAAGAGCGGTAATGCTTCCGCGCGGCCGATGTCCGGGTTCAGCGCGCCGCTCCCGCCCGGGCCGGTGCCGAGCTCGCTCAGCCGGACGAACGCGTTCACGAAGTTCTCGCGCCACGCTGAGATGTCCTCGAACCTGTCGGTGCCGGCCGCTTCGGAGGGAGTCCTGCGCAGGCCGAAGAACGTCCCGCCGCAGCTCGAGAACAGTGGCCACATGTGGTACGGGTCGCCGGCATTCCCCGCTGGATCAGGGGAGCCGACCTGGAGCGCGACTCCGGCGCCGTTCTCGATCCCTTTGGCTTCGACGGCTGCGTCACCGGCGCGGATGGTCTCGTCGAACGTCGTCGGCATCGGACCGCTGCCCGCAAGCGCGTTGTTGCGGATCAGAGCCACGCTGTCGAAGACGTACGGTATCGCGTAGAGCTGTTCTTGGCTGGTGAGCGCTTCCACAGCGACAGGGGAGATCCGAGCCAGCCCTGCAGGGCTGAACGGCGGTTCGAGTACCGAGCCTTCCCGTACGACGCGCCCGATCCAGTCATGCGGCCCGGCCACCACATCCGGAACGTGGTAGCCGCGTGGTGGGCGGCCAGTCGCGACGAGTCTTGTGAGGGCTTCTTCCAGCGCCTCGGTGCGGTCGAACGACTCCACCCTGACAGAGACCGCGTACCTTTTGCGGAAAGGACTGGAACACCCGAAATATCTCGCCAGCGTGTGAGCCCGGGTCCGCTCCGCCCAGACCACCAGCGACCGCACCCGGTCGAGCCGCTCTTCGTTTCGGGACCAGTAGCCCTTGCCGTCCCGGAAGGTGAGCTGTACATCGTGCGGTGTGCCGTGATGCCTGGTCGAGGCATCCGCGGGGGACGGCCTGGCCCTCGCCGACCGGTGGACGTCGTCGCTCGGCCACAGATGCTCGTCGCCCGCCTTGAGGACGGCGATGTCCTTGCGGGCCGTACGCAGGTGCGAGCCACAGGTGACAGTGACGACCAACTGCTGAAAAGTGGCGGTGGATTCGTTGAGGACGAGGGCACCTGTCGAGTCGGGGCCTGAATCGACCTGCCAGCCAATCTTGAGGCTTTTCGCCCGCACCGTCCGTTGGTTGGAACGGATGGCGCGTGTGAGAGCGGCGACTCCTGTGATAGCGGTACAGACGGCGACGATGGTGGAGGCAACGACTTCGACGTTACTCACGAACGGCAACACCGCCGCGTAGTCAAGTGACCGCATTGCCGCACCATACCCAGGCACCTGGGTCTTCGCGAGAAGTTCGAGGCCGGAAGCTGGATCCGGGTCTGGCCTGGCAACTGCGGAGGCGGGCTGGGGGACCTGATCGCGAGGCTGTACCGGGTACGCCTGACCGAGCAGGGCGTGGGCACGTACCTGCGCTGGTGGGGCCCGTCGTTCCAGCGCCCGGACAAGCGGGCTGTCGGGGAGGACGCGGAAGCGGTCCGCGTCTGGCGGGGGGAGAACTGGCCGGCGATCCGTGCGAAGGCGAAGGCCGAGGGCGGCGAGGAGCTCTTCGCCCATCAGGTCGGCATCCGCTCCGACCAGGTCACCGGCCGCACCTGGGGCGCCAAGGGGCGCACCCCCGTCGTGCGCCGCACGGGCAACCGCTTCTCCGTGAACGCGATCTCCGCGATCAGCACGAAGGGCAGCATGAACCTCATGGTCTTCACCGGGACCTTCGACGCCGACCTCATGTGCCGTTTCCCGGACCGCCTCGCGGGCGTACCGTGGCTGGATCCTGGCTGGCTGGATCCATCCCGGCCCTCTGGCGTTTCCGCAGGCCCAATCTGTACACCTATGTACCGCTTCAACGTGTAGGCCACGCAGCACCGTGGACCGGCGCATGCGTCGTTCTCCGCGCGCCGGCTGGGCTGAAGTTGTGCGCGTCGTTGTCGCGGGGTGGAGGGTAGCCGAGGGGGCCGGCTGCGGCCGGCGCGGTGGCGGTGACCGGCGCGGCCGCTTCCGCCCGCGCCAGGACGGTCAACTCCTCGGTCACCTAAGCTCCCCCACTGAGTCGGCCGCGGTGCCGTGCCCTCGGTCTGGACCCCACGGAGCGTGCCAGGTGTTCTGTGGCTTCTACTGCTCGCGGAAGTTCTTGTATTCATCGTTCATGAGATCCCAGAAGGAGGGATAGCGGACCGCGCCGGGCAGCCAGTACGCGAGGTACCAGGCTTCCCATTCCCCGTCGGAAGTGACCACACAGCGGTTGAGCAGGTAGACGTCGGTGGCTTCCCCAGACGGTGACAAGTTCGGGATCGATGTCACGGGCCCACCCGACTTCCTGCGTCGGCAGGAGCCGGTCGATGGCCAGGGTGGTGTTGAGCCAGCCGTTGCTGGTCTGCAGGAACTGTCTATAGCTCGGCGGCAGACCGGTGTCCAGGCGGGCTTCGAGCGCTTTGAGTTCCTTGCCGGTTGCGCCGGCGGTGCCAAGCCGGCGTGAGGTGCGAACGTCGTCGGGAAACGGCTGGGGCCGTTCCTGCTCGTGCAGGACGGGGTCGAGCCACTCGTCGCTCCAGCGCTGCAGGAAATCACTCCAGGGGTGGGAAGGTTCCTCTACCTCGTTCCTCGTACGGTCCATGGCGGAACGCTAGGGGGCACCACTGACAAGCATTCCCTCGGGACTTGCCGCAACGGCTCCGGGGGCGATCCGATGGGCGTTCAGGTTCGCTCTCGCGGTGTTCTTACGGGGCGTGCCACCTGCGGGGTTCCCGGGTGGGCCTCTGGTGTTGGGGGCGGGGGGTGGTGATACTGCCTGGGTTCCTTTTCCGTACCGCTGTGCTGCGTAGCCCCCCGGTGGCGCCGCGTTGATTCGAGGGCTGGTGACCGTCGGTGCCGCAGGAGCAGGCTGAGACCTCGGCCGAGGTGTCCGCGCTGGTGGGGCGGGACCGTGAGTTGCGGCAGCTCGTGGAGGCCGTGGGGCGGGCGCCCGGGGTGGTCGTGGTCGAGGGGGAGGCCGGGATCGGGAAGACGCGGCTCGTCAGTGAGATGGCCGGGCGGCGGGAGCTGGGCGGAGTGCGGGTGCTCGTCGGGGGGTGCCGGCAGATTCGGGAGCCGTTTCCGCTGGGGCCCGTGCTCGACGCGGTGCGCGGGGTCGGGGATGTGGCGGAGGGGCGGCGGCTGTCCGCGGTGACCGGGGCGTTGCGGCCGCTGCTGCCGGAACTCGCCGGGCTGCTGCCGGAGGCGCCCGCGCCGCTGCACGACCACGCGGCCGAGCGGCACCGGGTGTTCCGCGGCCTGGTCAGCCTGCTGGCCGAGGTCGGCCGTGCCGTGCTGATGGTCGAGGATGCGCACTGGGCGGACGAGCAGACGGTGGACTTCCTCGGCTACCTGCTCGACGATCCCCCGCCCGCGCTCACCGTCGTGCTGACCTACCGCGGCGAGGAAGCGGACGCCGCGCTGCGGCACGTCACCGCCCGGCTGGGGGTCGGCGTCGCCCACACCCACCTGCTGCTGCACCCCCTCGACGCGGCGCAGACCCGCCTGCTGGCGTCGGCGATCCTGCGGACCGACGCGTACGTCTCCGAGGAGTTCGCCGTGCACCTGTGCGAGCGGGCCTCCGGGATCCCGTTCGCCATCCAGGAGTTGCTGGCCCTGCTACGGGAACGGGGCAGCCTGGTGCTGCGCGACGGCAACTGGTCCCGGCGGGCCATCGACGACCTCGACATCCCCGCCGGGGTGCGCAACTCCGTGCTGAGCCGGGTGCTGCGGCTGTCCGCCGCCGGGCAGGCGGTGGTCGGGGCCGCGGCGGTGCTGGTCGAGCCGGTCCCGGTGGAAGTGCTCACCGCCACCTGCCAGGTGCCCGCGGCGGACGCCCTGGACGGGCTGACCGAGGGGCTGGCCGCCGGGCTGCTCCAGGAGCAGGACGGCACCGTCGGCTTCCGGCACGCCCTCGCCGCGCAGGCCGTCTACGCGTCGATGCTGCTGCCCCGCCGCCAGGATCTGCACCGCCGGGCCGCCGCCGCCGTCCGCTCCCGTACCCCCGTGCCCCTCGGGCAGGTCGCCCACCACCTGCGCCAGGCCCGCCAGTACGACGCCTGGGTGGACGCCGCCGAGGCCGCCGCCGAGCAGGCGGCCGCGCTCGCCGACGACACCGAGGCCGCCCGGCTGCTGGAGGACGTGCTGCGCACCGCCCCCCTCGCGCCGGCCGACCGGGTCCGTCTGACCATCAGGCTGGGCGACTGCGCCCAGGGTGCGGTCCGCTGGCCCGATGTTCAGGACCTGCTCGAACAGGCCCTCGCGCTCGAACCGCCACCGGCCATGCGCGGCCTGCTCCATTTCCAAGTCGGCCTCTTGCTGGAGGCTTCCGGGAGCGACCCGGCGCTGGTCCGCCGGGCGCTTGCCGCCGCCGTCGAGGATCTGCAGGACCCCTTCGAGGCCGCGCTCGTGATGAACGGGCTCGGGTTCCCCTTCGATGACGACGTACCGGCTGCCGAGCACGTGGCCTGGCTCGGCCGCGCCCTGGCGACGGCCGAGACGCTGGACGATCCGCGCGCGGCGGCACTGGTGCGTGGCAAGGCGGCGTCGCAGTTGGCGCTGCTGGGTGACCGGCGCTGGCGCGACGCGGCCGATCTCGTGCTGGAGCACTTGGTCGGCGCTCCCACGCACCGCGACGAGGCCGGTGCTCTGTACTCGGTGGCCGAGGCATGTCTGGCCGGGCACGACGCTCTCGCCGCGAGGCTGCTGGCGATCGTCCCGGACGCCCGCAGCGGGCCCGTGTCCGGCCTGTTGAGGAGCACCCTCGCGCTGGTCCTGGACCATGCCCGCGGGGCGTGGCGGGACATCGACCCCCAGGTTGCCCGGCTGCTGGAAGCGCTGCGCGACCGCCGCTACATGTGGATCGGGGCGGAGAGCGTGGCCGCCTGTCTGCAACTCGCCCGCGGTGAACCCGATGCCGCCCGCGACCGTCTCAGCCGCGGGATGAACGCGGCCTTTTCGATCGCCGCTCTGGAGGCCCTGCCGCCGATGGTGACGGCCACCCTGCGGCTGGCCGTCGCCGAACACCGGCCGGTCGAGGGGATCGAGGCGACCGCCGAGGCGTTCCACCGGTGGCGGCTCAAGCGGCTGTGGCCGCTAGCGGTGCAGTCGCTCCCTGCGTTGGTGGCGGCGCTGGCCGCCGCTGAGCGTACGGACGAGGCCGGTCGTTTCCTACGGGAGTTCGAGCAGGCCGTCGTGCCGCTGGACGCGCCGCTGGCGGCTGCGGCGCTGCCCCGTGCTCGCGGCCTGCTCGCCGCCCACCGCGGCGATCATGCGAACGCGGCCGGCGAACTGGCCGCAGCGGCAGAGGTGTACAGCGGGTTCCCCCGCCCGTACGAGGCCGCACAGTGCCGCGAAGAGGCCGCCGCAGTCCTGCTGGGCGCCGGAGATCCGGCCGGGCAGGCGCTGCTTCGTGAGGCGATCGAGGCGTTCGAGGGGCTGGACGCACGCTGGGACCACGACCGCGCCTCCCGGCTGTCCCGCGACCACGGCCTGGCCCCCGCAGCGCGCCACCGCGGCGGACGTCGCGGCTACGGGGACCGTCTCTCGCCGCGAGAGCGGCAGGTCGCCGCCATGGCTGCGGCCGGACGGACCAACCGGGAGATCGGCGAGACGCTGTTCCTCTCGACCCGCACGGTCGAAGGCCATCTGCGGATGGTGCTTCGCAAGTTGGGTCTGCGCTCACGGATCGGTCTCGCGCACCGCCTGGGAGAGGGTGCACGTACCGGCGGGAGCAAAAACACGTAGGTCCACGCGTGGCTACGCGTCGCCACGCTGCCATGCTCTCCGGCATGCCCGCTTCCCCGACTCCGACCGGCCAGACCGGGCCCCACGACGATGATGCCGAGCCGGACCCCGCCGCCCACGCCCGTCCCGAAGCCGGGACGCCCACGGTGGGGGAGCCGTCGCCCGGCGACAGCTCCTCTCCCGGATACGTGAATCGCACCCGCCCCACCGATTCTGACGCCCGGCCGGACGACGACGGATGGCTGCCGGCCTGAACGCCACGAGCTCGGCCGCATCGTGACCCGGACGCTCACCTCTCCTCCCCTTCCTTGACCTGAAAGGCAGGATCCTCCATGCCTCTCAACAGGCTCCGCGACCGATCATCCGCGCGCCCCCGCCGGCTGGAACGTCGCATATCCACAAGCAGATCGCCCGTGCCCCGCCGGGCGCGGTCCCGGCGGCGCCTGCTCACCGGCGTCGCGGTGACCGCGCTGGCCACCGGGATGCTGACGCCGATGGCATCGCAGGCCGCCGCCGGGAACGGGAGCGGGAACGCCGCCGCCGCGGCGCCCGGGGGCGAGGTGGTGCCCGTTCCCGGCGCCCGCGCCGGTTCGTGGCGGGTCACCCTGGTCACCGGGGACACCGTGCAGGTCAGCCGGGACGCCTCCGGGCGCTTCTCGGTCACGGCGGACCCGCAGCGGCGGCCGGACGGGCACGTTCCGACGTTCGAGACGTACTCAGGTCCCGAGGGCACGTTCGTCATTCCCGACGACGCCCGGGCCGCGGTACGCGCCGGAATCCTGGAACGCAAGCTCTTCGACGTCGCCTACCTCGCGCAGAATGGTTTCGCCGACGCGAAGTCCGACCGGCTTCCGCTCCTCCTCAGCTACCGGGGCGGTGCCCCGCAGACGTCGGTGGCCCGTACCGCGCGCGAACTGCCCGCCGCCGGCGCGCCGTTGTCGCTGGACTCGCTGCACGGTGCGGCGGTGAAGGTGGACAAGGGCGACGCAGAGCAGTTCTGGGAGGCGCTGCGCGGCAAGCTGCCCGCCCCCGGCGCCTCGGCCAGAGCGCCCAAGGCGCTGGCCGGCGGCGTCGCGAAGGTCTGGCTCGATGACAAGGTCAAGGCCGTACTGGACGAGAGCGTGCCGCTGGTCGGCGCGCCCGAGGCGTGGCAGAACGGCCTCGACGGCGCCGGCGTCACCGTCGCCGTCCTGGACACCGGCGTGGACGCCACCCACCCGGACCTGGCCGGGAAGATCGCCGCCAGCAAGAGCTTCATCAAGGACGAAGAGGTCGTGGACAAGCACGGCCACGGCACCCACGTCGCCTCCACCATCGCCGGGTCCGGCGCGGCGTCCGGCGGTTCGCACAAGGGCGTCGCCCCGGGGGCCAAGCTGGCCGTCGGCAAGGTGCTCAGCAACGCCGGTTCGGGCAGCACCTCGCAGATCGTCGCCGGGATGGAGTGGGCCACCAAGGAGGCCGGCGCGAAGGTCGTGTCGATGAGCCTGGGCAGCTCCGCCACCGACGGCAGCGACCCGCTGTCGCGGTCGGTCAACGAACTGACCCGGTCCACGGACTCCCTGTTCGTCATCGCCGCCGGCAACGACGGGCCCGGCAAGGAGACGGTGAGCGCCCCCGGTACCGCCGACTCCGCGCTGACCGTCGCCGCCACCGACAAGTCCGACGCCATGGCGGGCTTCTCCAGCCGCGGCCCGCGGTTCGGCGACGGCGCCCTGAAGCCGGACATCGCCGCGCCGGGCGTGGCCATCGCCGCCGCCCGCGCCTCGGGTACGTCCATGGGCACACCCGTGGACGAGAACTACACCAGCGCCGGCGGCACCTCGATGGCCACCCCGCACGTCGCCGGTGCCGCGGCGGTCCTCGCCCAGCAGCACCCGGACTGGTCCTGGTCCCGGCTCAAGACCGCCCTGATGTCCACGTCCAAGGACGCCGGGCACACCCCCGCGGAGCAGGGCGCCGGACGGCTGGACGTGGCGCGGGCGACCGGCCAGCAGGTGACGGCGACCACCGGCGCGGTGGACTTCGGCACCGTGGAGTTCCGTGAGAACGACCCGCTGGACCGTACGGTCACGTACGCCAACGACGGCGACGCCGACGTCACCCTCACGCTCGCCGCCGACTTCACCGCCGCAGGGCGGCTGACCACCGGCGGCGACACCGTCACCGTCCCGGCGCACGCCACCGCCGACGTCACCGTCACCGCCGACCCCGACGGCTTGGCGCAGGGCGCCTACTACGGCAGCGTCGTCGCCACCGACGGCAGCGGCAACCGCGTCTCCACCGCGGTCAACTTGCAGCGCCAGCCGAAGAAGGTCCTGCTCAGCGTCAAGGTCCTCGACCGCAAGGGCAACCCCGCCGGCCCGCAGATGTTCTCGGCCAGCGCCTCGGCCGTGGACGTTCCCGAAGTCTACGGTCAGCCCGCGAGCAGCTACGGCGACGGCACCGCGCAGTTCCTGGTCCAGCCCGGCACCTGGAGCGTCAGCGGCTCCGTCCTGGACAACACCGAGGACGGCAGCCCGGGCACCAGCACGCAGTTGTACGAACCCGAGGTGACCGTCGGCGAGAACGGGGCCGAGGTCACCCTGGACGCCCGCGAGGCGGTGCGGCTCCAGTACCGCACCCCCCGGCCGCACTCCGACAAATGGGAGGGCATCGCCGTCCAGAGCCTGCGTACCGCGTGGGACGGCACGCCGATCTTCTCCGGCGGGTTCGGGCTCTTCCAGGGCGAGCGGTACTTCACGCCCACCAAGAAGGTGACCAAGGGCGAGTTCCTCTTCTCCACCCGGACGACCCTGACCAACCCCCAGCTCGACATCAGCGTCACCTCCCCGGCCAGGACGCCGCTGGACGTCTACACCTACGGGAAGACCGACGGGAAGTTCTCCATGCCGCGGGGCGAGTACACGCCGTTCCCGGAGGGCCGCCACCGCAAGCAACTGGCCGACGTGGGCATGGCCACGCCCGAGGACATCGCCGGGGCGGACCTCAAGGGCAAGGTCGCCCTGCTGATGATGTCCCCCGATCCGGAGGACGGCGCCAACTGGGGCTGTTACCTCTACAACGACCGGATACAGCAACTGAAGGACGCCGGAGCCACCGGCGTGCTCCTCTACGCCAAGTACGTGCACCAGGGGTGCGCGGTGCCCACCGGGGGCCTGGAGAACGAGCGGGTTCCGCTGCCCGTCGGCCAGATCCTGCCGGACCAGGGCCAGAAGATCCGTAGCCAGCTCGCCCGCGGTCCGGTCACCGTTCAGATCGACAGCAACCCCGACATCGACTACGTCTACAACCTGCTGCGGTACGAGGACGGGCAGATCCCGGCGAACCTCACCTACACGTACAAGAAAAACCAGCTCGCCACCGTCCAGTCGCGCTTCCACCAGACGAACGGCAGCCGGTACACCACCGAGGCGTGGCACAGCCACAAGCCGCTGGAGACGGCCTCGTTCGCGGTCGGTTCGGCGTTCACCTCCGGCCGGGAGCGCCCGCTCTACCTGGGCGGCCTCTACTCCGACGCGCTGCGCACCGGCCAGGTCCAGGCCGTGCAGCCCAACGACAACCGCTCGGTCGCCACGGTCGTGGACCGGCCGGTCCGTACCGAACTCGACTGGCTCTCCACCCCGCTGACGCCCGGGTGGGCCCGGGGAAGCAACGTCCCGGGCGTCGGCTGGAAGCTGGGCTGCTCGTTCTGCGTGCAGGGTGGTCTGCTCCTGCCCGCCTACGAACGGGTGATCGGGGACGGCACGGAGAGCGGCTCCACGGTCGCCAACACCAACGTCACGGTGACCCGCGACGGCGTGGAGCTGGAGCGGGTCAAGACCCCGCTGCCGATCGAGGCGTTCCGGATACCGAAGGGCGAGGGTACGTATCAGATCAAGCAGAGCGGCGCCGGCATGGCCAACACGTGGACGTTCCGCTCCCGGGTGCGGGACGAGGACACCACCGGACCCAACGACATGTGCTTCCTCACGCAGATCGGCAACACCGATCCGTGCAACCCGCAGCCGCTGGTGTTCGTCGGCTACGACCTGTCCGCCGGCCTGTCCCTGGACAGCACGGTCCCGGCGGGGCGCAAGCACACGTTCACCGTGAACGTCCGCCACCCCGAGTCCACCGAGCGGATGCCGGAGATCGCCGGGCTGAAGCTCGGCTACTCCACGGACGACGGCGCCACCTGGAAGGACGCCACCGTCCGCAAGCGCGGCGGCGGCGACTACGCCGTCACCCTCACCTATCCGGCCCTGGCCGACACCTCCGGCTCCGTAAGCCTGAAGGCGGAAGCCTGGGACGAGGACGGCAACCGCGTCGAACAGACCAGCACCAAGGCGATCACCCTGCGGTAGTTCCCCGCACGACGCACCGCACGGCTGCCCCCGCCTCCCGGCGGGGGCAGCCGCACGCCCGGGGTCGGGGACTGCCCGGCGCGGGTTCACGGCGGCCTGATCCTGGGTGGGCATAGTCTGAACCTCCAGGTGTTCGGCGACCGGCCCGTGCCGTACGTCCGGGTTGCCGGGCCCTGGCGCCGAGCCCGCCCGGAGCCCTGGAGAAGCGCATGTCCCTCGCCGTCGTGGTCGGTGCCGGTGGCACCGGCGTGGCCACCGCACGTCTGCTCGCCGACGCCGGCCACCGGGTCCGCCTGGTCACCCGCGGCGGCGGCGGGCCCGAGCACCCGTCGATCGAGCGCGTGGCCGCCGACGCCGCCGACGCCGACCGGCTCTCGGAGGTCGCCCGGGGCGCCGCCACCCTGTTCAACTGCGCCGCCCCGCCGTACCACACCTGGCCCAAGGCCCTCCCGCCGCTGGCCGAAGGGCTGCTCACCGCGGCCGAACGCACCGGTGCCGACTACGTCATGCTCGACAACCTCTACGCCTACGGGCCGGTCGAAGGGCCCATGACCGAGGACCTGCCCCTGGCCCCCTCCAGCGTCAAGGGCCGCGTCCGGGCCGAGGTCTGGCGGCAGGCCGACGCCGCGCACGAGGCCGGCCGGGTGCGCGTGACGACCGTACGGGCCTCGGACTTCATCGGCGCCGGCGCGTACTCCGTCATCACCGTCAGCGTCGCGCCCAAGGTGCTGGCCGGGAAGCCCGCGCTGGTGCCCGCCGACCTGGACGCCCCACACAGTTGGACGGCCACCCGCGACGCCGCCCGGGCGCTGGTGACGGTGGCGCAGGACGAGCGGGCCTGGGGCCGCGTCTGGCACGCGCCCACGCCTCCGCCCCTCTCCGTACGCGAACTGGCCGCCCGCCTGGCCCGGCTGGCGGAGGTACGCGAGCCGCGGCTGCGCGCGATGCCGGGCTGGGTGCTCCGGGCCGGCGGGCTGTTCTCGCCGGTGGTACGGGAACTGCCGGAGATGCAGTACCAGTTCCAGCAGCCGTTCGTCCTGGACTCGTCCCGGGTCGAGGAGACGTTCGACCTCCACCCCACCCCGCTCGACGACGTGCTCGGGGAGATGATCACGGCCGGCTGAGCGCTGCGGTGGACCTCACAGTCCGGGGGCGCCCCACAGCGGGAACCAGCGGGTCAGGTCCTCCTCGACGCGCAGGTCGTCCTTGACCACCGCCTTGACCTGGAGTTCCAGTGGGTTGTCCCGTTTCTCGCCGGGCATCGGGGCGAAGGGGTAGAAGGTACCGCGCTTGTAGAGGTAGACCAGCGCCATGGAGCGCAGCTCGGCGTCGCGGAAGGTGACCAGGGAGCAGAGGAGCTGCGGCCCGAAGCCGCTGTCCTCCAGCGCCGAGTTCACCGCGTGCAGATCGCCCACCAGCGCGGGCAGGTCGTCCGGAGCGCGGCGGGAGAGCAGCCACGAGTACCCGTAGTCGTCGCGGCTGAACTCCACCGGCGCGCCGGCCCGTTCGGAGTCGGCGTCCAGCAGGGCCCGTACCTCCTGCTGGACCTGGGCGAAGGCGCCGCCCTCGATGGAGGCGAAGCACACCGAGCCCGCACCGGTCGGGGTGAAGCCGACGGCCGCCTGGAGCGTGATCGCCGCGGAGGGGAGCCCGAAGAGCTGGTCGAGGTCGGGCTTGACCGGCTTGGACCGGCCGAACAGGGAATCCAGGAAGCCCACGAGGTCTCAGCTCCTTCCCGCGGAGTCCCCGCCGCCCGCTTCGCCCAGCTCGGCGGAGATCCCGGCGAGGGCCTCCAGGCGGCGCTCCAGGGTGGGGTGGGTGGAGAACACGTTGGCCATCGTGCTGCCGGGGCGGATGGCGGGGGTGAAGAAGAACGCGTTGAACGCCTGCGAGGTGCGCAGATCCTGGGTGGGGATACGGGCGATGTCCCCGCTGATCTTGGTGAGGGCCGACGCCAGCGCGGAGGGCTTGGCGGTCAGCATGGCCCCGGCGCGGTCGGCGGCGAGCTCGCGGTAGCGCGAGAGGGCGCGGATGAGTACGAAACTGACCGCGTAGACGACTGCCGAGACCGCCATCACCGCGGCGAGGATGACGACGGTGTTCTGGTCGCGCGAGCGTCCGCCGAAGAGCTGGGAGTAGAAGGCGAAGCGGACGACGAGTCCCGCGATGACGCCCAGGAACGAGGCGATGGTGATCACCGCCACGTCGCGGTGCGCGATGTGGGACAGCTCGTGCGCGAGGACGCCTTCGAGTTCCTCGGTCGTCAGGCGGCGCTGCAGTCCCTTGGTGACGCAGACGACGGCGTGGTTGGCGTTGCGGCCGGTGGCGAAGGCGTTCGGCAGGTCCATCCCGGAGACGGCCACGCGGGGCTTGGGCATGTCCGCGGTGGCGCAGAGCCGGTCGATGATGCCGTGCAACTGGGGTTCTTCCTCGGGCGTGACGAATCTGCCGTGCATCGCGTACATGGCGATCCGGTCCGAGAACCAGTACTGCACCGCCAGCACCCCGGCGGCGATGACCACCACCAGCACGACGGACTTGAGCAGTGCGATCAGCGCGGCGACGAAGGCCACGTACACCAGCCCGAGCAGGAACATCGTGACCACCATGCGGGTGGTCAGTCGCCGGTCGGGCTCAAAGCGGCTGTGCATCAGTACTCACCCCGGGATCAGACCATCGTCGGAAAGCAGTTGCCCCACCTGGGTGAGGCTGGTGCCCTCGTCGGGCAGTACCAGGTCGGACGGCGTGATCTCCTCGTCCGGCAGCGGCCGGCCGAGGCTGCGTACGACGCCCAGAAGCGAGGTCAGAGCGGTGCCGAACGCGCCCTCGTCACGCGCGTCCGCGGCCGACTGGAGCGCGGTGTCCAGGTGGTTGAGCCGGTCCAGGTGCTGGTCGGCGACCTCGTACTGGCCTTCGCCGAGAATTCGGATGATCATGACGCTGCCTCCTCGTCCGAGCCGCTCTCCGCGGCGCCGGGACCTCCCTTCGCCTCCGGGCCGGAACCGGCGGGCAACTGCGCCTTCATCCGGGCCAGCTCGATCTCCACGTCCTGATCCGCGCCCACGCGCTCCAGCTCGGTCTCGATGTCGTCCCGGCCGCCCGGCTGCGTGGCGTCCTCCAGCGCCCCGGTAGCGATCAGCTCGTCCAGCGCACCGGCGCGCGCCTGCATCTGCTCGGTCTTGTCCTGGGCCCGCTGCACGGCGAGGCCGACATCGCCCATCTCCTCACCGACGCCGCTGACGGCCTCGGTGATCCGGGTCTGGGCCTCGGCCGCGGTGTAGGTGGCCTTGATCGTCTCCTTGCGGGTACGGAACGCGTCCACCTTCGCCTGGAGGCGCTGCGAGGCCAGGGTCAGCTTCTCCTCCTCCGCCTGGAGCACCGTCTGCTGGTCCTGCAGATCGGCGATCTGCTCGGCCGCGGTCGTACGGCGGGTGAGCGCCTCGCGGGCCAGGTCCTCCCGGCCGACCGCGAGGGCCTGCTGAGCCTGGCCCTCCAGCTTGCCCGTGGACTTCCGCAGCTCGTCCGTCTGCAGCTCGATGCGCTTGCGGCTGGTCGCGACGTCGGTCAGACCGCGCCGTACCTTCTGGAGCATCTCCAACTGCTGCTGGTACGAGTAGTCCAGGACTTCGCGTGGGTCCTCGGCCCGGTCGAGCGCCTTGTCGGCCTTGATCCGGAACAGGGCGCCGATGCGCTTGGTGATACTGGTCATGACGACCGCCCTCCTCTCGCCTCTCGACTCCGCATGACGCGCGAGAGACAGGCCGGGCGGTTGCGCGTACGCGCGCGGTGACGCCTGCCGCGTAGGGGCACAACCCCGACCATGGCACTTCCATTGTCGCGCACCGACGCGGTCCGGCATCTTCACCGGCCGCGGGCGGGCGCGTACCCGGGCCGACGGGGCATCCGGTGGGGCGCCTGGCCTCGCGCTGGGCGGCGGGATGCTACGCAGAGTGACGGCAGCGCCGGGAGGAAGGGGTGACCGGCGTACGGAGCCGACGGGGCGGCTCCGTACGCGACGGGTGACGGGCCGTGATCAGTCGGTGATGAACCACTCGTCCTTGAGGTATCCCATGGTGCGCCTGCCGAGTTCGCTGTCGGAGAAGGTGACGGAGGCCCTGACCGCTTCGGCGGGAATCTCGACCTTGTCGGGGGCGATCACGGCGACGCCCTGCGGGTCGACGGTGGCGGTCTTCAGGGCTTCCTTCTGCTCCGGCGAGATCATCTGGAACATGGCGAGGAACGCCGTCGAGCACGGGCCGACCCCCTCGGCTTCCCCCTTCTCGGCGGCGGGCCCGGCGACCTCGCACACGGTGTCGATGTCCTCACGGCCCACGGCATGGAGGTACACCTCGTACCGCTCGATCGCGCCCTCCTTCGTCTTGGGCGCGGGCTGATCACCGGCCGGCAGGGCGGACGGCTTCTCGCTCGGGGCGGACGGGGACGGGGCGGTCGAGGGCTTCTCGACCTCCGCGGACGCGGACGGCTCCGAAGCCTCCGACGCTGCCGGAGCCTTCGCGTCCGAGTCGTCCTTCGTCTTGTCCGGACCGCACGCGGTCGCGACCAGGGCCACACACCCCGCCACCGCCACGCTCACCATCGTCCGAGCCCTCATTGGTCCCCCTCAGCATCAGCCGTCAACACAAGGAGGTCACGCAGCCCACGCCGGAACGGTTCCGGCCGAGCCGGAGCAATGCCCGTAAGGACCACGAGGGGGCATGGGGGCGGGGCCGGGAGGATCTGGCGGGCCTGGCGGGCTCCGCTCACCGATCCCGCCCGGCCCGCCGAGTTGACCTCAGTGCTCGCAGAGGGAGAACTCGCGCTCGTAGAGCTGCTCGTTGTGCTCGTTGACGAAGAACTTGCGTTCGCGCATGAGCTGTTCGCGGTGGCCCTTGGCCTCCTCCAGCGTCATGGTCGACGTGTCGGCCCAGGGCTGCTGCGGTGGCACGTCGGACGTCGAGACGATGTTCTTCGACGGGTCGACCAGGAAGAACACGAGGATCTTGCGATGTCCCCGGCGGGTGGGGTCCGCGAGGCGGAACCCGCCGACGCGGTGCTGGAGGATGTTCGGGAAGGCCAGGCAGCGGCCCGCCGGGGTGGCTGCGGAGCCGAGGACCTGGTTCAGGGCGTCCTCGTTCTCCAGGCCGTAGACCTCGCGCACTCCGTTGTCGTCGTTCTGCTCATAGCTCGGGTGGTCGAGGCCCGCGCGGAAGCTCAGCCGGCTCTCTGTGATGTTCTCGCTGTCCCAGTAGTAGATGCCGGTCGAGACGATCCGCTCGTTCACCATCCCCTCGACGTGCCACGACCCACCGGCGTACTCCGGCTTGTCCGGGGTGAGATGGATGGTGGCCAGTTTGACTATGACCTGGAGCCGCCGGCCGCGCAGGTCGACGCGGGCGGAGTCGTCGGGCGGCTCGGGCGCGGTGAAGGCAGGCGCGTCCGGGATGACCGGGCTGCGGTTCTCCCACCAGTCGTCCTGGGCCTCCTCCCAGGCGCGTACGGCTTCCTCGTGGGCCGCCTTGTCGCTGTGGTCCTCCTCGTCCGGATACTCCGGCTCCGAGTCGTACCACCCGTACGGATCCGCCACGATCCGCAGGGGCCGCGGATGGCGCAGATCGGTGAGCACGTTCTCCAGCAGCGGCCGCAGGCGGGCGAACACGTCGGGCAGGACGCCGGCCAGTTCGCGATGGGTCTCGGGGTGGACATTGTTCACGTACGAACGGAAGGCGACCTCGCCGTCGGCACTGACGTCGACGTCCGTGGGCAGCCACTGGAACTTCTCCGAGAACTCGTACGTCGACCAGCGGTCCGTCGGGTTCTCCCAAGCCCGCTCCGGCGCGCCGCTCACCCCGTTCACGAGGCAGAACAGCGAGGGATGAACCAGATCCAGCACCTGTCCATCGGACCCGGGATGCCAGTCCCGCTCCTCTTCCGGAACCTCCTCCAGCACCCGGACCGCTTCCCGCAACCGGGACCGCAACTCGTCATCGACCAGCCGGTCCGACTGCCACACCCCGTCGACGGCGGAAACCTCCACGCCGTTACTCCCGTCGCGCAGCGCCGCGTAATGCGCGAGCTCGGCGAGCACGTAACGGACCTGCGCTTCGGTAAGGCCCTGGGCGATCGCCTCTTGCGTCCACCTGGCGACGACGCCGGCGTCGTTCATCTTGTCGAACCACTCCGGCTTCGCCCGGATATGGGCGCTGCACTGAATCATCTCAAGTTCCCGCAGGGTGCGAGGCTTCGCGAAGGAGAGGGAACGCGATGCCTGAAAGGGCAGCGGGAAAGCGGAAAGGCGACTCAATTCTCTTGGTCCTCCCAGTCGATGTGCGGTGGCCGGAAGGATACGGGAGCCCACTGACACCCCGGCCCACCCTCCCATCCCCCCAGGTCCGGGAGCCGGACACCGCCCCCGGGCCACCTCCGCCCGTACCCGAAGGGCGCCCTTGGGGCAGCCCGTGTCCGCCGGGTGTTCAGAAGTTCCTTGCCCGCGCGGGGGGATTGCCGGGCTACCTTGCGGCGTACGTTGCCGGGCCGGTGGAAGGGCGTGACGTGGTGAACGGTATTCGGTGGATAGCGAGTGCGCACGATCTGGGCTACACCTTCACGTTGTGCGAGAACATCACGCCGGAGGAGTTGCTGGTCCGGGTGGGCGCGGAGCCGCAGCACATCCACGAGATGACCGAGGACGCGGCGATGGAGTTTCTGTCGCGGGAGGAGGACGACCCGCTGGGTGATCTGGATTTCCCCGACCTCGATGACGAGGCCCACTTGTCACGCCTTGGCGAGGCCGGCTTCCTGTCCCGCCCCGAGGCAATCATCCGCGCCGGCGCCGTCCCCGGCTGGGCATACGCGATCGAGGAGTTCTCGGCCCGCTCCACGGCCCACCTGGCCGCGTTGTCACGCGGGACGCAGACCTACTCCGTGTACCGCAGCGTGAACGGGGAGCATCAGATCGGCTACGCCCGGGACGGAAAAGTCCTGGCCTACGTCGATCAGCTCATGCTGCGTTCGGGAGAAGTCGGAGCGGACGAAGGGATACCGGACTTCACCTACACCGACGAGGAACTCCTGGACACCGCCTTCCTGCGCTTCCTGGAGGGCAAGCACGGGATCGCCATCGCCTGGGAGGACACCTGGGGGCCCACTGCCCACCGCCGCCTTCGCGCGGATCTACGGGAAAGGGCCGGGCGGGTGCGCATCATGAAACTCGCAAACTGGGATCGTGACTTCAAGATCGTTCCTGCAAGGTGTTCCATCTCAACGAAGCGGTGGGAACGGTGATCGCGACGCATGGCGACTGGCGTGAGGACAACGAATGGGTGAACGGCCCCACGCCGTTCGGCCCCATGCCCGGAGTTTCGGGAAATGAAGTTGACTGAATCGCCGTCGATCTCGCCGCCCTGGGTGCGGGTGAGCGAGGTCTTTGCCGAACGCTGAGGCCGCCGGGCAGCACGGGCGAGCGTCACGGCAGTGGACCGCCGGGTTGCCGGTCGACGAACGTGCGAACGCGCGGGGTCGCGGCTCGGGGCGGGGAGCGCGGCCTGCGTCAGCTCGGCGAGCAGCCGACGCTGTGAGGCCGTCGGGGAGACATAGGGGACGGACATACGCCGCCATGCCTGGCACACGGCGCAGCCTGTCCCGGCCGACGTCTTCGGTCACCCCGCGAGCGGTCGTACCGAAGTGCTGGTCGTGATCTACTCGGCCCGCCTGACCTCGTGCCTTCACCCGTCATGTGTCCCGTGCATCGGTCGGAGCGATGTTCTGCGTGCCTGCCAATTCCGGTCGAGGGGCGTGCAATTGCAGGTGCCTTGTGGTCTGGTTTGGCCTCCGGTGCGTGTCTGCAATTTCAGGGCTCAGGTCACAGCTTGCACTGTGAGACACATCACGACGCCCGAGAGGTGTAGACCGCAGTTGCGCCGGATTCCCGAACGTGCAGTTCGTCGGGCGTTACCGCGAGGTAAGGAACTGTGCGTGGAGTGGAATCCATGATCGCGGGGTGAAAATGGCGCGCTGCTCATGCGTGTTCGCTCATGTGGTCGGGTTGGCTGGGTGCAGCAAGTTCATCGGGTGACGAGGGAGTCACCCGATTCTCCATATCCGGCCCCCGTTCGAAGAGGACCTATGACCGAGGAAGTCCCCGCAGAGGATCACAGCAGCCCGGTGACGCACGCCATGCTGCACGTCCCGCCCGTGTGCGAGGCGCTGTACCTCGCCAACGCGGACGCCTACTTCACCTACGCCCAGCACTGGCTCGACGACGAGGCCGCGGAAGAGGCAATCCACCTGGCCTTTCATCAGATCCGCAACCGCTGGGAGGAACTGGGCCGGCACGGCGACCTGCGGCAGCAGGCGTGGGCGATCCTGCGCCGGGTGGTCGCCTCGTACGTCGAGGAGTCGGAGGTACGGCGCGAGATCGCGCACGTGCTGGCCGTGTACCAGGAGCTCCTGGAGCAGCAGAACGCGGGCGTAGGGCTGTACGAGGCGATAGCGAAGCTCTCTCCGCGGCAGTTCGACGTGGTGGTCCTGCGCTACCTGTGCAAGTTCCCCACCGACCGGATCGCCTGGTACCTGGGTGTCACGGCCAGCACCGTCGACTACCACTGCCGTCGCGCCACGAAGCGCCTGGAGCGGGACCTCGCGCAGTTGCTGAAGAAGGACGGGGAGACGAAGTGAGCGAGCAGAGCTCGGCGGTGGAACAACTCCTGGCGGGGGCCGGGGAGATGATGCTGGCGGGCCGGCGGCGGTTCGATGTGGCGGCCGGGCTCCGGCGGCTGCAGGAGGGGCCGGCCGGGTATACGGGTCCGGGCACGGACGCCTCTCCCGTCGTGCAGGCGCGGGACGAGTTGTCGGTCCTGGTGCGCTGGACCGTCAACCGGGCCGGGGCGACCGGGTTCGTCGGCCGGCTGGCCAGTCTGCTCAGCGACCACGGGCCGCAGTGCCACGAGGTCTGGCTGGAGGTGCCCGACATAGACGGGGCGATCCGCGGCATGCAGGTCTTCGCCTGCATGCTGTACCAGGCGGATCACCGGGAAAGCGCGCAGTTCTGGTGGCAGTTGGCCGCCGGTGCCGGCAGCCGCGTCGCCGCCTACTGCCTGCATCTGCACCACCTCGGCCTGGGCGAGCCCGCCGAGGCCGGCCACTGGCGTACGCAACTGCAGGAGGACGGCGGCCCCGACGACGAGTTCATATCCGGCGTGAGCCTGTTCGCCGACTACGTCGACCGCCACTGCGAACCCGGCTGGGAACCGCACATGCACCGGGAAATACAGCGTCTGGCGTCCCGCGAAGACGTCCGCGACGCGCTGGTCTGCCGGCCGGAAAGCGAGATCGCCGACCGCTTCAAACGCCACTGCGAGCAGCACTGACGAAAGAAGGTGTCCCGGTGCCGAAGCTCACGCGCCCGCCGGCCAGTTCCGCCGTGCGTCCGAGGAACAACCAGACCTGTGTGCACCACGCCCCCGTCTGCCGGCGGAGTTGCCGGTGCCGCACGCGCAGGAGCGAGATCAATACGCACCTGCTGCACGGCCTGTACTACGGCCTCGGTACCGGGCTGGCGGGCCTGCTCTTCTGGTGGGTACAGCAGATGATCTAGTCCATTCCCCACGCTGACGGCACCGCGCCGGCGAACTCCGCCCGCGGTGCCGTCCCGGCGAGAGCCCCGAATCCTCCGGCTGCCGCGGGCCTTGTGCGAGCGAGGGCGACCGCTGGTGCGCGGAGTGCACATGACCCGGGTGCCTGACGGTCCGTCGGTGCTCACGGTTTCCAACTCCCGTGCCTGCGCGGGCTGATGCACCCTCAACCGATGGCGTGTCAGTGGTGGCGACTAGTCTTCGGCGACGTGCGCGAGCCGGGAGGGGTTGTCATGGCTGAGGGTCCGATCGAGCTGATCCGTCTGGAGGGGGACGGCAACAGCGTCGTTCTCCGGATCGACGGGAAGGAGGCGCGGAAGCCCCCTGTCGAGGAGGATGTGCTGGTCGGGGAGTTCGTGGTCGAAACGCCGTTCGTCCGTGGCACCCTCAAGACCTGGCTCTTTCCCGAGGACCTGGATGAGTGGCAGCAGGCTCTGGACGCGCTCGACGCGGGCCACGACATCGCCTGGCGCGAGGGATCCAGGGCTCCCTGGCTGTACGTCGAGCTCGACGGGGACGACGACCGGTGCCGGGTCACGATGAGGGACCATTCCGCCTCCCTGACGACGGTGACGGTCACCATCCCCCTGGCCGACGCCTGGTTCGACGACGCGTACCGGCGCCTGGACGCGGTCTGGGAGACCTGGCCCCTGGAGGAAGACTGATCCCCGGCCGACGGGATCACTCGGTGACGAAGGTGGCGTGCGCCGCGATGATCTTCCAGCCTGCCCGGTCGCGGGTCCAGGTCCGGGTGTAGCGCATCCGTGCGCGCAGCGGCTGACCGCCGACGGCGCCCTCCAGCGTGCCGAGGAACCACGTGACCCCGGTGTGCGCTGTGGCGAACACCTGGAGGTCCTCTTCCTCAAGGCCGGTCAGCACCTGGTGGCCGGTCCGGTGGGCATCCAGGTCGTCGTCCTTCGAGTAGAGGCGTCCGTCGGGACCGGTGAACCGTCCTGCGTCGTCGAGCAGTTCGCCCAGTGCGTCGACGTCGGAGGCGAGCTGGGCCGCCTGAAGGCGTCGTTCGGCCGTGCGGAGGCTTTCGGCGTGATCGTCGTTCGGCATCCGCCCAGCATGGCTGGTCCCGGTGCCGGAGCGGTCTCCCCTTCTGCTGATGGCAGATTCTGCCCGGTGTCAGCAGGAAAGGCGGCGAGGTGGGGCGGGCCCCTGGAGGCCCGCCCCAACCGTTCCGGATGGTGTCAGGTTGTTACGCCGTGGTTTGCGAGCCAGGTGAGTGGGTTCTTGGCCGAGCCGTAGTCCGGTGTCGTGCGGACCTCGAAGTGCAGGTGGGGGCCCGTGACGTTGCCCGTGGCGCCGGATTGGGCGATGCGGTCCCCCATGCCGACCGCGGCGCCCTCGGAGACGTCTGTCTGCGAGAGGTGGGCGTAGTGGGTGTAGTCCCCGTCGCCGTGTCTGATGACGATCTGGTAGCCGAAGGAGTCGTCCCAGCCTGCTTCCACGACGGTGCCCTTGGCCGCGGCCTTGACCGTCGTGCCGACCGGGACGGACCAGTCCTGGCCGGTGTGGCCGTTCTGCCAGTTCGCGCCCGACGCCTCGTAGCCCGCCGTGGGGGTGCTGCCGTCTACCGGCATGACGGCCGTCGGGTCGGGTGCGGCAGTGGCGGTGCCGTAGGAGGCGTTGTCGGCGTTGGTGCCCGGGCCGTCGGCGGGGCCGTCCAGGGAGAGTTCCATGCCGGGGGAGATCAGGTTCGGGTCCTCGCCGATGACGGATCTGTTGTTCTCGTACAGCGTCTTCCAGCCGCCGTCGACGTCCTGCTCCGCCGCGATGACGGAGAGGGTGTCGCCCGAGGCGACGGTGTAGGTGGTGTCCTCTGCCGCGAAGGCGGCGGACGCGCCGATGACCGGCAGGGCGAGGGTGGCGCCCGCCGCGGAGGCGCGGGTGGCGAGTTTGCGGGCGCTGCCGGGGCGGCGCGCGGCGCGGTGGCGGCCGTGAGGGGATGACATCGTACGGGCCTCTTTCTCCGGACGCCTGCGAGGTGAGCTGTCGGGTTCGGGCTGGAGCTGCCCGGCCGCCGGCTTCGGCGGCCTCACCCCGAGCCGTCGCAGGGACGGCGTGGTCCGGCGGGGGCCGGACCCGTGGGTCCCCCGCTCCTGCCCGGCGGTGCGAGCTGATCAGCAGGTACCGCGGCGCCGGGGGCAGGATTCGGCGGTCCGGCGCGCAGCGGGTGTTCGCCTTTCGAACGGGCAGCCACGCTAGGGGGATCATGTGTTCGACGGCAAGGCCGTCACGCATTCCCGCGGAATAATTGACTCCGCGTCGCGGCCAGTTGACGTCGTGCAGCCGCCAGACCCGGGCAAGCGCTCATTTGCCCGTCGGTCTCCGACAAAGGGAGTGGCGGGTGGTGATGCGTTTACATGCCGGTCGGCCGGCCGGATCGGTGTCCGGTGTTCGGGCCGCGCCGTCGCGCGCCGTGGCCCCGCCGACGTGATCATGGAACCGTGTTGCCCGCCCGCGGTGACGACCGACCCTCCGAAGGAATCGATCATGGACGCCGATGGCCAGCTCGCCTCCGAACCGCTGAATTGTCTGGTCACCGGGGCGTCCGGATACATCGGCGGCCGGCTCGTGCCCGAGTTGCTCGCGGCCGGGTACCGGGTGCGGTGTCTGGCCCGTACGCCCGGCAAGCTCCGCGATCACCCCTGGGCCGGGGACGTCGAGGTCGTACGCGGGGACGTCACGGACGAGGAGTCCGTAGCGGCCGCCCTGCGCGGGATGGACGTCGCGTACTACCTGGTGCACGCCCTCGGCTCCGGCGGTGGGTTCGAGGAGACCGACCGGCGGGCGGCCCGTGTCTTCGCCCGGCAGGCGGATGCCGCCGGGGTGCGGCGGATCGTGTATCTGGGCGGCCTTACGCCGCGGGGGGTGCCGGAGGCGTCCCTGTCTCCGCACCTGCGGTCCCGGGCCGAGGTCGGGCGGATCTTTCTGGAGGGGGCGGTGCCCGCCACCGTGCTGCGGGCCGCGGTCGTGATCGGTTCGGGGTCGGCGTCGTTCGAGATGCTGCGCTATCTGACCGAGCGGTTGCCGGTCATGGTCACCCCCCGCTGGGTGAACACACGCACCCAGCCCATCGGCGTCCGCGACGTGCTCCGCTACCTGGTCGGCTCCGCCGCCATGCCGCCGGACGTCGACCGGGCCTTCGACATCGGCGGGCCCGACGTCATGACGTACCGGGAGATGATGCGGGGCTACGCCGCTACGGCGGGGCTGCACAAGCGGCTCATCCTTCTGGTGCCGGTCCTCACCCCGCGGCTGTCCAGCCACTGGATCGGGCTCGTCACCCCCGTTCCCGCCGCCATCGCCCGGCCCCTCACCGAGTCGCTGCGCCACGAGGTCGTCTGCCGCGAGCACGACATCGCCCGGTACGTGCCCGACCTGCCGGGGCGCCCGCTGCCGTTCGACGAGGCGCTGGCCCTGGCGCTGCGCCGGGTGGGCGAGGCGCGGGTCGCCACCCGGTGGTCGTCCGCCGCCGTGCCCGGTGCGCCCAGCGACCCGCTGCCCACCGACCCGGACTGGGCGGGCGGCAGCCTCTACGAGGACGAACGCCGGCTCTCCGTCGACGTACCCCCCGACGTGCTCTGGAAGGTGATCGAGGGCATCGGCGGGGACAACGGCTGGTACTCCTTCCCGCTGGCCTGGGCGGTCAGGGGCTGGCTCGACCGGTTCGCCGGCGGCGTCGGCCTGCGCCGCGGGCGGCGCGACGCCGCGCGGCTGCGGGCCGGCGACTCGCTGGACTTCTGGCGCGTCGAGGAGATCGAGCCCGGCCGCCTGCTGCGGCTCCGGGCGGAGATGCGGATGCCGGGGCTGGCGTGGCTGGAGATGTACGCCGAGCAGGATGCCGCGGGCCGTACCCGGTACCGGCAGCGCGCCCTGTTCCACCCCCGTGGCCTCCTCGGGCACGCCTACTGGTGGTCGGTGTTCCCCTTCCACCACGTCGTCTTCGGCGGCATGGCCCGCAACATCACCCGGGCCGCCGCCAGGGAGGCGCGCGTCAGTCCGTCTCCCCGGCCGCGGTAGGCGCGGCGAGCGCGGCGAGCGCGGCGAGCGCCGCGTCGAGGCGTTCGGTTGCCTCCTCGGCGACCGGGCGCAGCGCGTCGAGTCCGGTGAGGGTGACCATCGTGCCGGGGTCGAGGGCCTGCACGGCGGTCCGGTTGCCGTCGCGGCGGACGACGACGTTGCAGGGGAGCAGCAGGCCGATGGAGCGGTCGGTGTCCAGGGCGCGGCGGGCGAGGGGCGGGTTGCAGGCGCCGAGGATGACGTAGTCCTCCATGTCGTGGTCGAGCTTCGCCTTCAGGGTGGCGGTGACGTCGATCTCGGTGAGGATGCCGAAGCCCTGCGCCGCGAGGGCGTCGCGGGTGTGGGCGACGGCGGTGGTGAAGTCGGTGTCGAGGTGCACGGTGCGGTCGTAGCGCATGGCGGTCGGCTGTCCTTCCGGTGGTCGGCGCGTGGGACGAGGGGCGGTGTCCGGGCGCCCGCGCGGTCTCGTCTGGCGGTTCTCCCGGGTGCTCCCCGCTTCCCGCTTCCCAAAATACCCCCCGGGTAATTGTGCTACGGTCGCTCATATACCCCCCGGGGTAATTAGCCACTGGAAGGGAGTACGTCGTGTTCTTCGTCGACACGATCGAGGTGCCGGGGCTCGGCAACCGCAGCTATCTCGCCGGCGGTGAGCACACCGCCGTCGCCGTCGACCCGCCGCGCGACATCGACCGCGTGATCGCCGCCGCCGCGCGGCGCGGGGTGCGGATCCCGTACGTCGTCGAGACGCACGTGCACAACGACTACGTCACCGGGGGTCTGGAGCTGGCGCGGGTCACCGGGGCCGCGTACCTCGTGCCCGCCGGCGCCCGCGTCTCCTTCCGGCGCGTACCCGTGCGCGACGGGGACCGTACGGAGATCGACGGCCGCCTCGCCCTGCGGGCGCTGGCCACCCCCGGGCACACCCCCCACCACACCTCGTACGTGCTGGAGGAGGACGGCACCGCCGTCGCCGTGTTCAGCGGGGGGTCGCTGCTCATCGGCACCGTCGGGCGCCCCGACCTGGTCGAGCCCCGGCTCACCGAGGGCCTGGCCCGGGCGCAGCACGCCTCCGCGCGGCGCCTCGCCGACGAGCTGCCCGAGGAGACCGCCGTGCTGCCCACCCACGGGTTCGGCAGCTTCTGCTCCTCCGCGCAGGCGAGCGGCAGCGACACCACCATCGGCCGGGAGAAGGCCGTCAACGACGCCCTCACCCGCGACGTCGACACCTTCGTCGCCGACCTGCTCGCCGGGCTCGACGACACCCCCGCGTACTACGTCCACATGAGCCCCGCCAACACCGCCGGCCCCGCCCCCGTCGACCTCACCCCGCCCGCGCGCGCCGCGGCCGGGGAGATCGCCGAGCGGCTCGCCGCGGGGGAGTGGGTCGTCGACCTGCGCAACCGGGTCGCCTTCGCCGAGGGGCACGTCTCCGGCTCGCTCAACTTCGAGGCCGCCGGGCAGCTCGCCACGTATCTCGCCTGGCTCATCCCCTGGGGCAAGCCCGTCACCCTGCTCGCCGAGTCCGCCGCGCAGCTCGCCGACGCCCAGCGCGAGCTGGTACGGGTCGGCATCGACCGCCCCGCCGCCGCGGCCACCGGCACGCCCGCCGACTGGGTACGCGACGGGGAGACCCCGGCCTCCTTCCCCCGCGCCACCTTCGCCGACCTGGCGGGGAAGGCGGCCGGCGCCGTCGTCCTGGACGTACGCCGCGCCGCGGAGCGCCGCGCCGCCGGGCACGTCGAGGGCTCCGTCCACATCCCCATCCACACCCTGCCCGGCCGCCTGGCCGAGGTCCCCGCCGGTGAGGTATGGGTGCACTGCGCGGGCGGCATGCGCGCCGCCATCGCCGCCTCCCTCCTGGACGCGGCGGGCCGCGACGTCGTCGCCGTCGACGACTCCTTCGACGCCGCCGCCGAGGCGGGCCTTCCGGTACGGACCGCCCGGTGACCGCCCGCCGGCGCCCGATACGCCCCGGCGGCTGTCCGGCGTACGGGACCCACCCCACCGGCGCCGTCCCGTGACCGCGGTCATACTCGCCCTCGCCGCCGGCGCGCTCATCGGCGTCGCCCTCGGCGCGCTCGGCGGCGGCGGCAGCGTCCTGGCCGTGCCCGCGCTGATCTACCTGTTCGGTTTCGGCCCCGTGGCCGCGACCTCCGCCGCCCTGGTCATCGTCGCCCTCACCTCGGCCACGGCGCTCGCCGCCCACGCCCGCGAGGGCCACGTGCGGTGGCGTACGGGCCTGCTCTTCGCGGCGGCCGGAGCCGCCCCCGCGATGCTCGGCGGGGCGCTCGCGGGCCACGTGCCCGGCGCGGTGCTGACCGCGGCCTTCGCTGTGGTCGCGGGAGCAGCCGCGGTGTGCATGCTGCGCTGTCGCCGGCGCGCGGAGGCCATTCCCGCGGTACGCCCCGGCCGTGCCGCCGCGGCCGGGGCCGGGCTCGGCGGGGTCACGGGGTTCGTCGGCGTCGGCGGCGGCTTCCTCGCCGTACCGGCGCTGGTCGGGGTGCTGGGCATGCGGATGAAGGCGGCGGTCGGCACCAGCCTGCTCGTCATCACCGTCAACGCGCTCGCCGCGCTTGCCACCCGCGCCGGCACCGTCGCGGACCTCGACTGGGCGGTCGTCGGCCCCTTCACCGGCGCCGCGGTCCTCGCCGCGGCCGGCGGCAAGCGGCTCGCCGCCCGGGTCTCCGGGGACGCGCTTCAGCGGATCTTCGCCGTCGCGCTGCTCGCGGTGGCCGCGTTCATGCTGATCGACGCGGTGGCGTGAGCCGGCCGCGGGGAGTGATCATGCCAGCGACAGGAACAGCTTCTCCAGCCGGGCGCGCATCGCCTCGGGGTCCTCCCCGTTCTTGCGGCCGGACTCCATGTCGGTCACGCACTGCTGCAGTCCGGTCGCGATGATCGCGAACCCGGCCCGGTCCAAGGCCCGGGAGGCCGCGGCGAGTTGCGTGACGACGTCCTCGCAGTCGCGCCCCTCCTCGATCATCCGGATCACCCCGGAGATCTGGCCCTGGGCCCGGCGCAGGCGGTTCAGCACGGCCTTGAGGTCCGCGCCCTCCAGCTCCAGTTCCACGCTCACTCCTCGGAAAAAAATACCCCTGTGGGTATCGTACGTCCCGGCCAGGGACGACGTCGAACAGTAAGGACACCACCCGCCATGACCAGCATTCCCACCAGCCTCGCCACGGACCAGGCCCGCACCCGGCTCGGCGAACTCGTCGTCGTCGACGTGCGCACCCCCGCCGAGTACGCCTCCGGCCACCTGCCCGGCGCGGTGAACATCCCGCTCGACCACCTGCGCGCCGCGCTGGACGACATACGCCACGCCGCCGAGCGCCGCGACCTCCTCGTCGTCTGCGCCTCCGGAGCCCGCTCCGAGAGCGCCTGCAAGCTGCTCGCCGAGGAGGGCGTCACCGCCGCCACCCTCGTCGGCGGCACCGGCGCCTGGGCCGCGGCCGGGCACGACCTGGACACCCCGGCGGCCTGCGACACCCGGGCCGGCTGGAGCATGGAGCGCCAGGTGCGCTTCACCGCGGGGAGCGTGGTGCTCCTCGGCCTGCTCCTGGGCGTCCTCGTCCACCCGGCGCTGCTGCTGATCCCGGCCGGCATCGCGGGCGGCCTGGTGTTCTCCGCGGTGACGAACACCTGCGGCATGGCGGTCGTCCTCGGCAAGCTCCCGCACAACCGCCCGCGCACCGCCGACCTCGACGCCGCCCGCGCGGAACTCCGCGGCCACTGAGCGCCGGGGCCGGTGAGCGGGGCGGCCGCCGAGCGGGGTCAGGTCACCAGGCCCTGCCGGTACGCGTAGACGACGGCCTGCACCCGGTCCCGTAGATCGAGCTTGGTGAGGATGCGGGACACGAAGGTCTTGACCGTCTCGTGGCTGAGTTGCAGCGCCGCGGCGATCTCGCCGTTGGACAGGCCGTCGGCGATGAGGCGGAGGACTTCGAGTTCGCGCGGCGTCAGCGGGATGTCGTGCGGGGTGCCGCCGTCGGCGGGGCGGATGCGGGCCGCGTAGCGGCCGACGAGCTTGCGCGTCACCTCGGGGTCCAGCAGGGCCGCGCCGGTGGCCACGGTGCGGATGCCGTGCAGGAGCTGGGCCGGCGGCGCGTCCTTGAGGAGGAAGCCGGCGGCGCCGGCGCGCAGGGCCTCGTACACGTACTTGTCCAGGTTGAACGTCGTCAGGACGAGCACCTTCGCCGGGCGCGGCACCCGGGCACCGGCCAGCCGGCGGGTGGCCTCGATGCCGTCGAGCACCGGCATGCGCACGTCCATCAGCACGACGTCCGGGCGCAGCCGGCCGGCGAGTTCGACGGCCGTCTGGCCGTCGCCGCACTCGCCCGCCACCTCCAGGTCCTCCTGGGCGTCGATGATGGTCACCAGGCCGGTACGGACCAGGACCTGGTCGTCGCAGATCAGGACGCGGATCGGCGCGGTCACGAGACACTTCCCGCCGGGATCCGGGCCCGTACGACGAAGCCGCGGCCCGTCTCCCCGCCCGCGCTGAACTCGCCGCCCAGCACGTCCACCCGCTCGCGCAGCCCCGCGAGCCCCCGGCCGCTGCCACCGGGCGAGGCGGCCGGCGCGGCGGCGCCCGCCGTGCTCACCGCCACCGTGATCTCGCCCGCCCCGTGGTGCACTTCGACCGACGTGGCGCTGCCGCGCGCGTGCTTCAGCGCGTTCGTCAGCGCCTCCTGCACGACGCGGTACGCCACGAGGTCCGCGCTGCCCGTCGACTCCGGCGGCGTGCCCTTCTCCGTGAACTCCACCGGCTGCCCCGCCTGCCGCGTCTGCTCCACCAGCGTCAGCAGTCGGCCGGCCGACGGGATGCCGGCCTCGCCGTCGTAGCCGGGGTCGAGCACGTCGAGCAGGTGCCGCAGGTCCGTGATGGCGCGCCGGCCGGTGTCGGTCACGGCGGTCAGGGTCGTGTCGAGGCGGTCGGGCGCGGCGGTCAGATAGCGGGCGGCCTCGGCCTGCACGACCATCGCGGTCACGTGGTGGGTCACGACGTCGTGCAACTCCCGGGCGATGCGCGTACGTTCCGCGGTACGGGTGTCCTCGGCGACCCGGCGCCGGTGCGCGGCCTCCGCCGCCCGGGTCGAGCGCAGCCACGATCCCATGCCCCACACGAGGGCCATCGCCAGGTAGTACATGACGAACTCGCTCGGCCCCTCGGTCCCGCCCACCCCGACGAGCGCGATCGCCAGCGCGACGTACGCGGCGGAGAACAGCAGCGCGAGGGGGCGGCGACGGCGCTCCAGGTGGGCGCCCGCGCTCATCAGGGCGATGGCCTGGGCGGTGCCGGCCAGGGAGTGGTAGCCGCGGAGCTGGTCGACGGCGAAGCCGGCCGTCACCAGGGTGAGGCAGAGCAGCGGCCACCGGCGGCGGAGGGCGAGGGGCAGGCACTGGAGCGCGACCGCGGCGACGGCGAGGGCGTCGAAGTCGCGTCCGGGGAGGCCGCCGAGCTGGGTGCCGTGGGTGTGGGACGCCGGGAGGAGGGCGGCGAAGAGGATGAGGAGACCGAGGGGGAGGTCCCGTACCGTGACGTCGAACCGGCGCCACCGCTCCGGGAGTTGCCGAAGACGCGTCACCGGTGGAGTGTAGCGGCGGCGCGAGGGGCCGCCGGGGGACGGGCCGGTGCCGGGTGGGCGGCAGACGGACGGGCCGCCCGGGGGCGGGCCGGTGCGCGAGCCGGCGGGGGGCGGGCGGCCGGCGGGCGGCCCGCCGTTGGGTGAGCCGCCGCCCCGTGCTCCCGGCATGACCGGCACCGTCCGCCCCCCCGCTCCGTACCCGCGCCTAGTCCTGGGCGGCCTGGTCCGCGACCTTCCGGATCGCGCGTACGGCCACCTCCGGCTCGTCCGCATAGATGTAGTGCTCGCTGTTCTCCGCCGTGCTCAGCTCGCTCCGCTCCGACAGCGCCAGCCACTTGCGCTGCCCCCCGAGCCACGCCCGCTCCAGCCCCTGCCCGTACTCCGGCACCGTGGCCAGGTACTCCTTCCCGTGCCTGATCACCTCGACCGGGATGTCCCCCGCGGACCGCACCTCCCCGTCCGTCACCGTCAGCTTCTCCGGCCCCTTCCCGCCGAGGATCGCGAGGGTCTGCTCGCGCAGTTCGACCGCCGGGCCGGTCGCGGAGTCGGGGATCTCACGGGCCAGGTCGGCGTTCTGCGTCGGCGAGGTGGCGTCCATGAGGACCAGCCCCTTGACCCGGTCGGTGTGGTCGGGCGCGTACCGCGCGGAGATCAGCCCGCCCAGCGAGTGCCCCGCCAGCACCACCGGCCGGTCGCCCGCGACCTGCTCGATCACCCCGGTCAGCACCTTCCCCGTGCTCTCGATCGTCTGCGGCCCCGCGGGCTTGTCGCTGGCGCCCTGGCCCAGCCGGTCGTACGAGCAGACGCGGTCCCCGGCGCTCAGCGTCTTCTGGATGCCGGCCAGCTTCGTCAGGTCGTCGCCGCCCCCGGAGAGCAGGACGACCACCGGCCGGCCCGCCGCGGGGCTGCCGGAGCAGGAGACGTTGACCGACTGCCCGCCGACGTCGATCTTCTCGGTGCCGGTGAGCAGGTCCTCGTCGGCCGTACGCTCCTGGGCGGCGGCGGACGCACCGCCCGCGGCGTCGGCGTCTTCGGTGTCCGAGGAGTCCGAGCAGCCGACGAGTCCTGCGCCGGCCGCCGTACAGCACAGCCAGACCAGTGCCGTCGCGGTGCCGTTGCTGCGGATGCTGCGGAACACGATGTCCTCCAATGAGCGGGAATCCGGGCGGAGTCGGCGGGCCGGGCCTGCCGGCAGGCCGGCCGCACTCCGGTTGCCCAGAACGCTAGGGACCTGGCGGCCCCGGAATCGTCACCGCAGGGAGGACACCTGCGCGTAGCTCGCGCGGGGGACAGCGGCCGCCGGTCCGGGGCGGCCCCGCCGCCGCCGGGGGTCAGCCGCGGGCCATGGCGATGACGCCGGAGAGGCGTTCGCCGGCCTCGTAGATCATGTACGGCACGCCGCGGTCGGTGCCGAACGCCGGGGCCGCCGCGCGGCCGTTCTCGGGGCCCGTGGTGCGGGAGTCGTAGAAGACGCCGAGGTGGTTGCGGCGGGAGAAGTCGGCGCCGACCTCGGTGATCAGGATGTTCCCGCCGCTGCCCTTGTCGGTGTGGTAGACGACGTACGCGCTGCCGCCCCGCTCCAGCAGATGCGCGCCGGAGACGTCGGAGGCGCCGACGGCGGCGTGGTCGATCAGCGGCGCGGGGTCGAACGTCCAGGTGCGGCCGTCGGCCGACCAGCCCCAGCCGATGTCGCGGTGGTTGGAGCGGTCGTTGCGCATGAAGAGCATGACGTAGTGGGCGCCGCGGCCCGGGAGTTCGTACGGGAAGACGCGGGCGTAGGAGGTCTCGGTGGTGCCGGCCGGGAGCATCGCGGTGGTCAGCACGGTCTTGTCGTACGTGAAGGCGATGCCGTCCTTGGAGCGGGCGAGGCGGGTGGTGTTGTTCTCGCCGTGGAAGTAGAGCCACAGCTCGCGGCGGCCGGCGTGCCACATGACGTGGGGGGAGGAGACGTGGCTGACGCTGTAGTGCGGGGACCAGACGTTACCGACGATCGGGTTGCGCGGGTACTCGGTGAAGGGCCCCTCCAGGGAGTCGCCGTAGGCGAGGCAGATGCCGCCGGGGTTCTCGTGGGGGGCGTAGTAGAGGTAGTAGCGGCCGCGCGGGGCGGAGAGGCGGTCGTAGACGCCGCGGACGCAGGGGAAGATGATCTCGCCGCTGGGGTTGTACGAGAGCTGCCCGGGGACCAGCAGCGTGCGCACGTACCGGTAGTCGGGGAACGCCCCGGGGGCGGCGGCCGCCGGGGCGGCACCGGCCCCGCCGAGCGCGAGCAGGCCGCCGCCGGCGGTGGCGGCGGACGCGGCGGAGGCGGTGCGCAGGAAGCGGCGGCGGTCGAGTGTCATGGGGGCTCCTCTGTCGGCTGCGGGGGTGGCGCGGCTGCGCGCGACGCGTACTGCTCATACGCACGAGCCCGGGAGCGGGACCGAAAAGGGCGGCGGCTAATGCGTATTACCGGGACTGTGCCGCCACCCTCCGAAGGCCGTCAAGGCAACCCGCAAGCTAATCACGGGTAATCACCACCGCCCCGTACGGGAACCGCCGAACCGCCTTCCCGGGGGCGGGATTCGGGGTCGGGTGGTAGCCCGTTTGCTGTTCGGTGCGGTGGGCTTCGGCCGCGTGGCGGGTGGCCCCGTCGGGGGTGTTCGTGGCGTGGGCTGTCGCCGCCAGGGCCGTCGGGGGGCGGTGGGCCGTGCGGGGGAGGTTCAGTGCGCGGGCCGTGGCCAGGGCGAGTTCGGCGTGGTCGGTTGCCGCGGCCGTGTCGCCGGTGGCGCAGTGGAGGAGGGCCAAGGGCGGCGTGGGCGTCCGCCTGCCGTGGCGCCCACCGGGCCGGGCGCGGCGAAGTCGGCCGCCTCGCCCGTTGCTGGAGGTGCGCTACCCCGCCGGGGTGGACCGGGACCTTCGCCTGGACGGGCAGGGTCTGACGCTCGTGCCGTCGTACTTCGCAGCCGACGCCCCCGTGAGCCTCGCGGACCCCGAACTCCCGCCCGTCCTCTGGTACCCGGTCCACCACCGGCAGGCCCCCGTACCCCCCGGTCCCGGCCATCCTCCGGAGCAGCGGCTCGCCGCGCTCCTCGGCCGGGCCCGGGCGGCCGTCCTGTACGCCACCGCGCACGGCGCGACGACGGGTGAACTCGCCCGCGCCACCGGTGCCCCCGCCTTCGCGGCCGCCCGGCACGCGGGCACGCTGTGCGACGCGGGCCTGTTCACCGCGGTCCGCGACGGCGGCTCGGTGCTGCACACCCTCACCCCGGCGGGCGCGGCGGTGCTGCGCGCGTCGGGTGCGGCGGGCGGAGCGGGCGCGGCGGCGGCCCGGCGGCCCGCGGACCGGAGTACGGCCCGGGGCCCGGCCCGGCGGCCCGCCGCGGTGCGGATCCGGTGCGGCTGCGGGGCGACCGCGGGTGGCCGGAGTGATCAGCCGGGATGAGCGGCAGACCCGGATGGCAGTGCCCCGCCGCAGTTCGCCGCGCCAAGAGTGGCGGCCGGCCCGTCGCCCTCGGGGGTCCGCGCCCCACCCGGCAGCGGCAGCCGCAGCACCACCCCGCCCCGCCCGGTGCTCTCGTCGGCCCCGGTCTGCTGCGCGCCAGGTGTCCCGGCCGACCGGGCCCAGACCCTCTTCGCCACGGCAGAAGCCTTCATCTTCCTGCGCACGGTACGAATCCCCCATCCTGCACTCCCCGAGCGGACCTGCACGGGGTGCAACGGAAGGGCCGGGCCGTGTCCACCCGGCCCTCCGCGTTGCGGTCACCACCATCGCCCGCCGGGTCCCCCGCGGACCACCCCTTTGCTCCCCACCGCAAACCCCCCGGTCAACGCCCCGCGCCCGGTGCTCGGCACCCCGGCCGTCCCCGGCCGCCGCGGCGCCCGCCGGCGCGCGCCCGCGGCGCCGGGCGCGGGCCTTGAGCGCGGGCCGAGTCCCGGTGGTCCGGGTGGACGGGAGCGGATAGTCTCAACTCCCGCCGTACGTAGGTATGTTCGGCCGTGACAGACGAGGAGAGTGGGCAGTGACGCCTGACGAAGGACCCGCGATACCCGGCATTCCGACCGACCGCCCCACCTCGGCCCGTGCCTACGACTGGATGCTGGGCGGCAAGGACAACTACGAGGTCGACCGCGACATGATCCGCGCCGGGCTGCCGCGGTTCCCCGAGGGCGTCGACATCACCCGGCAGAACCGGCTCTTCCTCTACCGCGTGGTGCGCTACCTCGCGAAGGAGGCCGGGATCCGGCAGTTCATCGACATGGGCTGCGGCCTGCCCACGAACAACAACGTGCACCAGGTGGCGCAGGAGTTCGACAGGTCCACCCACGTCGTCTACGTCGACATCGACCCCATCGTCCTCGCCCACGGCCGCGCGCTCCTCGCCGACGACGACTCCACCGTGGTGATCACGGCCGACATGCGCGACCAGGAGGTCGTCCTCGGCCACCCGGAACTCCAGCGGCTCATCGACTTCAACGAGCCGCTCGCCATCCTCTTCCTCTCCGTGCCCCACCACCTGGTCGACGCCGACGACCCGCGCACCATCCTGCGTACCGTCATCGACCGCTCCGCGCCGGGCAGTTACCTCGCGATCTCCCAGGCCGTCACCGACGACGAGGAGCACGCCCGGGTCACGTCGGAGTACATGAACAACAACCGGGTCCCGTGGCAGACCCGCACCCCCCAGCAGGTCGACGCCTTCACGGACGGCCTGGAGCCGGTCTCCCCGGGCATGGTGAACCTGGCCGAGTGGCGCCCGGACCCGTCCCAGCCGCCGCTGCCGCCGGTCCCGCCGGAGCTGATGGAGTACGTGGGCATCACGAAGCAGAGCAACAGGCTGTACGAGTACGGCGGTCTCCTCCGCAAGCCCTGACCCGCCCCCCGCCCCCCGCCCCCCGACCCGGACCCGGCGAACACCGCCGGGTCCGCTGCGCGCGGGGGTACTCGGTCCCGTACGGCCGGGGCGGGCTCCGGCCCGTAAAGGCCCGCCGGAGCGCGTTCGGAAAGTGAACGCGGGTGAGTGGACGTCGGGTTGAGTCCTGACGAGAGGTGTTGACAGCGGTTTCGGGCGGCTCTAGTTTCTGCCACGCCCCTCTGAGAGCGCTCTCACCCTCCTTTGTCCCCCACTCATTGCGAGGTACGCAGCTCGTGGGACCACAGCCGAAGCGCAGACGCATCCTCCTGGCCCTCACCGCCGCCGCCACCGTCGCCGCCGGGACCGCACTGCCCGCCGGGCCGGCGGCCGCCGCGGAGATACCGGTCGGGCGGGGGAGTTACTCCGACACCCGGCCGCCCGGCACCTCGGGACCCGTCGACAACGCCGGGCAGCCGGTGACGCCGAAGGTGACCGAGCGGGTCGCGGACCGGCCCGTACCGACCAACGACTGGTGGTCGTCGCTCGCCTTCAAGCGGGCCGCCGACAACCCGTACTCCCTGCCCATGTTCGGCCACCCCCTCAGCTACCGCGCCGTGGCCGGCGGTCTTGAGGTCGGGTACGCCACCGAGCACGTCGTCGTCGGGGGCGGCGTGCAGTACGAGTTCCAGCACAAGGCCGACCTCACCCTCGGCGTCGCCGGCCTCAACTCGCCCGACGCCCGGGCGGACGGCTGGTCCGACTGGACCGTCAGCCCCTACTGGGCCGGCGGCGGCCGCACCCTGCGCGCCACCATCGGCCACGGCAGCCCGTACGTCTACGCCGAGGCCACCGGCGGCGCCGCGCAGATCACCGCCGCCGCCGCGCCCCAGGTCTTCGCCGACGACGGCAACGCCCTCGGCATCACCGTCGGCGGCAAGCACTACGCGCTCTTCGCCCCCACCGGCAGCGACTGGACCGTCTCCGGCAGCACCCTCAGCGCCGACCTCGGCGGCAAGGACTACTACTCCGTCGCCGTCCTGCCGGACCCGGGCGCGTTCGAGACCTTCAGCCGCTACGCCTTCAGCTTCGTCACCGGCTCCCGCGTCGACTGGGACTACGCGCAGGACCAGGGCCGCATGAACGCCACGTACACCCTTCAGACCGAGGCCCGCGAAGGCACCGAGACCGGCACGCTCCAGGCGCTCTACCCGCACCAGTGGAAGCACACCTCCGACCAGCTCACGGCCTACGAGTACGTCTCGCCCCGCGGCACGATGAAGGTCCGCGAGGGCTCCTCCTTCACCACCTCCCAGGACGTCACCGGCGTGCTGCCCGCGCTGCCGGAGTCGGGCGGGGTGGACCAGGGGCGGCTGACCGCCTTCGTCAACGAGGTCGCCGACACCGCCGCCGTCGGCCGCGCCGACACGTACTGGACGGGCAAGGCCCTCGGCCGCCTCGCCCAGGTCGTGCCGCTCGCCGACCAGGTGGGCGCGACGGCGGCGCGGGACAAGATCCTCGGGGTGATGAAGGCGCGGCTGGAGGAGTGGTTCACGGCGGGCGGTGAGACGGAGTTCTCGTATGACGCGGTGTGGAAGACGCTCACCGGCTACCCGGCCTCGTACGGCAGCGACACCGAGCTGAACGACCATCACTTCCACTACGGCTACTACGTGATGGCCGCCGCTGTCGTCGCCCAGTACGACCCGGCCTGGGCCGCGGACTCCGCCTGGGGCGGCATGGTCCGCGAACTGATCGCCGACGCCGCCAACCCGGCCCGCGACGGCGACCGCTACCCGTTCCTGCGCGGCTTCGACGTCTACGCCGGCCACAGTTGGGCCGCGGGCCACGCGGGCTTCGCGGCGGGCAACAACCAGGAGGCGTCGTCGGAGTCGGTCAACCTCAGCGCCGGCCTGATCATGTTCGGCGCCGCGACGGGCGACACCGAGCTGCGCGACCTCGGCGTGTACCTGCTGACGACGGAGTCGGAGGCGGTACGCAACTACTGGTTCGATGCCGACGAGGACGCCTTCCCGGCCGACTTCCAGCACAACACGCTGGGGATGGTGTGGAGCGCGGGCGGCGCGCACGCCACGTGGTGGACCGGCAACCCGGAGGAGATCCACGGCATCAACGTCCTCCCGGTCACGGGTGCCTCGCTGCACCTGGCCCGCGACAAGGCGGCGATCGACCGCAACCTCGCGGAGATGGAACGCGAGAACGGCGGCCCGGCGGTGGAATGGCGCGAACTCCTCTGGGAGTTCCAGGCGCTGAGCAACCCGGCGGCGGCGCGTGAGGCGTACGCGGCGGGCGGCGGCGGCACGTACGCGCCGGAAGCCGGCGAGTCGTGGGCGCACGTCTACCACTGGATCCACACCTTGGCGGCGACGGGCGCCCCGGACCCCACGGTGACGGCGGACAGCCCGACGGCGGCGGTGTTCGCGACGGGCGGCACGAAGACGTACGCGGCGCACAACTACGGCGCGACGGACCAGACGGTGACCTTCTCCGACGGCAAAACCCTGAGGGTCCCGGCCCGCTCCTCCGCCACCGAAACCGGCTGACCCCACCGGCCCTCCACCCGTGCCCCGCGCCGCCCCGAACCCCGACCCCGCGGGGCGGCGCGGGGCGCACCTCGGGGGAGGAGGGCGCCTGGTAGGTCCTGGACGCGGACGGCAAGGAACTGGATCAGCTCTAGGTTTCAGAGCAGGAGTTGTTCTGCCGGGGCCGGGAGTTCCTGGCCTACCAGGGCGTGGAAGCGGGGGTAGGCGGTCGGGTGGCCCAGCAGGATGGCGGCCTGGAGGGTGTTGGCTTCCGGGTCCAGGATGAGTTTGGCGTAGCGCGGGGTGGGGGCCGGGTGGGTGTAGGTGAGTTCTATCGTGGCGTTCCCCGTGGGGTGGGGGTTGCCCATGCTGGCTACGTCTACGCCCGGGAGTTTCAGCACCGTTGACGGTTCCGCCGGGGACAGCGGCGGTGGCGGGGTGGGGTTGCCGGTGAGGTGGCCGGCCACGGTGGCGGCCATGTGGTAGCCGGGGGCCACCGTTCCCGTACGGCGGCCGCGGATCGCCGCGCAGTCGCCTATTGCCCAGATGGCCGGGTCCGGGGTGCGGCAGTCGTCGTTCACCAGGTAGCCGCCCCTCTCGCCCCGGGGCAGGTCCGCGGTCGCCGCCAGGTCGTCGCGGGGGCGGGTGCCCGCGGTGAAGAGCACCAGGTCCGCCCTGATGCGGGTTTCGTCCGTCAGGGTCACTCCCGTCGCCGCCCCGTCCGGGCCCGCGTCGATGGACTTGAGCGCCAGCCCCGCGTGCAGGTGGATGCCCCTCTTGCGCAGGCCCGTTGCCAGCATCTCCGCCGCCGTCAGGTCCAGTTGCGCCGGCATCAGGTGCCGGGCCGCCTCCACCACGTGCGGGCGTATGCCCAGGTGGCGGCGGAGCGCCTCCGCCGTCTCCAGGCCCAGGAGGCCCCCGCCCACGATGACCGCCCTCTTCCCGGGCGCGGTCTTTGCCGCCCGGCGGATCGCGTTGACGTCGTCCAGCGTCCGGTAGACGTAACAGCCCCGCAAGTCCGCCCCCGGCAGCGGCGGTCGGGCGGGAACAGCTCCCGTCGCCAGCACCAGGGCGTCGTACGGCAGGCATTCCCCCTCCGCCGTCGCTACCTCTTGTGCCTGTCTGTCTATCGCCGTTGCTCTCGTGTCCGTGCGGACCTGGAGTCCCGGGTCGTCCTGGGCACTCAGCTTCAGGTCCGCTTCCCCTACACCCCGCAATCTGTCCGTCAGCCCTATGCGGTTGTACGCCCCATGCCGCTCCTCGCCCAGCACCACGATCTGCCAGCGGTCCCCGCGGTCCCGTGCGCGCACCTCCGCCACCAGGCGGTGTGCCGTCATTCCGTAGCCGATGACCACCAGGCGGTTCATGCTGTGCTTCCCGCGAACTCCCGGCACAGGCCCCTGATGTCGTCCACGCACGAACCGCATCCCGTCGTCGCCCTCGTCGCCTCCGCCAGCGCCTCCGCCGTCCGCGCGCCCGAATCCCACGCCTCCGTCAGCGCCCCCTTCGTCACGTTGTTGCACCGGCACACCACCGCCTCCGGCGGCAGTTCCGGCAGGGGCCCGGTGCGCGGGGCGGGGCGGCCGAGGAGGAGGGCCAGGCGGCTTTCGGGGAGGGGGGTGTCGGTGGTGTAGAGCTGGGTGAGCGTGGCCAGGGCCTGGGGGAGGCCGGTCAGGACGGCGGCTCGCAGGCGGCCCGCGGGGTCGAGCGCCAGCCGGGCGTAGCGGCTGCGGGCCGGGTCGCGGTACGTGACGATCTCGTCCCCCCCGCCGCCCCGCCCGTCGCCCAGCACCCCCAGCGTCAGCCCCGGCACCCGCAGCCGGAACACCGGGCGCCGCCCGGCGGCGAGCCCCCGCGGCACGCCCTTGCCCGTCAGCGACCTCGCCACCGCCTCCGCCTGCTCCCACCCCGTCAGCAGCGAGCCCCCGGGCTCCGTGCAGTCGCCGACCGCGCGGATCGCCGGGTCGCTCGTACGGCCCGCGGCGTCGACCAGCACCCCGGTCCGTACCGCCAGACCCGCCGCCTCCGCGAGTCCCGTGCGCGGGCGGACGCCCGTGCAGCACAGGAGGGTGTCCCACGCCAGCAGCCATTCGTCGTCGAGCGAGAGCTTCCCCGGCTGCACCCCGGCGGCCACCCGGCCCAGCTCCAACTCGACGCCCAGCCCCGCCAGATGCCGGGTCAGCAGCGCGCCCGCGTCCGCGTCGAGGCGGTCGTCCAGCGGGTACGGGCCCGGGTGCACCAGCGTCACCCGGCGGCCCGCGCGGCGCAGCGCCGCCGCGGTCTCCACGCCCAGCGGGCCGCCGCCGAGGACGACGATGTCGTCGCCGCGCACACGGGTGCAGTCCGTGCGCGAACGCAGCCCGGTGACCCCGTCGATCAGCCAGCCCGAGGCGTGCCGCAGGCCGGGGACGGGCGGGAGGTGCGGGCGGGCGCCGGTGGCCAGCACGAGGGTGTCGTACGGGAGCCGGTCGTGTGCCGTCGTACGCACCTGCCGCAGGCGGCGGTCGATGCCGGCCGCGGAGACGCCGTGGCGGAAGTTCACGTCCGGGAGGTCCGGCAGCCGGAGGTCTGCGGGGGTGAGGCTGCCGTCGAGGAGGGCGGGGAGGAGGACGCGGTGGTACGCGGGGCCGGGTTCGGCGTCGAGGAGGGTGACGGGTCCGTCGTGGCCGTGGTGGCGCAGGCGTTCGGCGACCCGGTGGCCCACGGGCCCGCCGCCGACGATCACGACGCGGGCGGCCGGCGGACTCCCGGCGGTTCCGGACGGGCCCGCCTCCGCCCCGGATTGCGTGCCCGCCGCCCGGCGCCTCCGCCGCCCCGTGACCGTACGCCTCATCCCGCCGCGCCCCGCACCGCCGGCTCCCGCACCCGCTCCGGCAGCTCCACCGGCTCCACGCTCACCGCGCTCACCTTGAACTCCGGCATCCGGCTGCGCGGGTCGAGTGCCGTGCCGGTCAGCAGGTTCGCCCGTCCGTGGCCCGGGAAGTGGAACGGCAGGAACACCGTGTCCGTCCGCAGCGTCGCCACCAGCCGCACCCGCGCCAGCACCGCGCCGCGCGGCGAGCGCACCCGCGCCAGCTCGCCCTCCGCGAGACCCGCCCGCGCCGCCGTGTCCGGGTGGATCTCCACCGTCGCCTCCGGCGCGGCCCGTACCAGCTCCGGCACCCGGCGGGTCTGCGCGCCCGACTGGTAGTGCGCGAGCTGCCGGCCCGTCGTGGCCCACAGCGGGAAGCGGTCGTCGCGTGCGTCGGCCGGCTCGCGGTGGTCGACGTCCTGGAAGCGGGCCTTGCCGTCCGGGTGGGCGAAGCGGTCGAGGAACAGCCGCGGGGTGCCGGGGTGCGGCGGGGATCCTTCGGGGGTGGCGGGGCAGGGCCAGTGCAGCGCTTCGCCCGCGTCCAGGCGGTCGTAGCTGACGCCGCCGTAGTCGGCCGTGCCGCCGGCGGACGCGCGGCGCAGCTCGTCGAAGACCCGGCGCGGCTCCGCCGGGAAGCGGTGGGGCGGTTCACCGAGCCGGACGGCGAGTTCGTGGAGCACGGCCAGGTCGGTGCGTACGCCCGGCGGCGGCGTCAGGGCGCGGTGGCGGCGCAGGACGCGGCCCTCCAGATTGGTGAGCGTGCCCTCCTCCTCGGCCCACTGGGTCACCGGCAGCACGACGTCCGCCATCGCCGCGGTCTCCGACGGTACGAAGTCCGCGACGACCAGCAGGTCCAGCTCCGCCAGCCGGCGCTGGACCCGCTCGGCGTCCGGCGCCGAGACCACCGGGTTAGAGCCGAACACCAGGAGCGCCCGCGGCCCGTCCGCCGTACCGAGGGCGTTCAGCAGCTCCGCCGCGCTCAGCCCGGGACCCGGCAGGCTCTCCGGCGGCACGCCCCACACGTCGGCGACGTGCGCCCGCGCCCCGGGGTCGGTGATGTGCCGGTAGCCGGGCAACTGGTCGGCCTTCTGCCCGTGTTCGCGGCCCCCCTGCCCGTTGCCCTGCCCGGTCAGGCACCCGTACCCGGAGCCCGGCCGCCCCGGCAGCCCCAGCGCCAGCGCGAAGTTGACGAACGCCGCCACCGTGTCCGTGCCCTTGCTGTGCTGCTCGGCGCCGCGCCCGCTGAGGACGTACGCGCGCCGCGCCTCGCTCAGCAGCCGCACCGCCTCCCGCTGCGCGTCGGCCGGCACGCCGGTCACCAGCTCCACGCGCTCCGGCCACCAGCCGGCCGCCCGCCGCCACGCGGCGCGGAAGCCGACGGTACGGGCCGAGACGTACTCCTCGTCGTGCCGCCCCTCGGTGACGGCGATGTGCAGCAGCCCGAGCGCGAGCGCGAGGTCGGTGCCGGGGGCGGGCGCCAGGTGGAGCGCGGCGCGCTCGGCGGTGGCGGTGCGGCGGGGGTCGATGACGACGAGGGCGCCGGCCTTGTTGAGGTGGCGCATCAACGGGGGCATGGTCTCGGCGGGGTTGGCGCCGGCGAGGAGGATGGTGTCGGCCTCGCCGAGGTCGGTGACGGGGAACGGCAGCCCGCGGTCCAGGCCGAAGGCCGCGACGCCCGCCGCCGCGGCGGACGACATGCAGAACCGGCCGTTGTAGTCGATCATCCGGGTGCCGAGGGCCACGCGGGCGAACTTGCCGAGCAGGTACGCCTTCTCGTTCGTCAGCCCGCCGCCGCCGAAGACGGCGACGGAGTCGGGGCCGTGCGCGGCGCGTATCTCCGCGAGCCGGGCGGCGACCGTGTCCAGGGTCCCGTCCCAGTCGGCGGGGGCCAGGCGGCCGGTGCGGTCGCGGACGAGCGGGGTGCGCAGCCGGTCGGCGGCCCGCAGGACGGCTGGTGCGGTCCAGCCCTTCTGGCACAGCCCGCCCTGGTTGACGGGGAAGTCGGCGTCCGGCTCGACGCGCAGCGGCTCCGCGGGGGTGGCGCCTGGGCGCAGGCGGGTGCCGCACTGCAGCGCGCAGTACGGGCAGTGCGTGGCCACCGCGGAACCGGGTGGTGGGAGCGGGGTCGGCGAGGACGGTGCGGGCGAGGAGCCACTGCTCATCCGGATACCCCACTTCAGGCGTCACCGACGTCGGAGCCGTACGGGCATCATGACCCGCCGGGAGCGGGGCGGGAATTGGCAGATTGCTGTCAACTCCCGCACCCGCCACGTGAGGTCGGGCATTCCGGGCGCTACGCGCCCGCCGGCTCCCGCTTCTCCACGTCGTGGACCTGCGAGGACTCCGGAACCTCGACGGACGCCGGAGCCCCGGTGGACTCCGTCCTCCGCGCCGCCTCCGCGGCCCGCGGGCCCTCGCTCAGCCCGACCTTCGCGTGCAGCGTGCGCAGCGCCGCCGGCGCGTACCAGGCGGACCGGCCGAGCAGCCGCATCGCCGCCGGGACGAGCACGCCCCGTACGACCACCGCGTCGACGAGGATCGCCAGCCCGCTGCCAAGACCGAACATCTGGATGAAGCTGACGCCGCTGGTGACGAAGGCGAAGAAGCTGACGGCCAGCAGCCCCGCGGCCATCGTGACGATCCGGCCGGTGCCCGCGAGCCCCTTCGCGACCGCCTCGGCGGGTGTCGCGCCGGCGTCGTGCAGTTCCTTGATGCGGCTGGTGAGGAAGACCTCGTAGTCCATGGAGAGGCCGAAGACGACGCAGAACATCAGCACCACCGTGCCCGTCTCCATCGGCTGGGCGGTGAAGTCCAGCAGGCCGCTGAAGTTGCCGTCCTGGAAGATCCAGACCAGCGCGCCCATGGTGGCCATGAGGCTGACCGCGTTGAGGACCAGGGCGCGCAGGGGCTGGATCACGCTGCCGGTGAAGAGGAAGAGCAACACGAAGGTGGTGCCGAGGATCCAGGCGAGGGCCAGGGGCAATGCGTCGGCGATGGCGTCCTTGGAGTCCACGAGCCGGGCGTCGCTGCCGCCGACGAGCGCGTCCGCGCCCGCGGGGGGGTCGACGGCGCGGATGTCGCGTACGAGGTCCTGCGCGGCGCCCGAGGCCGGGGTCAGGTCGTGCACGAGGGTGAGCCGCCGGGCGTCCGGGGCGGCGAGGGCGTCGGCGGCCGGTCCCGGTGCCGCGTGCTTGCCGTCGGCGTAGCTGCCGGTGGCGGCGTCGACCTGGCGCACGCCTTCGAGCCGGGAGAGGTCGCTCGCGTACGCACCGAGCGCGCCGTCCGCGACCGGCCCGGTGGTGACGATCTGCACCGCGGCCTCCTCGTCGGCCGCGAACCCGGCCCGCAGTTCCGCGGTGACCTGGCGGCTCTGCGCGCTCTCGGGCAGCACCCGCTCGTCGGGGGTGCCGAAGCCGACGCCCAGCAGCGGGCTCGCGGCGAGCAGCAGCACGGCGAGCACGGGCAGGGAGGCCAGCACCGGCCGGCGCATCACGGCGGCCGCGATCCGGCCCCACAGCGGGGAGTCGGTGCGGTGGGCGGCGCGGGTGCCGGGGACGCGGCCCTTGTTGACGCGGTGGCCCAGCACGGCGAGCAGCGCGGGGATGACGAGCAGCGAGCTGACCGCGGCGATCGCCACCACGCCGATCCCGGCGTACGCGAACGAGCGCAGCGAGACCAGCGGGAACACCAGCATCGCGGCCAGGGCGGCGACGACGGCCGCGGAGGAGAAGGCGATGGTGCGCCCGGCGGTGGTGACGGTGCGGCGGACGGCGTCGGGTACGGAGTCGCCGGCCGCCAACTGCTCGCGGAAGCGGGAGACGAGGAGCAGGCCGTAGTCGATGCTCAGGCCGAGGCCGAGCGCGGTGGTGAGGTTCACGGAGAGGACGGAGACGTCCGTGATGCTGCCGAGCACGTACAGCTCGGCGAGGGTGCCGAGGATCGCGATCACGCCGATGACGAGCGGCAGCAGGGCCGCGACCAGGCTGCCGAAGGCGACCAGCAGCAGGACGAGGGTGACCGGGATGGCGACGGCCTCGGCGAGGGCGAGGTCTTCCGCGACCTGCGTGGCCATATCGCTGTTCACGGCGGCGGTGCCGCCGGCGCGTACGGAGACGCCGTCCCGCTCGCCGGTGTACTTCGCCATCAGCGCCTCGGCGTTCTCGCCCTCGTGCCGGTCGCCGCCCTCGACGTGGGCGAGGACGAGGGCCTGGTCGCCGTCGCGGGACTTCAGGGCCGCGTCGTCGCGGTCCCAGTACGACACCACGTGGGAGACGGTCTCTTCGGCGCGCAGCCCGTCGGCGAGCTGCCGGCCGCGCTCGGCGGCGGCGGGGGAGTCCGGCCCGCCGCGCTCGGCGTCGACGAGCAGGACGAGGTTCGTATCGCCGCCGAACTCCTCGTCGATGACCCGCTCGGCGCGGCTGGACGGCGCGTCCGGGTCGCTGAACCCGCCGCCGCTGAGCTTGCCGAAGGCGCCGAAGCCGGCGACGGCCATGACGGCGACCGCGAGTGTGGCGAGGACGAGCAGCGGGCGGGCGCGGCGGATGGCCAGCTCGGCAATGCGCGACAGCATCGGTCTACCGCCCCTCGGAGGTGTGGGTGATGGCTGACATAGCGGTCTCCCGATTCGTATAGGCCGTTCCTTCTGTTAGAAGTTATAACGTTCGCGAAAGGCTGGAGTCAACGGAATGAGTGATACCTTCTCACAAGACCTTGAGGTTGTAAGGGGTGAGGGCAGGCCATGGCCGCGAAGACGGACTCGACGACCCCCCGCGAGCGCTACCGCGCCCAGGTGCGCGCGGAGATCAAGGAGCACGCGTGGGAGCAGATCGGCACGGCGGGCGCCTCCGCGCTCTCCCTCAACGCGATCGCCAAGCAGATGGGGATGAGCGGCCCCGCGCTCTACCGCTACTTCGCCAACCGCGACGAGCTGATCACCGAGCTGATCAGGGACGCGTACCAGAGCCTCGCCGACACGATGCGCGCCACCGCGGCCGACGTGCCCGCCGGCGCTCCTGACGTCCGCGCCCTGGCGGCCTCCCTGCGCACGTGGGCGCTGGCCGACCCGCAGCGCTACCTGCTCATCTACGGCACGCCCATCCCCGGCTACCGCGCCCCCGACGACATCACCGCGATCTCCGCCGAGATCATGGGCACGGTGCTCGACGCCTGTGCCGCGCTGCCGTACGAGCCCGCGGAGGCACCCTTCGCCGGCCACCTGGCGACCCACCGCGACTGGGCCCGCGGCCACCCGGCGCCGCCCGCCGTCCTGCACCGCGCACTGACCGCCTGGACCCGGCTGCACGGGGTGCTGTCGCTGGAACTGGCGGGCCACTTCAGGGACATGGGCTTCGACCCCGCGAAGCTGTACGCGGCGGAGGTCACCGCCCTCACCGAGCCCCCGCCACCGCGCTGACGCAGCAACCCCGCCCGCCGACCCGCCCGTTCGCCCGCCCCTCCGGGCGACACGCCACCCGGCGCGCCGGCCGCGAGACCTCCCCGGCGGGCCGCCCGGGCGTCACCGTGGCGGACGACCTCGGAGCCGGCCCGCCCGATGTGGCTGTCCCAGCGCCGCCGGCCGCTCCGTATCAGACTCTCGGGTCGTCGACATCCAGGGTGATCTTGACCCCGGAAGTCGACAGGAACGTCGCGTGCGGTCCCGATGTCCGAATCTCTGTAAAGGGATTGGAGTCGGTGAAGAAGATCGCCCACACCACTGTACGGTCACTTTGCAGGCGGGCCACGAAGCCTTCGGAGCCGTAGGACCCGTCGCCGGCCCAGAGCAAGTCCCCGTCTTCCCTCTCCACCGAGGCCAGTCCGTCAACCTCTGAAGTCCAATCAGGACGGGACGCGACGTAGTCGGCGAGGTCGAAGCTGTCCCGTACTCGCAGCCCACTCGGGCTGTCCGGGTCGATGACCACGTCGTATGACCTCCCGTCCCGGAAGTGCAGCGCATTGCGGATCGGCAGTCTGAATTCTCTCCACAAATCCTCAATGACGCTCACCTGCCGCACCCTCCTGGTGGTAGATGCCGGGGCCGCTCACTCAGCCCCTGCCGCGGGACCGGTTCGCCCAACGCGTTCCGGTTTCGTCCCGAATTCATTCTCCGCTGAAACTGCTGGCCCCATGTTCTTCCGGTTGTCGAGGCCGGGTGCGGCGCATTCGGATCCACGCGTCTCACCGGCACGGGTTGGCCGATCTCGCGTGCCGCATCGAGCCTGCGGTTATCGTACGAGACAAGTTGGCCATCGACATCCATGACGTCGAGTGGAGCGTCGGGTCGTGACCAGTCCCAGTCTCCTGCCCTCATGCGGTCGGCGTAGTCGTTTTCCGTCACGGTTCGCTGCGAGAAGTTGATGTCCTCCGGGTCCACCCACTCGACATCACCCTGCGGAGCCAGGCCCAGCGGATCGACCCAGGTATGGGGGTTGGTGACATAGGTGAGGGGGTTGGGAGCCGGGCTCAGGCCCAGGGGATCGGGGGTGGTGTAGCGGGCCGTTGACGGGTCGTAGTACCGATTGATGTTGTAATAGAGACCGGTTTCGGGATCGGCGTACTGGCCGGGGAATCGAAGCGGTGTGTCGGCGGTAACCCTGAGATGTGCGGCGGTTCCCCACAGAGTGGTGCGGGTGCGCCAGGCTATTTCCCCGTTGCTGGGATCGATGAGTTCGCGCGGTGTGCCGACGAGGTCGGTGACGATTGCGAAGAAGCGACTGTCGATCTCTTCTTGGGCGGCGGTGTCGGTGAGGCGTTCGTGC